>NZ_JAXOFU010000006.1:0-210105 GCF_036409425.1 Virgibacillus sp. MG-45 | reverse complement strand
AACTCTACAAGTTGAATTCTCACACAGGCAGAGCCTGTGGTTTTAAAACCAGTAAATAAAAAACGGACGCAAAAAGCGTCCGTTTCTTGGTTTCATCTAGAACTTGTCCAGTCCTACCATAAATGGTCCATACATTAGTAATTCGCTTGGAATTTATAAATCTTGTTGTTGTACTTTTTTCTTGCTGTCTCTTCCAGAAAGAAACCAACCAACAACTGCGATTCCAACAAGTACTGTATAGAAAATCAACTTCCATGTTGTCGAATGTGGGAAACCATATGGAATCAAAGCAATGTCTGGGTGAGCAAATACGATTAATGCTAGCTTAACCCCGACCCAACCGACAATAACAAACGCAGCAATTTCCAAGCCAGGACGCTTGTTAAGTAATTCTACAAACACGTTTGCCGCAAAACGCATAATGATTAGCCCGATCATTCCTCCTGCTAAAACAACGAGAAATTGTCCTGTATCTAAGCTTCCAACTTGACCAAGCCCTGTTGCTGGCAACGCAACAGCTAAAGCAACTGCAGCCAAAATAGAATCAACAGCAAAAGCAAGGTCCGCAAATTCTACCTTTGCTACTGTCATCCAAAAACCACTGCCAGCAGCTTCTTTTGTACTTTTTTCTTTTTCCTTTTTCCAAAGCTTGTCATATAAATGCTTAATAGACATAAATAAAAGATAGGCAGCACCTAATGCTTGTACCCACCAAACGTCTACAAGGAACGAAATGATAAATAACGATCCAAAGCGCAGAATAAAGGCTCCTAACAACCCGTAAAATAACGCTTTTTTCCGTTGTTCACCTGGCAGGTGCTTTACCATAATTGCTAGCACTAATGCATTATCAGCAGCCAAGAGACCTTCAAGACCGATTAATACGACCAGTACCCATAAATACTCTACAAGTAATTGTACATCCATGTTATCTTTCTCTCCTTCGTCATTATGGCTTAAGCACGACACTAATACAGTTGATTAAAGTGATAGTGAGGTTAATAATTAATATGAATCCCACAATTCCTACTAATACCAGCCATCTATCCAACAAATCCCCGTAACAAGTGCATATTAAACCAATAAAAAATGGTCTCCACCGATAGGTAAAGACCATCAAAAAAGACCTTTACCATCCATGGTAAAGGTCTCGCTAACAACGTCCGTTGCCAGAATAAGCCGGAGATTTCTCTCGTAATGACGACTTAAACTGTCCAGCTACTCCCCTTTAGGAATATAATAATCTTATTAAACCATTTTCACAGGAAACTTGTCAAATCTTTTTTAACCTTTACCATATCCAATTTCCTTTAATTTGTCCGGAACAATCAATTTTATGCATTAATAAGCGCTTGAATCTGCTCATCCATTTCTTTTTTTAATTTAGCTAGTGATGCTTCACTTTCTTCATTACTCGTCGAGCAAACACCATAATAGCACTTTATTTTCGGTTCAGTTCCTGAGGGGCGTAAACAAACCCAGCTGTTGTTTTCCAAATTAAATTTCAACACATTTTCCTTTGGAAGCTCAATTTCTTCTATGCTACCTGTTATCAAATTATTGCGTTCGCCTGCAAGGTAATCCTCAACATTCTCAATTGTAAGGCCAGCAATATTGGTTATCTTTTCCTTGCGAAAAGATTCCATGATATGTGCGATCTGACGCGAGCCTTCAATTCCTTTTAGCGTAAGCGAAGACATACCTTCTAAGAAATACCCATGTTTTTCTTTTAATAAATCAAGTGCTTCTAATAATGTCTTTCCTTTCTTTTTCCAATAATGAGCCATTTCACAAGCCATAACTGCTGCTTGAATCGCATCCTTATCACGTACAAAGCTACTAATTAAATAGCCATAGCTTTCCTCAAAGCCAAACATGAAGGTTTCACCAGTCTCATCGAAATGACGGATTTTTTCGGCAATATACTTAAAACCTGTCAACGTATCCATCGTTTCTACCCCATAGGATTTAGCGATTGCTTGACCGAATTGCGTTGTTACAATCGTTTTAAGCACGCGTCCATTCTTTAATAAGACCGGTTCCGTATGTGAAAGAATATAATCAATTAACAAGGAACCGAGCTGGTTTCCGGTAAGCACCTTATAGGATCCCGTCTGATCTTTTACTGCTACCCCTAAACGGTCTGCATCGGGGTCCGTCCCAAGAAGAATATCTGCCTGAAGCTCTATCCCTTGTTTCATAGCCATTGCAAACGCTTGATGTTCCTCAGGATTAGGGGAATCGACCGTTGAAAACTCAGGATCAGGTACCGCTTGTTCTGCTACAACGTTAACATTTTCAAAATGCAATTGCTCCAAACCACGCATAACGAGGTGATGTCCTGTTCCATGAAGTGGCGTAAAAACAATGCCAAGATCCTTCGACTCCTCCATCTCAGTCGGCTTCATTTTTGAGATTAGTGCTAGCTGATCTAAATAAGCATTATCTACCTCATCACCAATCCAATATAGCAGCCCTTCGGCTTCCAACGTTTCCGCTTCTACTACCGGAATCAATAATTCATTTTCTACTTCCTGGATTTTTGCGATAACCTTATCTGCTTCCTGTGGCACCATTTGTCCACCAGTTTCATTATAGACCTTAAAACCATTATATTCAGGTGGGTTGTGACTAGCAGTAATCATAACCCCAGCTACTGCTCCGAAATAACGGACAGCATATGACAATAATGGTGTCGGACGTAACGACTCAAAAACATATGCTTTAATCCCATAAGCTCCAAGTACTTTTGCTGTTTCAACAGCAAACTCCTGAGACATATAGCGAGAATCGTAGGCAACGACTACACCTCGATCCTTGACATTTACACATTCAAAAAGTAAAAATCGAGCAAGCCCATCTACTGCTTTTCGCACCGTATAAATATTCATACGATTCGTTCCCGGACCAAGCACACCGCGCATTCCACCTGTTCCAAACGTAAGTTCTTTATAAAAAGCCTCTTCTAAAGCTTCCCGATTACCAGCTAGATTATCTAATTGTGTTCGTAAGGCTGGATCAAGCTGTTTGAATGCTTCCCACTTCTCCAACGCTAATTCCCAATTCCTCATCCTATGTGTCCTCCAAAATGTTTATATATGCTCAAATTCTAGCATAATTCGCTAAATTATTCTAACAGGGGATTCTAAAAGGGTTTTAAATGAACGATTGCCGGAAACAATGATAAAATAAATATTCAAAACGTCCTTCCACTTTAGACTTACAACCGTTAAACTATAAATATTAGATTACACTAGGAAAGTAGGGAAAACTTTGGTTCATAAACGCTGGTTTCAAACGCTGGTATTCTTTATACTTGTCTTTCTACTAATCTTGCTTATTTCAGCAACGAATTTTATATTTGATCCTATTTTTAAATACATTGGTGCAGTAGCGATTCCTTTCGTTGGTGCAGGAATTTTATATTACTTAACAAAGCCTTTAATGTATTTTTTTGAACGATTTAAAATAAAGCGTCCGTTTTCCATTTTACTTGTATTTGTCGTTTTGATTTTACTCGGTACACTTGTTTCTATGTATATTGTGCCAATTACACAAGTCCAATTTGCAAATCTCGTTGATAATATCCCGAAAATGGTCGATTGGGCACAGGAGTTGATTTTTTACTGGCAAACAAATCAAACGATTATTCCGGATGAAGTAAACCAAGCAATAAATGATTTTATGAATAATTTACAATCCCATATTGAAGCAGTGCTAAACTATATTTTTGGATTTATCGGGCAGTTAATTAGCATTGTCGCAGCATTAGTGCTTATTCCGTTTTTCCTTTTCTTCATGCTAAAAGATGGCGAAAAACTCGTTCCTTTTGTTACGCAAATTTTCAGTAAAAAGAAAGCAGAGAATATTCGTCAATTACTTGGAAAGATTGATGATACGTTAACAGCTTATATCCAAGGTCAGCTGATTGTTAGCTTTTGTATCGGCCTTCTTTTGTTCGTTGGGTATCAAATAATTAATTTGCAATATTCTTTAACACTCACCTTGTTTGCTATGGTCATGAATGTAATTCCTTTTTTAGGACCATTTATTGCCGTTGCCCCAGCGCTCATTGTTGGTGCTTTTCAAGACCCGCTTATGATTGTATGGGTATCCTTAATTATGCTCATTGCACAGCAAATTGAGAGTAATTTCATTTCGCCAAATGTGATGGGACGTGCGTTAAGTGTCCATCCTTTAACCATTATTACGGTCATCCTTGCTGCTGGAAGCATTGCAGGATTCCTAGGTATTTTATTTGCGGTACCATTTTACGCTGTTGTTAAGGTGATTATTGTTCACTTTTATAATACGTATCTAAACTCGAGGGAAAACGAGAAGGATGGTCTCATTTAACAATAAAGCACGGATGAAGAAGCAAAATAAGTTGCTCCCATCCGTGCTTTTTCATGGGAAACTGTAGGTAGACATTATTATATAAGCTACGATGATCTTTGAAACTGAAATACAATCGATGCACCAACTTGTTTGTAGCCGATTTTTTGATAGATTCCATTTGATGTGGGATTTGCTAAATCCGTGTATAAATTACAAAACTGTTTTCCGCACTTCAACAGGTGTTCAGATAAGGCTGCAACTGCACTCGATGCATAGCCATTTCGCTTAAATTTGTCTGGTGTAAATACCGCATTAATCGTCGCACCATTTCGGGTAGTACGTGCATTGTTTACCATACAAACAGGGTCATTATTTACCTTCCACAAGAAAGCAGACTGTTTTGCGATGAAATACCGTGCGGTTGTATGTGCTTGTTCTCTTGTAGTGTGAATACCGGTTTCCTTTCCAAATTGAAAGAGCCAATTAGCGATTAAAGGCAGGTCACACTCCTTAGCAAGCACGAGTCTTCCCTCCACTAAAGCTGGAGTTTCTAGCTTATCAAGCTGATAAATGAATTGTTCCATCTGTATGATTGCCTTTTGCCGGGTAAGGCGCCCCCATGTTTGGGCAAAACGGGTTGCTAAAGAGACAGGACCTATGACTCCTGGTACATCCTGCTTTTGAGACCAAAAAAAGTGCACAATTTTATCTATCATATCATCTGAAGCATCTGCTACATCGGCTATTATCTATTGGTTCGGTGGAGTTCGCATAAACGCATAGATAACTCGCCCTTTTTCCTCGACAACCCCAAAACAGGCACAAATAGACTCTTTTTCCGCTTTCAGCCTTTCAATTATTCCAAGCATGAGATTATTACACGACTCTTTTTGTAACAATAATCCCTCCACTTGCTCTGCAAAAGTAAGAACAGACTGCTCCCATGAAATTTCCATTATTTTCTCCCCTTACGTTTCCATGATTATACCAATCTTTTAATCATTGTAAATACTTTTTGGATGAGAAGTTGAACAAGATCTAACATGTTGCTACACTTTATTTAAAGGGAGTGAGTAAAGATGGGAAAATCAAAAGCAGCGCTGCAGGATGAACTAGATAATTTAAAAGCAGATTATGTGCGCATTCAAAGTGATATGGATAAGTTAGAATATGTGCGTGGGAGAGTTTCATCTGCCGAAGCTCAGCTTATTCGACTAGAAAAGGAAATCGCTCATATATATAAACAATTAGAGGCATTTGATTAAGTCATTATAAAACGAGTAAGGCGAATTGCCTTACTCGTTTCCATTCCCATTGCGCTGATTTTCCAGCTTCGCTTTTATTTTGGCTATTTCCTTACTTGGTGGTGTAATACTTACGATGACATCTCCCGAATCTGGAACCGTTCGCATAGCTTCAGAATAAAACTTAATTTGACCTGAAGGTTTAATCAAATAAAGGAAAACCGTTGCCTCGTCTTTTTCTTTTTTGTATTGCGCATACGTAAATTGACTTGTTAATGTCGTACGGCGAAACACAAATCCTGCTTCAAGCATGGCATTTAAATCTTCAATCGTCACATCTTGCCTAAAGAGCAAGCGGCCAGCCACCTTTGAAACCATTTCATCGCCCCCGTTCATCTGATCGTAAGGGCTAATTTTAAAGACATTTGTTCGACCATACTCTGGCATGAACGTGGTACAAATTAATGCATTATATGCATGGTCATCTGTTGCAGCAATCATATATTCATATGGAATTGTATCTAAATGATATTCCGTTTGCTCTGAAAGCATTTCTCCATGATAGAAAGGAACACCGCCTTCACGCGCACAACGTAGTCGCTCCCATGAAGAGTCGACTATAATAACTGGCGCATTTGACTTTGTAAGTGATTTGGCTAATTCCACTGTAAAACGATTACTACCAACAATTAATGTACCTGGTCTACCTTCCATTGATAGATGTAGTTTTTTCGCCATCCATCGAATAGAGAAACCATGTGCCAATACAGTAAAGAATACGAGTCCAAAGGTTAAGGTTGTTAAAATGGAGGCATCCTCATAACCCGCATCTAATAGAATTCCAGCAAAATAACTGGACACAGTTAAAGCTACGATTCCTCGTGGAGCAATCCAGCCAACAAGAAGTTTTTCATTTGTTGTCAAATTCGTGCCAATTGTTGATAGGAATATCGATAAAGGACGTACGGCTAGCATCATTAATAATACATACCCGATAATTCTCGGACTAAAAATTTGCAACAAGGTTTCCACTTGTAAAGAAGCGGTAAGCATAATAAAAATAGCGGAGATTAAAAGAACGGTGATATTCTCCTTAAAGTGCCGCATGTCGGCAACAGAGCTAATCCCCATGTTTGCAAGTGTCATTCCCATTGCGGTTACTGATAAAAGTCCTGTCTCATGGACAATCGTATCTGGAATCGTAAAACATAAAATCACAACGATAAACACACTTGGTGACTTTAAGAATTCTGGAATATGTCCTGTTTCGAACATCCAACCAATCCCACGACCACAAAGCCAACCAAAGATCGCCGCAAAGATTGAAGCAATAAAGAACATTATTAACTTCGTACCATCTGGATCATTTGCCGTTAAAAAGGCAATAATCTCAAATGCAAAGACAGCTAAAAGCGCTCCAATTGGATCAACAATAATACCTTCCCATTTTAAAATCTTTGCTGGTCGAGGCTTAAGCTTTGATTGTCGTAAAAGTGGCATAATTACAGTTGGACCGGTTACAATGAACAAGCCCCCGATAATAAACGCTACAGCCCACGATAGGCCAGCAATATAATGCGCAGTCAATGATCCTAGAATCCAAGCAATAAAAGCTCCTACCGTTGAAATACGGAAAACTGGACGTCCTAGTCCACGAAGCTCTTTAAAATTCAAATTCAAGCTTCCTTCAAAAAGAATAATCGCTACTGCTACTGAAATAATTGGACTATATAAACTACCGAAGTCCTCTTCAGGATTAATAAAGCCTAATATTGGCCCGATTAATAAACCGGTAATTGACATGACTACAATTGCTGGTAACCGGTAACGCCAGGCTAACCATTGAGACCCTATCCCTAAGAGGCCGATAAGCATAATTTCAAATAAAAGTGATGGAACCATCTCATGCTCCCTTCATATCCATATTTTGTTAATAGCTCCTCCATTTAAATATAAAGACATTTTAAATGGGAAAAATAAGATTGTAAACAGTTATTAACTGAAATTGTTTTTTCCGTTGAAACGATTTTGCTAGAAACCTATATCCGTCATTAGTTTCTCTTACAAAAATATTTTTTTCATAATCGGCTACATTTATCTTCCAACAGCCTATTTTTTCCCAAAAAAGGACTCCCTCTAGCTTCGTTAGGCTAGAATAGGAGAAAAATAAAAATCCAATATTACATTATCGTGCATTATAGATTCGTTTTTATAAAGATTCCATTACAAAAACAAAGATGGCAATAAGAACAAGCAAAAGTCCGAATGCTTTAAATAGTTTAGCATACCCCTTATTTGTAAGTTGTTTCTTTTCGTCGTAATCTTTGCGTATATAAAAGTGGATACCGATTCCATATAAAATAACAAAGATAAAAAATAGGATGCTAGGCAACCCATACCCATTCCCTTCTCATATATTTCGGTTATTTTAAACACTTCTTTCCTTTACACATTATATCCTTTTCTATTAAAAATAAGTAATTATATCTTTGCTAGCAAATTTTTATAATTCCTTTTGCCCTCCTGCTGTTGTTCCTGTCAAAATATGATAGGATATTGGAAGAAGAAAGGGAGCGTCTAAATGAAACGCCAACAAGAACAAATATTACAAACTTATTTTGGCTATGAATCCTTCCGTCCAGGACAGCAGGATGTAATCTCCTTTGTAATGGGGCAGCGTAATACAATGGCTGTCATGCCAACGGGTGGCGGAAAGTCTATCTGTTACCAAGTACCAGGACTCATTTTGCAAGGTACTGCAATCATAATTTCTCCTTTAATATCACTCATGAAGGATCAAGTAGACAGCTTACACGCACTCGGAATTGCAGCTACATATATTAATAGCTCGTTAACTAATGAAGAGCAGCAAGCTCGGATGCAAGACATCGCTGCTGGAAAATATAAATTCGTCTATGCAGCACCAGAACGATTTGAATCTTCTCGATTTCTTTCCATCCTAAAAAAGATTCAAATTTCATTAGTTGCATTTGATGAGGCACACTGTATTTCACAATGGGGACATGACTTTCGCCCGAGCTATCGTTCTATTGTACCGATATTACAGAAGCTGCGAAATATACCTGTATATATGGCATTAACCGCTACAGCAACAAAAGAGGTTATTTCTGATATTCAAGCTTTACTAACAATTGAGGATAAGCACGTTATTAATACTGGGTTCAAACGTGAAAACCTGGCATTTCATATTATTAAAGGAAAGGATAAGCTATCTTACATTCGTTCCTTTATCGAAGAACATCCAAATGAATCTGGAATTATTTATACCGCAACTCGGAAACAGGCAGATCATCTACATGATCAATTAAGTAAACGAAAGCATGCTGTTGTAAAATATCATGCCGGGATGACGGATCCTGATAAAAAACAAGCACAAGGTGCTTTTCTCCATGATGAAAAAACAATAATGATTGCCACGAATGCTTTTGGCATGGGAATCGACAAGTCGAATGTACGTTATGTCATTCATTATGCAATGCCAATGAACATTGAATCGTATTACCAAGAGGCTGGACGGGCTGGAAGAGATGGGGAAGCAAGTGATTGTTTGCTTCTTTTCTCCTCCCAGGATGTGCAGCTACAAAAGTTCTTAATTGACCAATCAATGATGGACGATCATGCAAAACAAAATGAATACCGTAAGCTACAAGCAATGGTTAATTATTGTCATACACATGGATGCTTAACAAACTATGTGCTCGACTATTTTCATGATACGAATGCCGAACAAACAACGTGTGGGAAATGTAGTAATTGTGTTGGACGGCAGGAAAAAGCAGATATTACAGAAGAAGCGCAAATGATTCTTTCCTGTGTAAAACGGATGGGAGAACGGTTTGGTGTAGGGATGACTGCAAAAGTATTAAAGGGGTCTAAAGATAAAAAACTAAAAGAGTTTCGGTTAGACTCCTTAACTACATATGGTATTTTATCTGCTTATACGGAAAAGGAGCTCACCGAACGGATTCAATTTCTTATTGCAGAAAATATCCTAGCTACAGAGGATGGGAAATATCCTACATTAAAATTAAACAAGCATTCTGTTGATGTTCTAAAAGGAAAACGATCTGTAACAATGTTCACTTCTCCTATTCCATCTACAGAAGCAAAGGATTATTACCCAGACCTGTTTGAGGCGCTTCGAAAGCTGCGCAAAGAAGTTGCTGATCAAAAAGGGGTACCACCCTATGTACTCTTTTCTGATGCAACTTTAAAAGAACTAAGCCGCTATATTCCTGAGACAACAGAGGACATGCTTTATATTAAAGGAGTCGGCGAGAAAAAACTTGAGCAATACGGTGCTGCTTTCCTATCTGTCATCCAAAACTGGCGTCGTGACAATCCAGCGGTTAAGCCAAGCATTCAAATTAATGCACCTGTCCGAAAACGTACTATCACAGCTGATGACCGACCAAGTCACCTCGTTTCCTATCAATTATTTCAATCCGGAAAATCTATTAAGGAAATTGCTATGATTCGAGAGATGAACGAACAGACAATTGAAGGACATCTATTTAAAGCCTTCCGTGAGGGGTTTCCAATTGCTTGGGACATTTTTTTCACCTCTGAAGAAGAGCAAACGATATTAAAAGCGCACAAAGAGTTGGATGAACCGAGTTTAAAATCGTTACGCGAAAAACTTCCCGATCAATATGACTATACGAAAATAAAAGCAGTATTGGTTAAAAATGGCTGGATAGAATAGCTAACATAAATTGTTGTTAAGCGTCTATTACAAAAGGGCTTCCTAATTTTAGGAAGCCCTTTTCAGCTTAATTTTTTTCTTTTATATTTAATGCCCATGTACCATTTCGAAATACAGCTTCTGTTGTACCATCTGCTTTTACACCGTCAATATCGAGCTTTTCAGAACCGATCATAAAATCAACATGTGTCAGACTGTCATTGACACCATGCTTATCAAGCTCTTCTTCATTCATGGAAGAGCCTCCTTCTAAATTCGTAGGATATGCCTTTCCTAATGCAATATGACAGGATGCATTTTCATCAAACAATGTATTATAGAAAATCAAACCAGACTGTGATACCGGTGACTCATGTGGCACAAGTGCAATTTCACCCAATCGGGTAGCACCTTCATCTGTTTCTAATAAGTGCTTTAATGTATCTTCCCCTTGCTCTGCTTTAAAGTCGACTACTTTCCCATCCTTGAATGTTAAACTAAAGTTGTCGATTAAGCTGCCTCCATAATTTAATGGCTTCGTGCTTGCTACAGTTCCATTTACGCCATATTTATGTGGTAAGGAGAATACTTCTTCCGTCGGAATGTTCGGATTGAAAATAATTCCTTTCTCTGATTCTGCTGATCCACCTTTCCATATATGACCTTCTGGAAGCTCCATTTCAAGGTCGGTACCAGGTGCTCGAAAGACTAATTTCTTGTAATTCTTTTCGTTTAAAATTTCGCGTGCTGTTGCGAGGGTTTGATTATGCTTATCCCATGCCGCAATCGGATCTTCTTGATCGACACGAACGATCTTAACAATTGCGTCCCATAAACTTTCAATTGCATCCTCACGAGACTTATCTGGAAAAATCTTTTGTGCCCAGTCGCCGGTTGGAATCGAAATAATAGACCATGTAATACGATCATTCATCGTATACTTTCGAAAGTTAACCATTGCTAAAGCTGCTGCTTTATTAGCCATCGCTACTTTTGTTGGATCAATATCCTTTAACAAATCTGGGTTTGTAGAACGAATGTTTAACACTGCCGCTCCATCCTCTGCAAACGTATCGTGTAGTAACACCTTCCACTCTGGATAATCCGCAATTACTTCGTCTGGCGCATTTTCATACTTTAATAACGTGAGTTCATCGTCTACCCAGTTAATATGTACATCCTTTGCACCAAGCTCCCATGCTTTTCTAACAACAATTTTCGTGAAATCGGCTCCTTCTATAGGTGCATTAATCATTAATGCCTGCCCTTTTTGCAAATTCACTCCGGTTCGGAGCGCCAATTCAGCATATTTCTCTTGCGTTCTTACATCAACCATTATGAAACCTCCAATAATATTATTTCGTTTTTTGTATAACGTTATTATTCCACAAATCGGCTAAATTACCAACTATCTTTTCTCCTTCCTCCACGCTATTCCTTTTCCCTGATTGTTTTACAGTACGTCTATGTTATGCTATGATTATTTTAATTACTTTTGGTAAGTAGTTTTTTAAAATCATTGAATGCAGAAACTAGACTGGGGTGATCCTGTTGGGAGAATTGTGTCCACGTTTTGAAAAGGCCATGCAACTGCTTAGCAAACGCTGGGTTGGCCTAATACTTTCAGAATTGCTAAAAGGAAGCAAGCGTTTTTCAAAAATGGAAGCAGACTTGCCTATTAGTGGTAGACTACTCTCTGATCGCTTAAAAATGCTTGAAAAAGAAAACATTGTTGAGCGTAAGGTTTATTCCGAGTTTCCTGTTAGAATAGAATATTCGTTAACTGAAAAAGGAAAAGCATTAAAACCTGTTATTCAAGAAATTCAATGCTGGGCGGATAAATGGGAAACGTTAACAGCGAGCGAACATACTAATTCGAAATAAAACATGAAAGAGAAGCAGCTTTGCTTCTTTTTTTTATTTCAACCCCACTTGCTGTTTAGAACTCCCTTTAAAGGGTCGCATTCCCTTTCTATCCATTTCTACATTTCATTCCCTTCATATAGGTTAATAATAAATACGCTGCAACCTTGCTCGTCATATTCCGAAAATCAATCGTCGGATCAATCTCCACAATATCCATCGCCTGCACTTTGTCAGTTTGGGCTGCTATAAATATCGCATCTACTAAAGTGCTACTATCCATTCCACCAGGTCCAATGGCTGGACAGCCTGGCGCAAAGGCTTGATCGAGTACATCCATATCTACAGATAAATAAATACTATCTACCCGCTTAGAAAGTCGCTCTATTTCTTCTTGCAGAATAGCATGAATCGTCCTAGTCTCAATATCCGCCATCGAATACAACTGAACGCCATGTTCATCAGCATAGGTATGATATGCTTTTGCGTTCATAAAATCACGAATGCCGATTTGGACAAGGTTACTTCCATCGATAACTTGCTCTTCTAGCAATCTACGAAAAGGTGTTCCATTCGTTGGTCCACCATCATCTACATTACGTAAATCATGATGTGCATCAAATTGAATGATACCAACTTTTCCTCTTTGTTCTGCAAATGCACGAATGGACGCATAACTGATTGAATGATCACCTCCTAGTAAAAACCAATTTTGCGCCGCTTCCGTATGATAAATATCTAGCATTCCTTCATAAAGCCATTCCTGGTTTCGAGAAATAGCTGTCGGATCCATATATAAGTCCCCAAAATCAATTATATTTTCCACAAGGTCCTTATCAAACTCACCAGAATACGTCGTATAGCTTGCTAATGCTGCCCGAATAACTCCAGGAGCAAACGATGCACCAGAATGACTAATGGAGGACTTTGAAAGCGGTAATCCTACAAGCGCATAAGGAGCTTTTCTAGATTCTGGCCAAGGGATAAGTAGTTCGTTTGCCTTTTTTGTATAACGATCCTTAAAAATCGCTTTCCCTGCAGGCTTCAAGTGGCGTATTTGCTGCATCTTATCTCCTGCCTTTCAAAAATCACTTCCCCATTTTTTATGACGGTGTTCGCATGATTCACTCCATAATGATATGGAATATACATGTAGTTAGGAACATCCCAAATGACTACATCTGCCTTTCTATCAATGGCAATTGTTCCCGCTTCCTTTCCTTTCCCAATAGCATGTGCCGCATTTATCGTGACAGCATGCCAAATTTCTGCTGGCGTCAGCTTTAGTTTTAATGATGCCATTGCCATGATGAGCTGTAGATTTTCTGTCACACAGCTTCCCGGATTAAAATCGGTGGAAAGCGCAATTGCCGCCCCTTTATCAATCATTTTTCTAGCTGGTGCAAAGCTATCTTTCCCTAAATAAAAGCTTGTTCCAGGTAAAATAACTCCAATTGTATCCGAGTTGGCTAATTTCTCAATGCCAAGATCTGTTGCAACCGCTAAGTGGTCACCACTTATTGCCCCTAATTCGACAGCAAGCTCCGTTCCTCCTAATGGATCAATTTCATCTGCATGTAGTTTAAGCTGAAAGCCATGATCCTTTGCAAGCTGAAGGTAACGACGTGATTGGTCAACGGTAAACACTCCCGTTTCTGTGAAAATGTCTATGAATTCCGCAAGACCTTCTGTACGAATCAGATTAAACAAGCTGGCCATCTCTTGAAGAAACGCATCGGGGTCATCTTTAAAGTTGGTTGGAATCGCATGTGCGCCTAAAAAGGTAGACACCACATCGATTGGATGCTCGATATTTGCTTGCTTGGCAACACGAAGTTGTTTTAACTCTGTTTCCTTATCTAAGCCATAGCCACTTTTTGCTTCTACTGTCGTTATCCCGTGCATCGCCATCCGGTCCAAATGAAAGCACGCTTTTTGTAAAAGTTCCTCATAGCTTGCTGCACGTGTCGCTTCGACTGTAGCTAAAATGCCTCCTCCTTGCTTCAGGATTTCTAGATATGGTACCCCTTGCTGTTTTAACGCCATTTCTTCTTCACGCGATCCACCAAATACAAGATGTGTATGTGGATCAACTAGACCAGGAGTAACTAGTTTTCCCGTTGCATCAATCGTTGTTGCAGCCGAAAGTGTCTTCGCTTCTTTTGTTGTACCTATCCACGCGACACGTCGATCTCGAATAGCAAGGGCAGCATCCTGTAATATCGTAAGCTTGTTCATCGCAGCCCCTTTAACAGGTCCTCCCTGATCCATTGGGAGTAGTTCCCGTATATTTGTGATTAAAATATCATAGTGTTCCAATCCACTCATACCTCCCTCTTAACAAATCGGTTATTCTTCATTTCTCGCCATCGGAACTTGAACATGGTGTTGCTTCGCAAACTCCATCGCAGATTCATATCCTGCATCCGCATGACGGATAATTCCCATTCCTGGATCGGTTGTTAGCACCCTTTCTAATCGTTCTCGTGCCAAATCCGTGCCATCTGCTACAACAACCATCCCGGCATGCAACGAATAACCCATCCCTACTCCTCCACCATGATGAAAGGAAATCCAGGAACCACCTGCAGCCGTATTTATTAACGCATTCAGCACTGCCCAGTCTGCCACTGCATCACTTCCATCTTTCATTCCTTCTGTTTCTCGATTCGGAGAGGCAACCGAACCACAATCTAAATGATCTCTTCCAATGACAATTGGTGCTTTTAACTCCCCATTCCGAACAAGTTCATTAATCGCTAGCCCCATTTTCACACGCTCTCCGTAACCGAGCCAGCAAATACGTGAAGGTAACCCTTGAAATTCCACCTTTTCCTGTGCCATGTCAATCCAACGAAGTAATGCTTTATTTTTTGGAAATAATTCCCGAATCAGTGCATCGGTCCGATAAATATCTGTTGGATCGCCGGATAACGCAGCCCACCGAAACGGTCCTTTCCCTTCACAAAACAATGGACGAATATAAGCTGGTACAAAGCCAGGAAATTGAAATGCATCCTCCACCCCTTGATCCTTTGCAACTTGTCGAATGTTATTTCCATAATCAAAGACAATCGAATCGCGATTTTGAAAGGCAAGCATTGTTTCTACATGCCGTGCCATGCTTTTCTTAGCAAGCTCAATATAGGTTTGCGGATCCTTTATTCGTAAGCTTGCGGCTTCTTCCACCGTGTACCCAATCGGAACGTATCCATTTAACGGATCATGAGCAGAGGTTTGATCGGTAACAATATCGATTTTTATATTTTCCTGTAACATTTGCTGGTGTACCTCAGCTGCGTTTCCAAGTAATGCAATCGAAAGTGCCTTTCCTGCTTTCTTTGCTTCCTTTGCAAGCTGGATTGCTTTTTGCACACTGTTCGTTTCTACATCACAATACTTTGTTTGGATACGCTTGTTAATTCTTGTCTCATCTACTTCTACAGCGATGACTACGCCACCATTCATCGTTACAGCAAGCGGCTGCGCGCCTCCCATGCCACCTAAGCCAGCGGTAAGTGTAATCGTCCCCTGAAGTGATCCATCAAAATGCTTTCTTGCAATTGCTGCGAATGTTTCATATGTTCCTTGCAAAATGCCTTGTGTCCCAATATATATCCAGCTTCCTGCTGTCATTTGTCCATACATCATCAATCCTTTTTGATCGAGTTCATGAAAATGCTCCCAGTTCGCCCATTGCGGAACGAGTACTGAATTGGATAACAATACCCTGGGCGCCCGAGGATGTGTTTTAAACACTCCAACTGGTTTTCCCGATTGAATGAGCATGGTTTCGTCATTTTCCAGCGTCCGTAATGTCGATACAATCGCATCAAAAGCTTCCCAGCTTCGAGCCGCCTTTCCAATTCCACCGTACACTACGAGTTCATCTGGTTTTTCAGCAACCTCTGGATCTAAATTGTTGTAAAGCATACGTAGTGCCGCTTCCTGCTCCCACCCTTTACATTCAACTGTAAGTCCTTTCTTCGCCCTTACCATCGTATGTTTCACTTGATAAAACCACCTTTCCGCAATTTTTATCCTCTTTTATCTCCATACAAAATATGCAACACGAAGCTACCATTTCTGTTGTACAGGCTGTTGTTCATCAATTTTGTGCCAGCTGTGCTTTAGCCAATTAGCAAGTGTTTCTATATCCTTAGAAAAAATGCGATCCTGCGTAATGCTCGGAACTTGTAAACGTGCAGCCTTATATAACTTCCTTGTAGAAAGCGACATACGATCAATTCCACGATATTCGACGGCCTGCATCGCACAAATTAATTCAATCGCAATGACTCTTCTTGTATTTTGTAGCATTTGGAATGCATGTCTGGCACCGATTGTCCCCATACTTACATGATCCTCTTGATTAGCAGAGGATGGGATGGAATCCACGCTTGCTGGATGGGCAAGTGTTTTATTTTCAGAAACAAGCGAGGCAGCTGTATATTGCATAATCATTGCGCCTGATTCTAATCCTGGATTAGGACTAAGAAATGGAGGCAAATCGTTTAGTTGCGGATTTACAAGTCGTTCAATTCTTCGTTCCGCTATATTGGCTGTTTCGGCGATGCCAAGCTTTAAGAAATCCATTGCGAATGCAATCGGCTGTCCATGAAAATTCCCACCAGAGATTACTTTTTCTATTTCAGAAAAAATGAGCGGATTATCGGTTACCGCATTCATTTCTACTTCTAGTTTTTCCTTCGCATACAACAACGTCTGCCATGATGCGCCTAATACTTGAGGGATACAGCGTAATGAATATGCATCCTGCACACGGAGCTCCCCTTGCTTGGTAATCAGCTTACTATCTGCTAAAAGTATACGCATTCGTGCAGCTACCATCTCTTGCTCCTTATGCCCACGAGCAGCGTGAAGTGCTGAATCAAATGCATCAATAATTCCACGAAGCGCCTCAAATGTCATAGCGGAAATGTGTTCACTTTGTATTAGAAGGCGGTGAAATTCTATATATGCAATTACACCAACCGCTGTCATTGCCTGCGTACCATTTATTAACGCTAGCCCCTCCTTCGCTTTTAATCGAATTGGAGATAGTCCTGCTTTTCGGATAGCTACGTTAGCATCCTGTTGTTTTCCAGCGTAATAAACGCTTCCTTCTCCTAACAGTGTTAGCGCAAGGTGAGACAAAGGTGCTAAATCACCACTCGCTCCAAGCGAGCCTTGCTGTGGAATAACTGGATGGATTTCAGCATTGAGGAAAGCGATTAATTGCTCTACTAGTTCTATGCGAACTCCTGAATGTCCTTTTGCCAGTGTATTCGCCCGTAAAAGCAGCATTACTCTCGAAATGGATTCGGAGAAAGGAGAACCAACACCACAAGCATGCGAATATAGTAGGTTAAGCTGTAATGTATCTAAATCAGCCTCATCAATGATCACATCACTAAACTTTCCAAAACCAGTGTTAATGCCATACATTGTATCTCTGCTAGCTATTAGCGCTTCCACTGTGCTGCGGTTTTTTTGAATCGCTAATCTTGCTGCTCCTTCAAGCGCGACTTTCTCTTTTTGAAATACAACGCGCTCGACAGTATCCATCGTTAGATTATTTCCAGTAAGATAAATCATGGCGCACCTCCGTTGTAACGCTTTACCATGTTAAAGTCCATAAATAAAGGAGGCGATGGTATCAGAACCATGCCTCCTATTTTTAAAAAATATCGATTCTCCGTTTGGATCTTCATCATTAGACCCCTCTCCAACTCTCTCCTCATTGTAAGCGTTTCCTTTTTGAATTGCAAGTAATTTTTAGAAAGTTTCATTTATTTACTAAACTCTTGTTCAGTGAAAAAGAATGGAAAGCTAAGGGTAAGCTGTATCTAATGGAAGCAAATCAAATAACTGCAACAAAAAAGGCTCGATCACCAAAAATCAATGATCAAAGCCTTTTCTTACATACCGCTATTATTTATCTCCAGTTTGATCTCTTCCCCAAAATTCGATTCCAGTTTGATCTTCTAATGTATCTCGATAAAATACAGGATCTTTCCCAGCTTTCCGTTGTTCTTGATAATCCTGCAAAGCTCGTTTAGCAACTTTAAACAATTTCGTAATGGCATATAAATTAATGAGTGCCATAATGCCCATCGTTACATCCGCAAGTGCCCATACAAGATCAAAGGTTGCCACGGAACCGAACACAACCATGAGTAGAACCGCTATACGGTATATAAATAAGCCTATTTTTGTATCTTTTATATAGCCAATATTGTTTTCCCCATAATAATAGTTACCTAAGATCGAGCTATATGCAAACAAGAAAATGGCGACTGCAATAAATATTCCCGCCCAATCACCAATATGATGGGAAAAAGCATTTTGCGTTAGCTGAATACCATCCAGCTTACTTCCTTCAAATCCACCTGCTGTCATGATGATTAATCCTGTTGCACTACAAATAAGGATCGTATCAAAAAACACACCTAATGCTTGGATAAGTCCCTGTTTTACGGGATGTGTCACTTCAGCAGTCGCTGCTGCGTTTGGAGCACTCCCCATCCCTGCTTCATTGGAGAATAGCCCGCGTTTTATTCCGTACATAATTGCCGCTCCAAATCCGCCTCCAGCAACTTCACGAATCCCAAAAGCATTCGCAAAAATAAAGGAAACCATGTCTGGAATCGCCGTTATATTTACAACAAGCACATAAAGTGCAATGAAAATATAAATAATCGCTAAAATAGGTACAATAAATTGCGTTACATTCGCTATGCTTTTTAAACCACCAAAAATAACAACTGCTGTTAATACAACGAGTATTCCTGCAATAACACGCTTATCTACAGCAAATTCACCTGCAAACGCAAGACTAATTGTATTGGATTGAACAGAATTGAAAACAAGACCATATGTTAATGTAATAATAATGGCGAAAACAATACCAAGCCAGCGCTTATTTAAGCCCTTTTCTATATAATATGCAGGTCCACCACGATATTGATCTTTTTCAGGTACTTTATAAATCTGTGCGAGTGTGCTTTCTACGAATCCTGATGCTGCTCCGACTAGAGCAAGCACCCACATCCAAAATAACGCACCAGGCCCACCAATGGAAATTGCTGAGGCGACACCAGCCAGATTCCCTGTTCCTACTCTCGATGCAGCACTTATGGCAAATGCTTGAAATGATGAGGTGCCTTTTTTACCGGAAGCATCGATTGTTCGTTTATCGAATAACACACGAAACATTTCCGGAAAGTACCGGAATTGCACAAACTTTGTTTGTACGGTAAACCAAAGTCCAAGCCCAATTAATACTGCGATTAACACATATGTCCACAAGATCGTATTTACATCGCTAATCAAATTCTCTAAAAAATACAAATGCGTAATCCCCTTTCATCCTTTATATAATCCATGCTAAGACTTAACATCCTATTTACCCTATTTGCAGGATGATTAATCAACCAAGATATGGTACATGTACTACATTATATGTAGTGTTACCTCATTCATTCAAAAACAAAAGCTTCCCAGAACAATAAATACTTCTAGGAAGCACCGCAGTATACTTTTATCATTACATACCAAATTTATTTATTACTTTTCCATGGGAAATCTGTGCCAAACATGGTCGCATATTCTTTTGACTGGCTTCTTCGCTCTCGACGTCGCTCCGCTCTTAATGGCGCGCCATCGTGTAGATGTTTTTCTAGCTCTGTTTCTGGGTAAATCGGAGGAACGGGAATTGGTTTCCCATGTTCATCTACAGCAACAAACGTCATAAATGCTGTCGCACATACCTTCCGCTTTCCACTTAATAGGTCTTCATTTACTGCTTTGACGAACACTTCCATCGAAGTATTGTGTGTCCATGTTACGAAAGCTTCAATACAAATTGAGTCACCTTCTTTGACAGGCTGAAGGAAATCAACAGAATCTGTTGATGCCGTTACAACAAGCTGTCGGGCATGGCGAACTGCTGCTATTGCTGCAACATCATCAATATGTGCCATTAGCTTTCCACCAAATAAAGTTCCATGAGAATTTGTATCCGGCGGTAGTACATGGGATGTTTTTACCGCTAAAGAATTAGAAATGGGCTTACCCTCCATAAAAACTCCTCCTTCTGCAAGATATCATGTTAAAATTTCTACTATAATACTGGAGATAACAGCCGTGAAATAGACTCCTTGAGGCGAATTCCAAGCGATCGTTTATCATATAGCTTTTTCGTCATTTGTGTAGAATCTTCGATGTCAGCTTCAAATGCAGCAACTAGGCGTTGCGCTAGTCCAACATCATACAAGAAAGCATTTACTTCAAAGTTTAATCGAAAGCTTCGGACATCAATGTTTGCAGTACCAACTGAGGCAATCTTTCCGTCTACCACAATTGTTTTTGCGTGCAGAAATCCCTTTTGATACACATAAACGTCTGCTCCAGCGGATAATAAGTCACCAATATAGGAAAGTGTTGCCCAATAAACAAACGGATGATCTGGTTTGTTAGGAATCATAATTTTAACGTCTACCCCTGACAGTGCAGCGATTCGAAGTGCATCTCGGAGACTTTCATCTGGAATAAAATATGGAGTTTGGATGTAGACATATTCTTTTGCAGATAAAATCATTTTAATGTATCCGTTTTTAATTTGTTCCCAATCTGAATCTGGACCGGAGGAAACAATTTGAATACCAACATCTCCTCGAGGCTCAGCAGCATAGTATCGATCCTCATATAGGATATCGTTACGCGACGCTTGATTCCAGTCAAGAATAAAACGTGTTTGCATATTATGAACCGCATCACCACGAATTCTCAAATGGGTATCACGCCAGTAGCCAAATTTTTTATTCTTCCCTAAATATTCGTCTCCAATATTAAATCCACCAATATAACCTATTTTCCCATCAATAATGGCCAGCTTACGATGGTTTCGATAGTTTATTTTAAAATTGATTTTCGGAATTTTAGGTGGGAAAAATGCTTCGACAAGAATGCCCGCTTTTCGTAGTCGACGAATATACTTCGGTCTAAGCATACGTGACCCCATATCATCGTAAAGCACACGTACCTCTACCCCTTCATTCGCTTTTTTAATCAAAACTTCTGCAATTCGTTGTCCTAGCTGATCATGGCGGATAATATAGTAAAGCAGATGAATGTGATCCTTTGCTTTTTGTAAATCCTGTAGCAGTGATTCAAACTTCTCTTTACCATCTGTAAAAATATCAACCTGATTATCTTGAGTGAAAATCGCATCGTCATTTCTTAAATGTAAATAATACAAATCTTTATAAGCAACTAATTCCTTATGTTTAAACGCAAACGTATCTTCTTCAATTGCCCGAAGCTGTGATTGAACCGCTTTTTTAACACCTAGTCTGCTTTTCGTATCCCATGTAAAAATACGTCTTCTACTAATTGGTTTCCCAAAAATTAAGTAAAGAAAAAAACCCGCAATGGGAATAAAAAGCAATACCATCAACCATGCCCATGTGGAACTCGCATCTTTTCTTTCTAAAAAGATAATCGACATTCCTAAAGCAATGTTGAATACAATAATAGAACCTAATAGATAGGGCATGATATCCATACTTCCGTCTCCTTTCAACAAAACTCATATTCTTAATATAGCACAAAATGAATTTCTTCGTTACTACGATGGATATAAGGTATAATAACTGGTATGAATGAATGGAGAGCGGGTGAAGCGAATGCATCGGAAACATGCTTTAATTATTGGCGGAACAGGCATGTTACAAAATGTGTCACATTGGCTTGTAGCGCAAAACTACTTCTTATCTGTAATCAATCGCAACACACGTAATTTTGAAGCGATGAAAGCATCTAGTCCAGCTCCTGATCAGTTGTATAGCATTCGTGTGGATTATCATAATTATCGAGCACTTGAAGCGGGTGTCAAGAAAGCATTTTCCATACATGGTGCTCCAGAGCTAATCATTAGCTGGATACATTCTTCTGCCCCTTATGCATTGCCCACTATTATTCGTGAACGTGCGAATGATTCACTACCTTGGAAATTATTTCATGTCCAAGGTAGTTCTTCTTATTTTGTAAAAGAGCGTCTCACAGTGCCTGAAAATTGCACGTATAGACGGGTATATTTGGGATTCATTGTTGAAAATGAGCAATCACGCTGGTTAACGCATGATGAGATATCAGAAGGAGTTATGAAAGCGATTCGGACGGATGCCTCAGAAACGATTGTAGGAACACTTCAGCCTTGGAATAAACGCCCATGAAGCGAACAACTGGTGCTCGTCATGGGCTGTGTTTTTAAAAATTATTTATTTTTCGTTGAATCCAGCAGATACTGGCTCTTGTGTGGAAATCAGACGTAACGCTTGTTCTAAATCCGCCCAAATATCTTCCCACGCTTCCAATCCAACAGAAAGTCGAATGAGCTGATCCGTTATTCCCATATCAAGACGTGATGCTTCTGGAACAACCGCATGTGTCATTGTTGCTGGATGTTCGATTAGCGTTTCGGCATCACCAAGACTAACGGCAATTTTCACGAAAGAAAGTGCATTAAGCAATTGTTGTGCCGCTTTTTTCGTTCCTTTTATTTCAAAGGATAGCACGCCACCTCCACGTGTCATTTGTTTTTCTCGAATCGCATATTGAGCATGATTTTTATCGTCTGGATAATAAACAGCAGCAATGGTCGGATGCTGTTGCAGCTGGTTAAAAATTTGCATAGCATTATCACAATGACGATCCATTCGAATTGGTAACGTCTTTAATCCTCGAAGCAGTAGCCATGCATCAAATGGGGAAAGAACGCCTCCTATATCCTTCTGTGTGGTCATCGCTACTGAATCTAAAAATTCCTTTTTCCCAACAACTAAGCCAGCAATTACATCTCCGTGCCCACTAATATATTTCGTTGCACTATGAATAACAACATCACAGCCTAATTCAATTGGGCGCTGTAAATATGGTGATGCAAAGGTATTATCCACCACTACCGGAATACCATATTCCCTTGCAACCTCTACCACCAATTGCAGATCGATTAGTTGCATTGTCGGATTAATTGGTGTTTCTACATAAATACATACGGTTTCAGGTCGAATGCTTTTTCGGATTTCTTCTTTTGTTTGCATAGAAGAAAAATCATGTTCGATACCATACTTTTCTTGGAGCATGGTGAGCAAGCCAAATGTACAGCCATATAAGCCTGCCGAGCATAGTACATGGTCATTTGCTTTCGTCAACGCAATGAGCACTGCCGAAACTGCTGCCATTCCGGAAGAAAATGCTAACCCGCGTTCCCCGCCTTCTAATGCGGCTATCCTTTCTTCAAGCACCGTAACTGTCGGATTTCCTAACCTAGAGTATATATAGCCTGATTCCTCCCCTGCAAAGCGGCGTTCTCCTTGCTCTGCTGAATCAAACGTATAAGTCGATGTTTGAAAAATTGGTGTAGTGAGACTGCCAAGCATCTCCTTTGCAGTATAGCCTTCATGAATAACCGCTGTCTCCAAGTGCTTATATTTCCGATTCATCGAAAATTCCCCCTTGTCAAAAATAAATTTCTACTCTCATCTTATTCGAATTATCTCTATTTTGAAAGCGTTTTCTTTTTTAAGAAAAGATTCTCTTTTTGATTTTTTTTGCGATTCCCTCTAAAATGAGATTTATTTACATGAACTAAAATGAAAAAAATTAGAAGATAATTATTTTCCAAGATACAATGAACTTAATAAGACAACACAAAACTGGACCATTATCTAGGAATATCACGGAGCGTCCACAGGATTTGAACACATATTTAGTTACTTAAAACGAAAGGCAGTGGCTCCTGTGGGAAAAGCATAAGACTTGAGACTTCCGAGGAGGCTCAAGCCATGTTCGCTAAAAGCGTCTACCTATCGTGCAAAGTAACGGGTTTAAAACAATAGGCGAAAAAATAGTGCCAAAACATAATATATGAGGGGGATTAAAGATGGACCATCATAAAGAAAAAGCAGGAATCATTTATGCAGCGCTTGCTTATTTGATTTGGGGGTTCTTACCGATTTACTGGAAGTTACTTGACGAGGTTCCTGCTGGAGAAATTCTCGCACATCGGATTATTTGGTCTTTTCTATTTATGCTCATCATTTTAGTTAGCTTGAAAAAAGGACGTGCATTTATAAAAGAATGTCTCCTCATTATGCAAGATAGAAAAAAATTAGTCGGTATCCTGTTCGCCTCCATCTTTATTAGCTTAAATTGGCTCGCGTACATATGGGCAGTAAATAATAATCACGTGATTCAAGCAAGTCTTGGCTATTATATTAATCCTTTAGTGAGCGTTTTATTAGGCATCCTTTTCTTAAAAGAGCGATTAACAAGAAGGCAATTGCTGTCGGTTCTTTTAGCTACCGTCGGAGTAATCTATTTAACCTTTAGCTATGGCGTCTTTCCTTGGATTTCCTTATTACTTGCACTTACCTTTGGGCTTTATGGCTTATTGAAAAAAACGGTAGACATATCAGCAATGTACGGACTAACGTTAGAGACGATGCTTGTAACCCCAATAGCCATCATCTATCTCTTCCGTTTACCGAGCAATACGTTTAGTGAGACATTCCCATCCATGCCAACGGTCCTGTTAATGGGAGCCGGAATTGTTACTGCCATTCCGCTTTTACTTTTTGCAAGTGGTGCCAAACGCATCCCATTGGCCTTAGCAGGTTTTCTGCAATACATTGCACCAACGCTGATGCTAATTTTAGGTGTATTTGTGTACGATGAAACCTTCTCACAAGCACATCTAATTTCTTTCGCTCTCATATGGTTAGCACTCATTCTCTATCTTGGCTCCGTATATCGGCGGCCAACAAAGCGTCGTATCAGAGGGAGAGTCTAGAGCTCACCGGCATGTTTTTCTTTTTAAATACTGTCCGTTTTTAATCGTCGATTTATCTTCATAACGGGTAACTATAACTTGATGTTAAAAGACAGGATATTTGGGGAATTATATAATGGGATAGGTAGATAATTCAATCCTATAAACATAAGATAAAGAAAGAATACTTTAAGTATTGGTGTGGTTATGATGAAAAAGAATTTGCTTATTATATCCCTTTCGGTTGGCGTTGTGTTGATCGGGGTTGTATTATTCATGTATATTCGACATGAACAAGCGACTGAAAAAAAATTATCAGAGCTTAGTGAGCAATTACATGCAAACGAAAACAATGAGACAACAAAAAAAGAGCAAACAAACGAAACGAATAAACAGGCAGAAAATGAAACAGCCGAAGAAAATGAAAACAAACTTACAAATACAATAACAGAAGCTGTTAAAAAAACGGTCGATTTCTTCACCAATCAAGAGGTTAACATTGTTGCACTTGGAGATTCCCTTACTCAAGGAATAGGTGATTCATCTGAACAAGGCGGCTATGTCGGTTTAATCGAGCAATCGATTAATGAAACAAACAAAAAGGCACATGTCACGAACTTTGGTAAACGGGGCGATCGAACGGATCAGTTGTTAAAACGAATGGAAGACCCAAAGATTGCTACTTCTTTAAAGGAAGCAGATATTGTATTAATTACCATTGGCGCCAATGACATTATGCAAGTGTTAAAAGAAAATATAACAAATATAACTTATGAAGCCTTTGAAAAAGAACGCACAAACTATGAAAAGCGACTTCACGCTATTTTTAGTCTAATTCAAGCAAACAATAACCATGCAGAAGTATATTTACTTGGATTTTATAATCCATTCGAACGATATTTTCAAGAAATTAAAGAACTCAGCATGATCGTTAATGAGTGGAATAAAACGAGTAAAAAAGTAACTGAGCAATACAATCATACAACCTATATTCCGACAAAGGATTTATTTAACAGCAAAGAGAAAACACTTTTCGCTGCGGATCATTTCCACCCGAACCAACAGGGCTATCAACGAATGGCGCAACGTGTTCTTGAATATATAACAAATCGTGAAGAAAGGTGAGCCGAATGCCAAAGGAGAAAAAAAGAGCCAATTGGAAGAAACGCTTTTACATTTTGCTCACTGTAAATAGTTCGATTGTCGTTTTATTAACCACTTTGATATTGTGGCCAGTCGAAGAAGTGACAATCCCACAGGATATCGATGAGAATAAACAACCAAACTCAGAATTTTTTATTCGAACGACAAAAGAAAATTTAAATGAGCTTGTTAACGCTTATTTGGATGAATTACTCCAAGGCACAAAGCATCGTTATCGAATTACATTAGAGGACGATGTCCATTTGCAAGGTGAATTACCTGTATTCTCAAGTACTGTGCCACTTTCTGTTCATCTAGAACCATTTGTACAAAAAAATGGTGATGTTATTTTAAAGCAACGCTCCATCTCAATCGGATTGTTACAGCTACCGAACAAAAAAATTATGGAATATATGAAAAAATACTTACCAATGCCGGAATGGGTAACTGTCAATCCAAAGAAAGAAGAAATTTATGTAGCTGTTACAAAAATGGACATTAAAAGTAATTTCCATGTGAGTGTAGAGCATATTGATTTAGAAGCAAACAATCTTGCGCTTAAAATAAAGGTGCCTTATCAAACACTCGGAATTGATAGCCCTACTTTGGAGGAATAACGACACTAGCGCTCATGACTTAATGAAAAGCCATGAGCGCTTTTAATTCATTGCACATGATTTGATTATTCGTATACCTTCCCCATCTCGATTATTTTTCCCTTTACTGTTTGCACCAAATGATCTGGAGCCAACACTTTTGCTTGACTTCCCCACGTTAGGATCCAATTGATCAAACCTTCGGATAGCTTTGCCTTTGTGGATAAAACAAAATGTGCTTCATCTACTTGCTTAATTGAAGCATCTAAACCAAAACGATCTAATACAACATGAACTAGATCGATATGAAATTGGATTTTAATTCGGATTTCCTCACCAGCGAACATATGAAAGCTTTGGTCCACATATTCCTGCAGGTGAAATTCCTTCTTGGTGAACGTTTCGTCTGTTATTTGGATATTTCGAATACGGTCAAGACGATAATGACGCAATTCATCATTTTCTTGGAACCTTCCAATTAAATAATAATAGTCATTTTGCCAGATGAGTGCATATGGTTCTACAAAATAAAGCGCCCCATCTCGTCCAAATACAAATTCCTTATTCACATTAAATCTACCATATTGATATGCTAATACATGTGAACTAGCAATCGCTCGATGAATATGATCGATGTTCAGCTTGACCATTTCATAATCCTGGTTACTAGATAAATGAAACAAAAATGGCTCTGGCAACGTTTTTGCAATATGCTTACTCGTTAGCTTTTTCACCTTTTCAATCAAATGCTTTTTCTCCTTCGGTGTAATAAAACGAGCAGATAAAATGGCATCAATAATTAAGCGTAGCTGGTAGGTTTCAAACAGCCTTGCTTGATGACTATATAGCTTCTTTCCATACTTCCCCTTGTTTTCAACAATTTCAAAATTAAGCGTATCCAAAACTTCAAGATCCTTTTTTATCGTACGATTATCACAAAGTACCTCTGGCGCATAATATTGAAGCTTGTCCTTTATTTGCTGCATTCCAAGTTCATTATCATCATCTGTTTCATGAAACAAGAGCTCTCGCAGCTTCAACATCCGATAACTATTCATGCGTTCCATTCTATTCACACCCCACCATTTGTAAGCGCTTTATTATTCATTGTAAAAAAAGAACCATTTAGCTAGGAAAATGGTTCCAGATTATTTCATTACAAATTGTTTTACTTTGTTTGATAAGAAAAAAATAAATGATTGCTTTCGTAAAATAGATGGACTGCTCACTTCAGTTCCATAAGAATAAAATTCTAGCTTGCCCTGATAAATCAATTCCATGCCAGCTTGCTCGCGAATATCTGCTGGTGTTACAAAGCAGCTTGGCTTTGATACTTGAAATGTCTCACTATCCTTCATAACCCTAGCTACAAATTGCGAGCAAAAAAGCGCATATTCCCGATTAATTTCAATATTTAATAAAAATCCGATTAATCCTATAAAATTATATTTGTATTTGTTTTGCTCTGCTTCAATCGCCTTAATATTGGATATAACTTTTTCATAATCTTTGTCGGATAACCGATACTTAAAAATGGCGCAAGAAGCTTTCTTCAAAAAATCTCCCCGAATATCTTCTCTAACAAAACCACCACTAAATGGATTGCTTGGTTGCTTCCGTCCGAAACTATATACATCCTTTAATTCCGGATCAAACCCGATTGAAACATGATTTAAAGATTTATTCGTGAAGTAGTTAATTGTCCGTGATAAGTAGGTACCTGTATCTGTAAAAAGAAAATAAATCGTCCTCTCTCCCATAACACTCCTCCAGCATTCCCCAATTTAAAAGACTTCTATATTACAACGAATAGACGATTTTTCTTTTTCCTTCATTGCAATATTCATATATTTCTACCTCTTCTTTCCATCATTATACTTCTATTAGCAATAAAAATATAGGGTTTCTTCAATTATATGTTTGTTTTAGCATTGACGAAACGTTGTTTATCCCGTAAGCTTGCTTTGATTACATTTATTTTGATGGAGGAAAGTCGAACATAATGATAACTGTTTCTAATGTGAGTTTACGATATGGTGATAAAAAACTATTTGAAGATGTGAATTTAAAATTTACCCCAGGAAATTGCTATGGTGTTATTGGAGCAAACGGGGCAGGGAAATCTACATTCTTAAAGATTTTATCTGGTGAAATAGATGCTCAATCTGGTCATGTTTCCATTTCTCCGGGACAACGACTTGCCGTTTTAAAGCAGGATCACTTTGCTTTTGAGGAACATCAGGTGCTAGATACTGTATTAATGGGACATGAAAAATTATATGCCGTTAAACAAGAGAAGGATGCTATTTATATGAAAGCTGATTTCTCTGAAGAAGACGGTATGCGTGCAGCCGAGCTAGAAGGCGAATTTGCCGAAATGAATGGATGGGAAGCTGAATCGGATGCAGCTATTCTCTTGAAAGGGCTTGGCATTGGGGAAGAACTCCATACCAAAGTAATGGCTGATTTAAGTGGAGATCAAAAGGTAAAGGTGCTTCTTGCACAAACGCTTTTTGGAAATCCTGATATTTTGCTATTGGATGAGCCTACAAACGGGCTTGATATTCAAGCGATTCAATGGCTTGAGGAATTCCTTATTAACTTTGAAAATACCGTTATTGTCGTTTCGCACGACCGACACTTTTTAAATAAGGTATGTACACATATTGCAGATGTTGATTTTGGGAAGATCGAAATTTATATAGGAAACTATGACTTCTGGTATGAATCAAGTCAATTAGCAGCAAGAATGGCTCAGGAGCAAAACAAGAAAAAAGAAGATAAAATAAAAGAGCTTCAAGCATTTATTGCGCGTTTTAGTGCAAATGCATCGAAGTCAAAGCAAGCAACATCTCGTAAAAAGCTACTTGAGAATATTACATTGGATGATATTAAGCCATCCTCACGACGCTATCCATATATCGCCTTTACACCAGAACGAGAAATCGGAAATGATTTACTCTTAGTTGACGGATTAAGCAAAACAATTGGCGGCAAACAAGTTCTCCATAATGTTAGCTTTACGTTGAATAAAGATGACAAGGTTGCGTTCGTTGGAAAAGATGATATCGCTAAAACAACCTTATTCAAAATTTTAATGGGTGAGATGGAGCCTGACGCTGGAACGTTTAAATGGGGAGTAACAACCTCACAATCATATTTCCCGAAGGATAATAGTGCGTTTTTCGAAAGAAGCGATTTATCTCTTGTTGACTGGCTACGCCAATTTTCTCCACAAGATGAAACCGAATCGTTTCTACGAGGCTTTCTCGGTCGTATGTTATTTTCCGGAGAGGAAGCACTCAAAAAAGCAAATGTACTTTCCGGTGGAGAAAAGGTACGTTGCATGCTTTCTAAGATGATGCTTTCTAATGCAAATGTGCTTCTATTAGACGAGCCTACGAACCACCTTGATTTAGAATCAATTACAGCATTAAATAATGGGTTAATGAAATTCAAAGGCTCTATTTTATTTACCTCTCATGATCACCAATTTATCAATAGTATTGCAAATCGCTTGATTGAAATTACACCAAATGGATTAATCGATAAAGAGATGAGCTATGATGAGTATGTTAGCGATCGTGAGCTACAGAAAAAAATAACAAGCATGTACCAATAATAAAAAGAAGCCAGGCCAAATCCCTAAAATAAAAAAAGTCAGATCGTTCATCTAGTGATGGATGATCTGACTTTTTGTTATGAATAGGATAATCGTTTCTTTTCTTGCCAATCACTGATATTCACTTCTACTGCAGGAGCTTCCTTTCCGCGGACACTGCTCCATCCTCTCTTGCAATTGCTCATTAAACAATTGTAGAATGAACTCTTTAACCTAGTTTTACCGCTAATTTATCTAGCATATCCTTTGTCATTGCATCTAGATTATATTCCGCCTTAAAGCCCCACTCCTTTTGTGCAGCTGAGGCATCAATACTGTTCGGCCAGCTTTCGGCAATTTTTTGTCTTACTGGATCTACTTGATAATCCATTTGAAATTCAGGAATATACGTTTTAATCGCAGCAGCAAAATCTTCTGGCGCAGCTGAAATCGCAGCTATATTAAATGCATTTCGATGCTGAAGCTTGGATGCATCTGCCTCCATAAGCTGTACGATTGAATGTAACGCGTCTGGCATATACATCATATCCATGTAAGTGCCTTCTCCGATAAAGGATGTATACGCCTTATTTTTTATCGCTTCATAGTAAATTTCCACCGCATAATCTGTTGTTCCTCCGCCTGGTGGTGCAACATACGATATAAGCCCTGGAAAGCGGACACCACGCGTATCTACTCCAAAACGGTCATAATAATAATCACAAAGCAATTCACCAGCTACTTTGTTAACACCATACATGGTCGTTGGGCGCTGTAATGTATCCTGTGGTGTGTTGTTTTTTGGCGTTGATGGGCCAAAAGCACCGATTGAGCTAGGCGTAAAAAATTGTAATTCTAACTCTCTAGCTACTTCCAAGGCATTCATTAAACCGCCCATATTAATATCCCATGCTTTTTGAGGCATTTCTTCTGCTTTCGCAGACAAAAGGGCCGCTAAATGCATGATAGTGTCTACGTTATATGCTTTTGCAACCTCATGCAGACGCTTCGCATCGGTTACATCAACAATTTCAAACGGGCCGTCCTGCTCTCCTTTGCGGATATCTGTACCAATTACATTATCTGTACCATATATACTACGTAGGTGTGTCATAAGCTCTGAACCGATTTGACCTAGTGCCCCAGTAATTAGTATTTTTTTCATGTAAAAACCTCTCTCGATATATAAAATGTTTTCTATCTATTCCGTTCTATATAAAATCGGAAGCTTATTAAAAAGCAAGCTTACTTTAGAAAAAAGAAGCTACAAATCAATCCAAATGGAAAGCAGGTTGTTAAATTATGCCCATTTCTTTCCCTACTTTTTCATAAATAGCAATTGCTTCATCAAGCATTTCCTTCGTATGAGCAGCAGTCGGCATATTTCGAACTCTTCCAGTCCCTTGTGGAACGGTTGGGAAAACAATAGATTTTGCATAGACCCCTTCCTCAAACAACCGTTTACTAAATTCCTGTGCAGCTTTTTCTTCGCCAATAATGCATGGGGTAATCGGTGTTTCGCTTTCACCAATATCAAATCCAAGCTTTTTGAGTCCTTCTTTTAAATAGCGGCCATTTTCCCAAAGCTTATCATGTAATTCTGTGCTTTCCATCAATAATTCAATTGCTTTTCTACTTGCAGCTGCATCTGCAGGCGAAACAGCAGTAGAAAAAAGGAACGGACGAGAACGAACCTTTAGCCAATCAATTAAGTTAGACTTTCCAGCTACATATCCTCCAATAACGCCAATCGCTTTAGATAATGTACCCATTTGAAAATCTACTTTATCTTGAAGACCAAAATGCTTCACTGTCCCAGCACCTTTTCCAGTAACACCAGACCCATGTGCATCATCCACATACGTTATGAGGTCAAACTCTTCGGCAATTTCCACAATTTCCGGTAGCTTTGCAATGTCTCCATCCATCGAAAAGACACCATCCGTAATGACCATTATTTTGTTATATTGTCCAGACTCTACAGCTGCTTTTGCTTTTTCATGCAGATCAGCCATGTCCGAATGATTAAAACGAATAATCTTCGCCTTCGATAATCGGCAGCCATCAATAATCGATGCATGATTTAATTCATCTGACAATATCGCGTCATGCTTATCCATAACTGCAGATATTGCTGCCATATTACAATTAAATCCTGATTGATAAGCGATTGCTGCTTCTGTTCCTTTAAACTGAGCAATTTTCTTCTCGAGTGCGATATGAAGGTCTAATGTACCATTAATGGTACGCACAGCTCCTGCTCCTACACCATGAGAGTCTACCGCTGCCTTTGCTACTTCCTTTAACCGAGCATCTGTTGCTAAACCTAAATAATTGTTTGACGATAAATTAATAAGTTTTTTTCCGGTAATTGTAATTTGTGGCCCATTTGCTCCTTGTACCGGATCAATTTCATTATATAACCCACGTTGTTTTAAATCGGCAATATTTTCATTTAAAAAAGAATCTAACGTCTTACTTGTCATTTCCTACTACCTCCTCTTATAATGTAAGCGCTTCATATACACTTGTCCTTCTCATGTGTACAATATAGAATAGCAAGCGTTTATTTTATTTATATTCTATCATATTACACGAATAATGTTTATTGCAAAAGAACACGTTTCATAAGACAAGTATTCGATGTTAGTATGGATGTAGAGAAACAGTTCATACGTAAAAAAGTCCATTTAAAGCCCAGAGCTACAAAATTTCCCGATAACTGGTAGAAGTGGTTGGTTTCGTTTTAATTCGGAATATTTACCACTGTAATTCCCTCAAAAAATAATGGAGAATGCATGCAACCTTTATTATAATTTTCTTAGTGCTTATAAGGAGGATAAATTAATGAAAAGATGGTTATTGGCATTTTTCATTCTGTTCATTATTGGCTTTAGTATTATCGGATTTACACAAACGTCAACAAAGTTACAAATTAAATCACCAAACACGCCAACCATTTCCGTTCAATCTTAAAATCTATACATGATATAGAAAAGGGAAAGGATCATCAATGACCCTTTCCCTTTATTGCTGACGCGAATTATTTACTTAACAATCGTTACATTTACTTTTTTAACGCCCCAATTATATGCTTCTTTTTTTGTTGGAACGTGAATATCGATTTTATGCCCTTTAATAGCGCCACCGATATCTGCTGCAGTTGCATAACCATAACCTTCTACATACACTTCTGATCCTAACGGAATGACATTTGGATCAACAGCGATTACCTTCGCATTTGGATTTGCATTTAAATCAATTCCAGTAGACGTAATCCCTGAACATCCATCACATTTTGCGGTGTATGCAGTTGCGGTAACAGAAATTGTTTTTCCTTCTGGTGCCTCGCTTGCATTACTTGTTTTTTGTTTAGCTTGTTCGTTAACCTCTTTAGCAGCGGTTGACTTACTTGCTTTTTCAATTTCTGTTGCTGACTTGTCCTGCTCTGGAACATTTACTCCTTTAATTTCAAGTTCCTGACCAATAACGATCAAATCGGATTTTAAGTTGTTCCACTTTTTTAAATCCTTAACAGATACATCAAATTGCTTACCAATTGCAGTCAATGTATCTCCTCTTACTACCACATAAGTCTCATTAATAAATAGTTTTTGATTTGGTTGTATAACTGTAGTATCTAACTCATTTATTTTAACTAACTCATCTACGGTAGTATTATACGCCTCTGCTATTGCCCAGAGCGTATCTCCTTTTTGTACATTATATTCTTCCGCTGAAACATTCGTTACAGCTGCGCCAGCAATAATGACACCTGTAGCTATTGTCGCTACCATTTTCTTCATAGGTAGTCCCTCCTTAAATTCTGACATTGCCTATCGTACCATAGAAAGATAGACAACGAATTTACAAGACTTTTAAAAGTCCATTACAAGGATTACCTAAAAAACGAATATTTATTACAAAAATAATAGATTTGTGACAATATTACTAGATGATGACAGATATTAGGATCTATTACACCATTTCGTCATACTATTCCTAGTAACACGCTCGTAGGCAAACGTGTTTTACAATAAATACCATGACCAAAATAAAATGCCCGCATAATATGCGAGCATTTTATCAATTATCAAATCTATTACTCTGCTACAGCTGGCTTTTCTTCTGTTACCCCAACCTGATATCTTGCTTCTTTTACTTTTTCAACAGCGATATCCCAGTTTGTAATTCTGTTATTTACTGGAACTAACACAGAGCGATAAAGTGTTGGGAATACAGGAATTTCTTCTACCATTAACTCCTGCCATTCTTTATAAACATTTTGACGATACTCTACATCAAATGCTTTTTCAGATAAGCCTTCTTCTAACAGGCGATCATTTTCTTCACTAGCAAAGCGTGAGAAGTTAAACATTGCTTCCTGTCCATACAATCCAGATGGATCAACATCGTATCCAACGCCCCATGCACCTTGATAAACATCAACCTTAGGGTCGTCATTTCCACCATTTCCTACGCGGTCATAGAAGGTTTCAAATTCCTGTAAACGTCCATCTAATAACTCTACCTTTAAACCTACATTTTCCCAAGCTTGAATGTAATATTTTGCTAACGGCTCTGCAGTGTCACCACCAGACATAGAGGCAAAATTGATAACTAGTTCTTCCCCATCTGGTGTTTCACGGAAGCCGTCATCATTTGTATCCTTGTATCCTGCTTCTTCTAAAATTTCCTTTGCTTTTTCAGGATCATAGGTTGGTGCTTCCACATCATCTGCATGATATGCAGGGTGGGATGGTGGAATTAACGTATTTGCAGCCCAGCGCAATCCATTATAAAACTTTTTACCAACAGCATCATTATCTACTGCATACCACATTGCTTTTCGTAGATTCACATCACCCATTTTTGCATCTGGATTCGGTTTTACTTTTTTCTCTTTTTTATCCCATGTTCCAAGCTTAAAACCAATATACGTATATGCTAGATCAACTTGACCTAAGAACTCTACATTCGACATATTCGCATTGTCAGGGAATTGATCCACTGGGAAGCTATCAACAAAGTCGACTGTCCCTTTTTCTAATTCCTGTACGACTGTTGAAGGAGATACAACCTTTAGCGTGAGCTTGTCAAGATTTGGTTCCCCTCTCCAATAGTCTTCATACTTCGAATAAACAACGGATTCACCTGGCACAATTGTTTCCACCTTGTATGGACCAAATCCGATTGGGTTTTTACGAACTGCATCTGATTCCGGCATTTTTTCCACTGGAATATCCTTGAAAATATGCTTTGGTAAAGCATATGGCCAAATTCCACCTGTAAGTAAGGATGGCGTTGACTTGATGTACGTAATCTTTAACGTCTTCTCGTCAATTACTTCAATACCAGAGATGCTATCTGCTTCCCCATTATGGAATTCTTCCATTCCTTCAATGTTTCTAAATGAGGAATCATAACGCACACCTGGATAATCTGGGTTAGCAATTACTTCATGTGCAAAAGCCCAGTCTTCTGCTTTCACTGGCTCACCATCATGCCAATTCACATTATCTTTAATCTTAAATGTAAAAATACGTCCATCTTCTACCTCATAGGTCGCTGCTCCATCCTTGGTATAATTATAGTTTTCATCAACATCTAATAATGACTCATCAAACCAAGCAATAACTTCTGCATCTGGCGCTCCATCATAAAAGTTCCAGTTTAAAGTTCCTTTAAATGGATCAGAGGTAACAAGCCCAAAAGTAGCCTCTCCACCTTCAATCGCTTCTCCAGTATTTGAAGTAGCTGTTTTGAAATCATCGATAGAATATAGGTTATCTTCTTTTTCGCCTTTTTTCTCTTCCTGCTTTCCTTCCCGTCTCCTTTAGCATCGCCTCCAGAGTCATTGCTACAAGCAACAAGCGCCAGCATTAAAACGAGCATTATTGCAAATAGCAGCTTTCCTACCCTTGTCTTTTTCATTCATGTACCCTCCCTTTTTATTCCTTACACTTTTATTTGTACCTCACCTCTCGCTCGATTGAGGTGGTGAGAAAACAAATCAATTAGTAGTCCTGTTACTTGTAATGATTCGCTCCTCCCGCCTCACCCCCTTAACTTGTTTTTTTGTCTTCTTACATTTATATAAGCATTATTAAAATAAAGAAGCTTTTTTTATTTTTTGAGTCTATTTCATCATTTTGTTCACTACTATCTTTTTAAAACGGATCTAAATTTACTATAAAACTAGAACTTCTTATATTAATTGATCCCCTTAACTAAATTTCACAAATTTTATGTTTAATCTAATATTTTGAATATTTATGGTGAAAGAGATATGATGCGCGTACATCATATCTTTTACATCTATCCTCTTCGCTGACGTGCATCTGTAGCTCGTTTTAATGCTTCTCCAACGTTGCGCACACTTAACATGAGTAATAAAATAAGTGCAGCTGCTGGCATCCAAATCCACCAACGAAATTCAAGTGTTTGCGGATTTGTTGCATAGCTTAATAATGTCCCAAGACTAGGAGTACTTTCCGGAAACCCAAAGCCTAAAAAGGAAAGTCCTGATTCTAATCCAATATTAGCCGCTAGATTTAACGTCATATTTACAATAATAATGGACGTCAGATTAGGCAGTACTTGTGTAAACATTATTTTCAAATTGGAAGAACCTAGTGTTTTAGAGGCCTGTACATAATCAAGTTCTCTTTCCTGCAATGCCTTTGAACGAATTAGCCTGGCAATACCCATCCATAGAAAGGCGGTCATAATCAATGAAAACGAGACGATACTATATTTCGGTACCATTGCTACAAAAACGATAATAATCATTAGAAATGGCAAGATCATAAAGAAATCGAGTATCCGCATTAATACGTTATCGATATGTCCACCAAAATAGCCAGAAACGAGACCGAAAATAATTCCAATAAGTCCTGTCATTAATGTAACGAGTATACCAATCGATAATGAGTTTCGCGTGCCTATAATAAGCTGCCCGAATACATCTCTGCCACCATAATCCGTTCCGAGCCAAAATTCTTCTGATGGCGGTTGATGGATAGAGAATAAATCAACCGATACAATCTCATCCTGATCTAATACATAGGATGTACCGAATACAAAAGCTGTAATGGATATTAGAAAAATTAACGATACTAACGCGAGCTTATCACGAACAATTTCACGCCAAACGATAGAGAACCCTGAGGGACTTTTCGTTACATGCTGTAGTTCCTCTTTGTCTGTCATAACACCAACGTCTTTTCCCATTATTATCACCTCACTTATTTAATTCGAATGCGCGGATCAACCAAGCTTAAAATAATATCTGATAGCAATGCGCCTAAAATGGAGGCAATTCCAAACAGTAAGACTAGTGATGTTACCACACTGTAGTCACGCATCGTGATTGATTCCAAAAATAGCTGTCCCATTCCCGGAAAGCTGAAAATGGTTTCAACAAAGACTGTACCACCAATTAACATCGTAATTTCATAGCCAAAAAATGCCGCAATCGGTAATAAGGAGTTTCTAAAAATGTGTTTGTTATAAACTCTTGTTTCTGGCGCACCCTTTGCACGTGCAGTATGAATAAAGTCCTTTTGCTTTGTATCAATAATTTCATTTCTTAAATATTGAACCGTTCCCACTGTTGCGATTAAAGACATGGAAATTGCCGGTAATAACAAGTGGTTAATTTTACTCAGCACATAAGCAAAGCTTCCCGGTTCCATCCCTGGAGCGACACTTCCTCCTGTCGGAAACCAACCGAAATGAAATCCAAACAACCAAAGCATAACAAGCGCAAAAATAAATAGTGGCGTTGCAAATCCTAAATACGTATAACCAGTAATAGCTTGGTCAGCTAATGAATCATTATATCTTCCACTTATAATCCCAAGTGGAATTGCGATAATATATGTAAAAATTAAAGTTGCTAATGATAACCAGAGCGTATTCATAAGACGCTGCGAAATTAATTCTGTAACAGGCATTTTATATCGAAACGATTGTCCAAGATCTCCATGAAGCAAATCATCTACCCATCTTCCATATTGCTGATACCACGGATCATTTAATCCCATTTGTTCTCGTTTTGCCTCGATGGTGGCTGGATCAATGTTTGGATCAATCAATCCAGATAATGCATCACCAGGCATCATCTTCGCCATGATAAAAATTAAGACACTCAATAAAATAATTTGCGGAATCATAATTAGTATTCTCCGAACTGAAAACTTCCACATGTTATATCAACCTTTCTCAGGCAAAGCTACCAAATGCGTATCAGACACTGGCTGTAATTGATAGGCTAAGCCATCCTTATCAAAGTAATCATTATATGATTGCTCGTATTCCATTCTTACTTCTTCACGGAATTTCACAAGCTCGTCCCGCTTCTTTGGATCGATATCAGGAATTGCTGCTACAAGTCGCTTTGTATAGATATGCTGTGGATTCGTAAAAATCTCATCTGTTGTGCCTTCTTCTACAAAACGCCCTTTATACATAATTCCAATTTGATCACACATATGACGGATTACACCAAGGTCGTGTCCGATAAACATATAGGTTAGATCTAACTCTTTTTGAATGTCTTGCATAAAATTTAACACCTGTGCTTGTACCGATACATCAAGGGCAGAGACCGGTTCATCGGCAATAATCAGCTTCGGCTTTAATGCAATTGCTCTTGCAATTCCGATTCGTTGCCGTTGTCCACCTGAAAACTCATGTGGATATTTTAAAATACTTTCTGGACTTAAGCCGACTAATTCCAATAGCTCCTGTACGCGCTTTTTTTCTTCGCTTTTTGATAGAGATTCGAAATTTCGTAGTGGCTCGGCTACAATATCTCGCACCCGTTTCTTTGGATTTAAAGACGAATATGGATCTTGAAAAATCATTTGGACATCTTTACGAAATTCCGACTTTGACTTATGAAGATTTGTAATTTCTTTATCTTGAAATTTTATTTTCCCTGCTGTTATATTGTTTAATCCAATAATGGCTCTTCCTGTAGTCGTTTTTCCAGAACCTGATTCACCAACCAATCCGTACGTTTTCCCTTTTTCCAAGGAGAATGTAACCCCATCAACTGCTTTTACATGTCCAACTGTTCTACCAAAGATTCCCCCCTTAATTGGAAAGTGAACCTTTAAATCCTCCACTTCAAGAAATGCCATGATGCGCTGCCTCCTTGCTCTCATCAGGAAAATGAAAATTTTTATAGCATGTACAACGTACAAAATGTCCTGGAGCTACTTCATGCAGCTCAGGGTTTTCCTCATGCTCCGATGCATCAATCCATGGAATTCTTGCACTAAAGCGACAGCCTTTGCGAGGTAGCTTTTGCAAGGCAGGAACAATGCCTTGAATAACATGAAGCTTTTCTCCTTCCCGTTCCGCATTGGGAATGGAGTTAAGCAATGATCTTGTATATGGGTGTAATGGGTGATTAAATAATGTATGCACATCCGCAATTTCTACAATTTGCCCAGCATACATAACCGCTACTCGATCGGCCATCTCAGCTACAACACCTAAATCATGCGTAATTAATATAATTCCAGCTTGGCTTCCATCCTTTAATTCTTTTATCAGGTCTAAAATTTGGGATTGGATCGTAGCATCCAAAGCCGTTGTCGGTTCATCAGCGACAAGTACTTCTGGATCATTTGCAATCGCCATAGCAATGACAACACGCTGTCTCATGCCTCCAGATAGCTCGTGTGGAAATTGACTAAACGTATGCGCTGCACGCGGTATGCCAACTTTGTTTAACAACTCTATTACTTTTTCTACCCGTTTTGTTTTCGACATATTTTTATTATGAAGCATTAATACTTCTCCGATTTGCTCTCCAACCTCCATTAACGGATTTAACGCAGTTAATGGGTCCTGAAAAATCATACCTAAGTCCTTACCACGTAGCTTATTTAATTTTGCTAATGACATGTTTGCTAAGTCTTGATCCTTATATAAAATATTCCCTTCAATTTTTGCTTTCGTATGTAATCCCATAATTGAAAAAGCTAGTGCGCTTTTCCCACATCCTGATTCTCCAACAATTGCTAATACTTCATTTTTATTTAGGGTCAATGTAACGTCATCAACCGCGGCATAATAATCATCCTTGATGCGAAAAGAAGTTTTTAAATGCTGTACTTTCAATAATTCCTCTGTCAATTTAATCCTCCTTTATATTACTACTTTAGTCTTTGAACAAATCATCCTATGATAATCTCATCACAGCATGACGTTCAACACATGCACTTTCTATGTATTATAATATTCAAATAATTTAACCTAATTATGACTAGGCAATAAATGACAGTAAAAGAAATTGCGTAATAAATTTGTAATATACTAACGATTGTTTAAGAGTATATAATATTTTCTGACTTATTACAAGTTTTTTAAAAGTAAATTTATAATATTTTTATCTATTTTTTTCAAAATAACCACGAAATGTTCTATATTGGAACAAAATTAAAAGGGCTCACTGTCGCAAAATGAGCCCTTTTGGTTATTGTGTTTTGGAAGCTTTTGCATCCTTATTATATGTTTCATTATATAGGTGACAAGCAACCCAATGGTCCTTTTTATATTCCTGAAACTCTGGCACTACCTTTCCACATACATCCATGGCAAATGGACATCTTGTACGAAAGCGGCAGCCACTTGGTGGATTAATTGGACTAGGAATATCGCCTTCAATAATGATTCGTTCCCGGGTTCTTTCTACCTGTGGATCTGAAACAGGTATCGCGCTTAATAGCGCTTGCGTATATGGATGCAAAGGCTCTTCATATAGCGCATCACTTGTTGCAATCTCTACCATATTACCTAAATACATTACGCCAACACGATCGCTAATATGCTTTACCATCGATAAGTCATGGGCAATAAACAAATACGTAAGTCCATGCTCTTTTTGAAGTTTCTTCATAAGGTTTACAACTTGAGCTTGAATTGAAACATCCAGTGCGGAAATTGGTTCATCGGCAACAATAAAGTCTGGATTCACTGCTAGTGCACGAGCAATACCAATTCGCTGACGCTGCCCACCACTAAATTCATGTGGATAGCGATTACCATGTTCACTATTCAAGCCAACGGTTTCTAATAATTCATTCACACGATCAGAACGCTCCTGCTTTGTTTTAGCAAGACCGTGAATATCAATTCCTTCAGCAATAATATCTTTTACCGTCATCCTTGGATTTAAGGATGCATACGGATCCTGAAAAATCATCTGCATGCTACGATTAAACTTTTTCAATTCCTTTTTTGATTTTTTTGCATGGACATTTTCACCTTGGAAATGAACTTCTCCACCAGTAGCTTCGTATAATCTGAGGATTGTTCTACCTGCGGTTGATTTACCACAGCCTGATTCTCCAACAAGGCCAAACGTCTCTCCCTTAAAAATATCAAACGTAACGCCATCCACCGCTTTTAATACATTCGTACGGTCAATTTTAAAGTGCTTTTGTAAGTTTTTAATCTCTAATAGTTTTTCTCTCGCTTCAGCCATGCGTCTTTGTCCCCCCTACTAAAGCAGATTCCGGTATTTCCACATTAGGAGAACGCTCATCCAAAAGCCAGCATGCTGTCTTCTGAGTTTCGCTCACATCGGTATAAGCAGGCATATGTTCCTGACATACCTTCATCGCAAATGGACAGCGGGTTACAAATGGACAACCTTTTGGAGGGTCGGCTAGATCAGGTGGTGATCCTGGAATTGCCTGCAGCTCTTCTTCCTTGCCATCAAGCTTTGGCATAGAGCCTAATAGTCCCCATGTATATGGATGCTTCGGATTATAAAATATTTCGTCTACATTGCCTGTTTCAACAACTTTCCCGCCATACATTACTGCTACGCGATGTGCAGCATTTGCAACAACACCTAGATCATGGGTAATTAAAATAATTGCGGTTCCGGTTTCCTCTTGCAATCCACGCATTAAATCTAGAATTTGTGCTTGAATAGTTACATCTAACGCCGTTGTTGGTTCATCAGCAATTAATATCTTCGGATTACAAGCTAGTGCAATAGCGATCATTGCCCGCTGCCGCATTCCTCCTGAATATTGATGTGGATATTGCTTAATTCGCGCTTCTGGATTAGGAATACCAACTAACTTTAATAGCTCTATACCACGTTGGTGTGCCTCGCTTTTTGACATGCGTTGGTGCTTAATTAAGCTTTCAGAGATTTGCCTTCCAACGGTCATCGTTGGATTAAGAGACGTCATCGGGTCTTGGAAAATCATGCTTATTTCTTTTCCACGAATATTCTCCATTTGCTTTTCGGATTTTTGGGTTAAATCCTCCCCATTAAATATTATACTTCCTCCAGTAAACTTTCCAGGTGGCATTGGAACTAAACGCATTAACGATTGTGCAGTGACACTTTTTCCAGAGCCAGATTCACCAACAATCGCTAACGTTTCCTTTTCTTTGAGATCAAAGGAAACTCCCCGCACTGCTTTTACTTCTGCTTTATACGTATCAAATGATACAGACAGGTCTTTAACTTCCAAAATTGTTTTCATTATCGTATCCCTCCCATTACTTACGTTCCTTTGGATCTAGCGCATCCCTTAAACCATCGCCAACGATATTAAATGCAAGCATCGTTAGACAGATAAAGAGAGCCGGGAAGAAAAGCTGGTATGGATAGTATTGGAAAGATGAAAGTGCATCAGAGGACATGGTACCCCAACTCGCTTTCGGAGCAGGAACTCCTAGTCCAAGATAGCTCAAGAAGGCTTCTGTAAAGATTGCACTAGGAATGGTCAATGTTAGCGTAACAAGAATTGGACCTAGTGTGTTTGGCACGAGATGTCGAAACATTAATCGTGAATTACTCGCACCCAGGGAACGAGAAGCCATTACATATTCCTCAGAGCGTAGCTGCATCACTTGTCCGCGTACAATCCTTGCCATATTAATCCATCCGGTAATCGTCATTGCTATAATTAATGTCCAAAGACCTTGCGGCATGATAACCATCAGTAATATTACAACAAGTAAATAGGGAACACTGTATAAAATATCTGCAATACGCATCATATACTCGTCCACTTTACCACCATAAAACCCTGCTACAGCACCCCAAATAACACCAATTACAAGATCGATCAATGATGCCATCAATCCGATAAACAAGGAGATTTTAGCGCCATACCATGTTCTGGCAAATACATCTCTTCCTAAGTTATCGGTTCCAAACCAATGCTCCGAAGAGGGAGATTGATTTGCATTTATCAAGTCATTTTCACTATAGTTTTGACCCGATATCGGTTCACCAATAAACGACATAATTCCTAGCAAGATAATAACAACGACACCAAATAATGCGAGTTTATTTTTTCTAAACCGCCGCCAAGCATCCTTCCAATAGGAGGTACTTTCGCCCGCAATTCGTTCAGCATCTTTTCCTTCCACATGTAATGGCTCAAAATCTGCCTGCTGTAGTTTTACTTGCGACATTATTCTTTCGCCCCCTTTGATGCTACTTTTATTCGTGGATCAATTAATCCATAAATAAGGTCGACTATGAGAATGGTTACAAGTAGTAAAACACTAAAAAAGACAGTTGTTCCCATAATGACTGTATAATCGCGATTCGTTACACTTACAACGAATTCATTTCCTAAACCGGGAATGCTGAATATCTTTTCAATTACAAAGCTACCTGTTAACACAGAAATAACCAATGGCCCCATGTACGAAACAACTGGTAAAATCGCATTTCTGAGCGCATGACGGTAAGTAACAATCCGCTTTCCTAAGCCTTTCGATTTCGCTGTTTTAATATAATCTGCATGTAGCACCTCAAGCATGCTAGAACGCATCAACCTAGCAATGAAAGCAAGTGGAGTCGAGGCTAATGCAACCGCTGGCAAAATCGTATGTGCAAACGATTCAAATCTGGCAATCGGTAGCATCCCTAGTTTAATAGAGAATACGTATTGAAGAATGGTTGCCATAATAAAGCTCGGTACGGAAATCCCCATTACTGCAAGAACCATTGCTGTATAATCCGGAAACTTATTATGCCACAAGGCGGCAATAACACCTAAAAACACACCAAAGGCAACAGCAATAAAAATCGCTTCCAGCCCTAAAATTAAAGAGTATGGAAAACTTCTTGCAATGATATCTGTTACCTCTTGTCCATCGTATTTAAAGGATGGTCCAAAATCCAACTGCACAGCATTAATCAGGTAATCAAAATATTGTTTATACAAGGGATCATTTAATCCGTAAGCTTCGAGCATCTGCTGCTCAATGGCTGGGGATGTTTTTCTTTCCGAGGTAAATGGCCCCCCCGGAGCAAGCTTCATGAGTAAAAAAGTTATGGTGATGATAAAAAACAAAGAAACTAAAATATAGCCAAATCGCTTTAATAAATATCTAGCCATGTATGAACACCTCCATCATCCTTTCGTCGATCCGCCAAATAATTATTTATCGACATATTTCTGTTTATTTCATCAGAATATTTTATCTTTTCAAAACAAAAGAGGGGTGACAACAAATCACCCCTGAAATACACACTCATTCTGCCACACTCGACATTCAAGGAAGCAAAAATTAGTGAATACATAGTTCATTTACCAAAACAACAATTTCACTGGCAGTTCAAGATTTATCAAAGGTGTTTGTTATTCTTGTTGTAGAATAGATTTCTGGGATCTTGGTTAAAACGGAAGGGAAAGTTGAGGAAAGCAATCTTCCCTCAACTTCACCATTCATTATTCTGCTGCGATATAGCCCCACTTGTACTGTACTACACCAAGTGGTGATACTTCGACGTTTTTAACCTTTTCATTATGTGTCCATACATTTGTATAGAAATAAATCGGTGCAATTGGAAGTTCTTCCATGAAAAGATCTTCTGCTTTATGAAGCAATTCCTCACGAGCGGCTACATCTGTTTCTTCTCTTGTTTGTTGTAAGATTTTTTGGTATTCAGCACTTTCCCAGTTTGTATAGTTGTTTCCACCTTTGGATTCAAAGATTTCTAGGAAGTTAATCGCATCATTAAAGTCTGCGATCCAGCCCATACGACCAACTTGGAAATCACCTGCTCCCATCGAATCTAGGTATACACCCCACTCTTCATTATTAAGCTCCACTTCAACACCAAGATTTTTCTTCCACATATCCTGCACCGCTTGTGCAATTGCAGCATGTGCTTCACTTGTGTTATAAGAAAGCTTAACTGTTGGCAGCTTATCTAGGCCTAATTCTTCTAAGCCTTTTTCTAAATACTTTTTCGCTTCTTCTACATCATTATCTTTAAAATAGCCTTCTTTATTTTCTGGGAAAATAGAAGGTGGTACAAGTGCCATTGCAGGCTGTTGCTCACCCTTTGTAATGTTCTCCACAATTCCTTGACGATTAACTGCTAAGGCAAAGGCTTTACGAATATTTACATTTGTAAATGGCTCTGCTTCCGTGTTAAACGCGTAATAATATACTCCAGCCTTTGGAGCAATATTTAATTTACCTTCCTGCTTATATGCTGGAATGGCTGCTAATGGAATCGTATCTGTTGGATCTCCCAACCAATCTATTTCACCACTGTCATACATTTGCTTTGCAGTATTTTCATCATCGATCATGTACATGTTAATCGTTTCAAGCTTTACTGTATCAGCATCCCAATATTCTGGGTTTTTCTTAAGCACGATTTCATCTTTGTGCTTCCATGTATCAAGTAAGAATGGACCATTCGTTACATATTTATCTGATACGTCTTGTGCCCATTTGTTATTTCCTTCTACTACTTTATGATTAACTGGAAAATAAGTATAAAATGCTGTTAGCTCTAAAAAGTAAGCAGTTGGTTGATTTAATTCAACTACTAAAGTATGGTCATCTTTTACTGTGATTCCTACATCATCAAGGGAACCACCATTTTCTTTTGCATCTTGCGCTCCCTTAATTGGGTATAGCTGATAAGCATAATCGGTATCTGCATTAGCAGGGTCTAATACCCATTTCCATGCAAATTCAAAGTCTTTTGCAGTTACAGGATCGCCATTGGACCATTTCGCATCTTGACGCAACTTAAATGTATACGTTAAACCGTCGTCAGACACTTCATTAGACTCAGCGATCGCTGGTTCTACTTTTCCTTCTTGGTTTACACGCATTAAACCTTCAAACACCTGATTCAATACAGCTCCTGAGGTTGTATCCGTTGCTAAACCTGGATGCAAGGAAGGTGGTTCCTCACGAATATTTACATTAAGTGTTTGATCTGCTGCCAAATCACCACTCGCACTATCTCCCTCACTTTGTTCCGCATTCTTGCCATTATCTTTTTCATCTTTATTTGCTTCATCATCTCCGCCACAAGCTGCTAAGAACAAGCTCATCGCAACAACCAAGACAAGAAGCAAAGACCATTTTTTCCACTTCATGAAAAGACCTCCCTAGGTTATTGTTTTATTTTTTTGGTAAACAGAATTATCTTTCAATTTACCCATGTCCATTATTATACTACTATTTTTTAAATATTTCATCCTATTCTTTCAATTTTTTATATTATTTTTATTGGTAAATTAGTTTTTAATTAAAATTATTGGCATTTTTAAGCTATTTTAAGGTCTTTTAGCCTGGTTATTTTATACTTGTTTAGCGCTTTTATAGTTCTAAAGGATTTGTTTTTATTCTGAGAAGACAAATTAAATTACGATGAGATATTTCTGTATCTAAATATAAAAAAATTTCATGGTTAAATGCATAAAAAAGTGTACGAAGAATGAAATTCATCCTCGTACACTTTTATAGCATATTATTCTGCTGCTAATGTTTCTTTTTGTGTCACACCAATTTCATGGAGATGATACGTAGGTGCGTTAGCAATTGAATAATTTACAATACGGTTATTTACAGGAACTAAAGCAGCACGGTATAACGTTGGGAAGACTGGAACTTCTTCTACCATCATTTCTTGCCACTCTTTATACACTTGTTGACGATATTCTGGATCAAAGGCTTTTTCAGATAATCCTTCTGCTAGAAGCTCGTCATTTTTCTCACTTGCATAGCGGGAGAAGTTAAACATTGCATCGCGACCATAAAGTCCAGATGGATCAACATCACTTGCTACTCCCCATGCACCTTGGTAAATATCAACTTTTGGATCATCGTTACCACCGTTACCTACACGGTTGTAGAATGTTTCAAATTCATGTAAACGTCCATCTAATAATTCAACCTTTAAGCCAACGTTTTCCCAAGCTTGAATATAGTATTTTGCTAATGGCTCAGCAGTGTCTCCGCCTTCCATCGTTGCAAAATTAATGACAAGCTCTTCTCCTTTTGGATTTTCACGAAAGCCGTCGTCATTTGTATCTTTATAGCCTGCTTCATCAAGAATTTCCTTTGCCTTATCTGGATCGAATGTTGGTGCATCAACATCATCAGAATGATAAGCAGGGTGTGATGGTGGAATCAAAGTGTTTGCACTCCAACGTAAACCGTGGTAGAAACGCTTACCAACTTCATCATTATCTACCGCATACCACATTGCTTTTCTTAAGTTAACATCTGCCATTTTCGCATTTGGATCTGGCTTTACTTCTTTCTTTTCTTTATCCCATGTACCTAGCTTAAAGCCAGTATAAGAATAAGCAAGATCAATTTTTCCTAAAAATTCTACATTGGACATTTCTGCATTATCCGGGTATTGATCAGTTGGAAATTCACTTACTAAATCGATATTTCCGCTTTCCAATTCCTTCACTACAACAGTTGGAGCAATTACTTTAATTGTTACTTTATCTAGCTTGGGCTCTCCACGCCAGTAATCGGCATTTTTCACCAATGTTACAGACTCTCCAGGTACAATGTTCTCTACTTTAAAAGGTCCGAATCCAATTGGATTTTTACGAACTTCATCAGATGAAGACATTTTATCTACTGGAATATCCTTGAAAATATGCTTTGGTAAAGCATACGGCCAAATTCCACCAGTTAATAGAGATGGATTTGATTCTTTATAGGTAATCTTTAATTGCTTGTCATTAAGTACTTCAACTCCTGAAATCGTATCCGCTTTTCCTGCGTGATACTCTTCCATTCCTTCAATGTTTTTGAAAGTGGAATCATAACGTACACCATCATACTTTGCGTTACCAATCACTTCATAAGCAAACGCCCAGTCTTCTGCTGTTACAGGCTCTCCGTCCTGCCAGTTTACACCATCACGAATCGTAAAAGTAAAAATACGTCCGTCTTCTACTTCAAAAGTAGCTGCACCGTCTTGAGTATAATTGTAGTTATTATCCATGTCTAATAGAGACTCATCCATCCACTCAAGAATTTTTGAATCTGGATTACCATCATAGAAATTCCAGTTTAATGTTCCTGCAAACGGACTGCTAGAAACTAAACCATACGTAATTTCTCCACCGTCAATGGCTTCTCCCTCATTTGTTTTATCGGTGCTAAAATCTTCGATGGAATATAGACGTTCTTCTTCTTTGCCTTTTGAATCGTCTTTTCCACACGCTGCAAGCGTAAGTAGCGCTACAAGCATTAGTGCCAATAGCACTTTTCCTAACGTTGACTTTCTCATGTTGACTCCTCCTTTTATTTTCTTGTTGTATATGTCTCGCGTTGATTCGCTTGACCAACAAATTTATACTCAACATCTAAATAGATGTAGGTAACATTTTACTAGGCTACAGCTATCGCAAGCCTCACCTCCTAAAAATCAACATTATTGTGATGCAATTCAGAAAAATAACAATATACCGGAGCTAGAACAAAATGACATTCCCTACTCCTAAACAATCCATTACATTGCAGTGCGAAAAATAGGTTCGCTTCCCACGGACATAGCCTCAACTAACTTGGAAAAGCGTACTCTCTTTTCCAAGTGGATTTTTCGACGTACAGGACGTAGCGATTTTAGTCTGCGTTCCCCTAGTGCCTTTTCCGTCGGAGTCTCACCTATTTCCACTGCACATTAGTACCATTTACTCCGAATAAAAATTCTTTTATACCTATTAAATATTATCCTCTTCGTTGTCTTGCATCTGTTGCTCGTTTTAATGCTTGTCCAACATTATTAACGCTTAACATAAGGAATAAGATCAAAATAGCTGCCGGAACCCAAATCCACCAACGATATTCTAATGTTTGCGGGTTTGTTGCATAGCTTAGCAGTGTTCCAAGACTTGGTGTGTCTTCAGGAAATCCAAAGCCAAGAAACGATAATCCTGATTCCAATCCAATATTTCCAGCTAGATTTAATGTCATGTTAACGATAATAATCGAACTTAGATTAGGAAGAACCTGTGTAAACATAATTTTTAAGTTGGATGAGCCTAGCGTTTTAGAAGCCTGTACATAATCCAATTCTTTCTCTTGCAATGCTTTCGATCGAATGAGTCTTGCGATTCCCATCCATAAAAAAGCTGTCATAATTAATGAAAAAGAAATAACGCTATATTTCGGTACCATCGCTACAAAAACGATAACAATCATAAGAAATGGTAAAATCATAAAAAAGTCTAAAATACGCATCATGATATTATCTACAGTACCACCGAAATAACCTGAAACAAGGCCATAAATAATACCAATAACACCTGTCATTAGCGTTACAAGGATACCTATGGACAAGGAATTTCTTGTTCCAATTAGTAATTGTCCAAAAACATCCCGACCACCATAATCGGTTCCTAATATAAATTCATCATTTGGTGCCTGGTGAATCGAAAGTAGATCAACCTTTACAATCTCTTTATAATCTAGAAAGAAGGAAACCCCGTATACTGTCACAGTAATTAGCACTAAAAAAATAAGTGATACGAGCGCTATTTTATCTCTTACAATTTCACGCCAAAGAATGTGAAAGCCCGAGGGACTCTTGCTTGCTTTCTCAACCTGCTCTGTATCAGCTACTGCACTACTATCTTTTATCAATTTTCATCACCTCAGAGTCTTTCGAACTTATTTAATACGAATACGTGGATCAACTAAACTTAAAATAATATCTGATAAGAGTGCCCCTAAAATGGTTGCTATTCCAAATAACAACACAAGTGCAGTTACTACACTGTAATCACGCATCGTGATCGATTCTAAAAATAGTTGTCCCATTCCTGGATAACTAAATATAGTTTCCACAAACACTGTTCCGCCAATCAATCCCGTAATTTCATATCCAAAAAAGGCGGCAATCGGTAGTAAGGAGTTTCGTAAAATATGTCGATTGTAAACCCTTGATTCGGATGCACCTTTTGCTCTTGCAGTTAAGATAAAATCCTTTTGCTTCGTATCTATAATCTCATTTCGCAAATATTGCACGGTACCAACGGTTGCAATTAAGGCCATCGAAATCGCAGGAAGCAATAAATGCTGTATTTTACTCATGACATATTCAAACGTGCCTGGCTCCATCCCAGGCGCGACACTTCCCCCAGTTGGGAACCAGCTAAAGTGAAAACCAAAAATCCAAAGCATAACTAAAGCGAAAATAAATAATGGTGTTGCAAACCCAATGTATGTGTAGCCTGTTATAAATTGATCTGCCCAAGAGTCATTATAACGACCACTGATAATCCCTAGTGGAATTGAAATCGCATAGATTAAGATTAATGTAGCTAAGGATAACCAGAATGTATTTGCAAGACGTTGGCCGATCAGCTCTGAAACAGGCATTTTAAATCGGAACGATTGACCTAGATCTCCATGAAATAATCCTTCTACCCAATCTCCATATTGTACATACCACGGATCGTTTAAGCCGAGCTGTTCTCGTTTTGCCTCGATTGTTTCTGCATCGATATTCGGATCAATTAATCCAGATAATGCATCGCCTGGCATCATTTTAGCCATTAAGAACACGAGCACACTTAATAGTATTATTTGAGGTATCATTATTAAAATTCGTCTTACTGTAAATTTCCACATTTAAAATCAACCTTTCTCCGGTAAAGCCACTGAATGCGTTTCAGATATAGGCTGTAATTTGTAAGCTAAGCCTTCTTCATCAAAGTAATCATTATATGATTGTTCATACTCCTCTTTTACTGCTTGACGGAATTGTGCTTGCGCTTCCCGTTTGTTTGGATCAATATCCGGAATTGCAGCAACTAACCGCTTTGTATAAATGTGCTGTGGGTTATCAAATATATTTGCAGTAGTTCCTTCTTCCACATAACGACCTTTATACATGATTCCGATATGGTCACACATATGTTTGATTACTCCTAGGTCATGACTAATAAAGAGATAGGTTAAATCCAATTCTTTTTGAATCTCTTGCATAAAATTGAGCACCTGAGCCTGTACAGAAACATCAAGTGCAGATACTGGTTCATCCGCAATAATCAATTTAGGCTTTAAAGCAATCGCCCTAGCAATTCCAATCCGTTGTCTTTGACCACCAGAAAATTCATGCGGATATTTTAGAATACTTTCTGGACTAAGACCCACTAATTCTAGAAGCTCCTGTACGCGCTTTTTTTCTTCCTGCTTCGATAATTTTTCAAAGTTACGTAATGGCTCTGCAATTATATCCAAAACACGTTTTTTCGGATTCAAAGAAGAATATGGATCCTGAAAGATCATTTGAATGTCCTTGCGAATATCAAGCTTTGCCTTTTTAATATTCGTAATATCATGGCCGTTGTATGCAACCTTTCCTGAGGTTATATTATTCAAGCCAATGATTGCTCGGCCAGTTGTTGTTTTTCCTGATCCTGATTCTCCAACAAGGCCATATGTTTTTCCTTTTTCCAATGAAAAGGATACGCCATCTACAGCCTTGATGTGGCCAACAGTTCTTCCAAAAATACCACCTTTAATTGGAAAGTGTACCTTCAAATCCTCCACTTGCAAAAATGTCATGATGTTGCTCCTCCTTGCGATTCATCCGGAAACTGAAACTCTTTATAGCATGTGCATCTAACGAAATGTCCTGGGGTTACTTCATGCAATACTGGGTTTTCTTCATGTGCATCTTTATCGACCCATGGAACTCGCGGGCTAAAACGACAGCCTTTACGAGGTAGGTTTTGCAATGCAGGTACAATTCCTTGGATAACATGCAGCTTTGACTGTGTCTCTGATGCATTTGGAACAGAATTTAATAATGATCTCGTGTAAGGGTGCTTCGGATTGGAAAATAATGTTTGGACATCGGCAATTTCAACGATTTGACCAGCATACATTACCGCCACTCGGTCAGCCATTTCTGCTACAACACCAAGATCATGCGTAATCATAATAATTCCAGCATGCATATCCTCTTTTAGCTCTTTAATTAAATCTAAGATTTGCGATTGGATGGTTACATCAAGAGCTGTCGTTGGTTCATCTGCTATGAGAAGCTCCGGTTCATTCGCAATCGCCATTGCTATAACAACACGCTGTCTCATTCCTCCAGATAGCTCGTGTGGAAATTGGCCAAACGTATGCGCAGCACGCGGTATACCAACTTTGTTTAACAACTCTATTACTTTTTCTACCCGTTCTGTTTTCGACATGCTTTTATTATGAAGCATTAACACTTCGCCGATTTGCTCTCCAACTTCCATTAACGGATTTAATGCAGTTAACGGATCTTGGAAAATCATCCCCATATCTTTACCACGTAGTTTATTTAGCTTTGATGCAGGCATATTGGCAATGTCTTGGCCTTTATAAAGAATATTCCCTTCAATTTTCGCACGGTTATGAAGTCCCATAATAGAGAATGCTAATGCACTCTTTCCACAGCCTGATTCCCCTACTATTGCCAGTACTTCATTTTTATTTACTGTTAATGTTAAATCATCAACAGCTGCATAATAATTATCTTTTATACGAAACGACGTCTTCAGGTTTTTTATTTCCAATAATTGATTAGACAATTTCAATTCCCTCCACCTTGTTTGTTTCTAAATTAAATGTAGCATTTCGATTATTGTGCCTGAACATTGAATATAGATTTGCCTCAAAATAAAAAAACACCGTATATTTTTATTTTATTAAGACGAATAACAGTTCCTTAGGTTACCCAATTTCTATATAATATAAAACGTGATTATAATAGAAAATTCAGAATATACACTCGTAGAAAGCCGATGAATATTCTGATAATTTGCTTTTATTATTTTTATTATGAGGACTATTATACTACCATTTTAAAAATATTGCACCCCATTCTTTATAAAAATTTTTGAAAAAAACGATATTTTTTAATTTAATATATTCCGATTTTTCATGAAAATCAGCCTTTTAAACCTTCATTTTATACGTTTTATTAAAGTTTCTTTGTTTAAAAACTGTCACTAGTTTCCTCTTTGATAAACAATACTTTCAGAGATAATTTCATTTAACGACACTAGACATAAAAAATCACCCTTTAAACATTTACTCTCTGTAGAAAGTAGTTGTAAAGGATGATATCCTATCTATTTAACGACAACTTTTGCTTCGCTTTATGCCACTATTCTTGTTTTGCATGAAGATAAATTCCGATAACCGTTACAATAATTGCTAATGTGCCTGCCATAATATAAACATTGGAATACCCCTTTTCAACAACATTAGCAACAATTTTCAAAGCTTCCTTCTGAATTGTTGGATCCGTTATTTTGTTGATTTGCGAAACGAGCGCTTCATAATTCCCCTCTAAGGCTCCACCGGAAAAGTTAAATAGCGAAGAATCATATTTCTTATCCAGTACAGGTTGTACCTTCACAAATGCTCCGGTAATAAACCCTGCATAAGCAGTTGGAAACAAAGTTAATCCAACCTGTCTAATTAAGGACAGTGTGCCAAGTGCTGAGCCCTGCTCGCCATGTTTGGCACTTTCTCCAACCAGGACATTTAACGGAGCGCCAAGCAGAATACCAAGTCCGATTCCGGCCAAAGTACTAGCAACGAAAAATAACGAAAAGCCCGCAATAAATGGGAATAGAAAGAAGCCTATAATTCCAATTATACCTGCAAGAATAACCGTTTTGATTGCTCCATATCGATCTGTTAACACACCACCAACTCCTGCGCCAATACCCGACGCTACTGCCATAGGTGTGAGCCAATAACCTGCCTGTTCTACTGGAATTTGTAGCACTTGTTGTACATAAGAGGGAATGAAAATAATTCCTGCTAAAAAACCTCCGGAAAGAAAGCCTAATAGCAGTGTGAGTTGAAACTTTTTACCTTTCAGTAGAGAAAAGGCTACGATTGGATCGCCACCCTCTTTTTCTACCTTTTTTTCAAATCGGAGAAAGATAACGAACAACAAAGCGCCAGAAAGTAGAAAAGGAAGAACCGTTAATTGAAGGATCCCGCCTAGAAAGGCTGCATTATTTAAATTAGTTATCCCATACATAAACGCTAAAATTCCAGCACCTAATAATAAGCTTCCTGTAAAATCAAGCGGCTTCGTATTGACCGAGGTCGTTTCGTTTATCTTAATAGTGCCAAAGATTACAAGAAAAACTGCAATCGGGATATTAATTAAAAACATCCAATGCCATGATCCAGTTAGATCTAAAATAATTGCTCCAAGATTAGGACCAATGACAGCGGCGAGTCCATTCATTCCGCCAAGTATACCTAACGCTTTCCCTTGCTTTTCTTTCGGTAGTGTTGCCAAAATATGTGAGCTACCAATAATAAAAATTCCGCCTCCACCGATAGCTTGAATTAATCGTGAAGCAAGCAAAAATGTGAAGTTTGGACTCATTGCAACGAGCAAAGAGCCAATTCCAAAAATAGTAATTTCAATTAAAAATAAACGCTTTCTTCCAAATCGGTCAGAAAGTTTTCCAATGATTGGCACACTTATAGCAATCCCAAGCGTATACAAGGTAATCGTCCATGCTCCCCAGGAAGGTGAAACGCCAAAGGAAGCATTAATGGTTGATAACGCTGTACTGATGATGCCATTATCCAAGCCTGCCATAAAAACACCAATTGTAAATAAAGTTAGCGGCCATTTTTGTGACCCTTGTGTGTTTTTCTGTACCGTCATATGTACAGCTCCCTTCTTATTGGATGAGATGAAACCATTTATTATTGAAAAAAGCAAAGACCTCTATTTTTGAGCCCTTTGCTTCCTCCTGTTTGCATGCCGTATATTAGCTAAATAGCCCTTTAATAAAGTTGCTTAACGCCTCAAAAATCTGATTAAAGAAATTGCCAACGTTTTGCCAAAATCCTTCATCATTTACTAATTCACCTAATTTATCTTGAACTTTTGAAGCTATATCATTCAATTGTTCCTTTACATTATCAAAATTGATATTTAAATCTCGCATTTTCTCGAATAAATCAATCAATAGCTGACGATCTTTTTCATTTAACGAGATTTCCAATTTATCAAGCTGCTCTTTTACGATCTTTTCTACGTCTTCTTTTGTAGCTGGATTTTGTTCAGCAATAGCCGTTTTAATTTCTGTTAGTAGCTCACTTACTTTTTCTTGACTAAGTCCTTCTTTTTTTGCTAATTCCGAAGCAATCCCAAGCTCTTCATTGGCTAGCTCCATTCGCTCTTTATCAAGCGCCACTCCCTTGACATCAAATGCTTTATAGATCCCAGTTAACGCTGAATGACCACTTACCTTTACAGGAGAAGCAACAAGAACCGTTGCGTTTTCTACACCAGCAGTTAGTAATGCGTTTGCATACATTTCATTTGTTACTTCTGTAATATTTTCTTGTGTCACGATATCGATTTGGAGTCCTTTTCCCGACTCCTCGACTGTTATTTTAGCTGAAGAATACATATTGGAGTTTGGATTACCGCCAATATATGCTGCTCCATCCTCTCCCGTTACAATATATTCATCAACTGTATCATCATTAGAAACCTTTAATAGTTTACGTGTTTCTTCCTTTTGCTTTTCAGTTAGCTTTTCACCTAATACAACAATTGGTACACCAAGTTTTTCATTAACGCTTTTAGAACTATCTCCACCATTGTCAGCAAATGCTGGCGCATAAATACCTAGAATAAGACCAAAAAGCATCGTAGCAACTGCTATTTTTCTTAGGTTACGTTTCATTTTATCTTGTCCCCTTTACTCATCATTTGATTACTCCATGTATATGCTCGTCCAACTTATTTTTTCATCTTTTCATCATTATACCCTTTTCTACTCACTTTGAAAATTTCTCCTATATAAGTAGATAAAAACTCTTTGACCTGAGCATAATCCTTTCTTTTAACTCCCAAATTATATATATTTAGAGCGTCGAAGTAAATTGGTAGAAAGAAGGTTTTATAATCAACAATCAACCAATAACGAAAAACAAAAATTTAACAATTATGTGGCTAGCAAACTTTTTTATTGCCGGAAGTATTACCATGGTACTGCCATTTATTTCTTTATATGTTGAGTCGTTTGGAAGTTTTTCTGATGCTTATGTGCAAAATTGGTCAGGATGGATATTCGGAATTACCTTTGTTGCAGCCTTTATTTTCGCACCAATTTGGGGAAGAGTTGGGGACAAGTACGGCAGGAAACCATTACTCATTATTTTTGCCATTGGATTAGGACTATCTGTCTTTTTAATGGGCTTTGCCTCTAATGTTTGGCAACTGTTTCTCCTCCGATTATTAATGGGAATATTTACAGGTTTTATTCCGATGTCCCAGGCATTGATTTCTACACAAACTCCACGTCATATTGCTGGTAGAGTGTTAGGCACTTTACAGACCGGAAGTATTACTGGTTCTTTAATGGGGCCGATGCTTGGCGGTGTATTAGCTGACACCATTGGCTTTTCTACCACTTTCAAGTGGACCTCCATCACCGTCTTTATTTCTGCTATTATTGTATGGATTGGCGTAAAAGAGCAACGTCTCCCTAAAGTAGATAGCAAAGAATATCAATCCTATTCTAGTAAGGAAGTATTCCTTCATATAATTAAACACCCTTTATTACTTGTCGTAATGCTGATTTCCGTACTCGTTCAAGTGGCTCACTTCAGTATACAACCCATTCTATCATTGTATGTAGCAGAAATTCACGGTACCGCTAGTATTGCGTTTTTCTCTGGGTTGGCATTTTCTGCTGCTGGACTAGGGAACTTACTCATGACTCGTTCATGGGGAAGACTAGGTGATCGCTTAGGGTATATTAAAATTTTAATCATTCTATTATTTATGGCAGGTATCGTATATTTCCCGGGTGCATTTGTCACAAATATATGGCAGCTTATCGTACTTCGTTTCTTGCTAGGCATTTCAATCGGCGGTATTATTCCTGTAAGAATTGCCTACATTCGACAGGCTGCACCTTTATCCATGCAAGGAGAGGTGCTCGGCTATAATACAAGTCTTCGATTTTTAGGTAATATTATCGGGCCAGCACTTGGTGGAGCTCTAGCAGGTTTTTTTGGTTTTTCTTCCGTATTTTTTGTTACAAGCTCCTTGCTCTTATTGAGCGGGGGCATCATGCTCTCTGCTTGGCTTAAACATCAAAATCGCGAAAAGCAGGCCCATTTCGATGAAGCCTAATTATAAGAGGAAATGCCTTTTTTTAGTCTGACTAATTACCAATCATTGAATTCCGGCTCTATCTGTGTTACAACTATCAAAGTAAGCAGTGTTTTTAGTATTATGAAGCAGAAAGAACGTGATTATTTGGGTATCGTCATCGTTGAAGTGTGTGATGGAAATCAAATTACAACTTTAAATATAGAGGAAATTCTTGAAGCTGAATTTCCAGAAGTCGCTGTATTAGTAAATGATTGTTTATCCTTTTGCGGCTTGTGCAGAGTAAAACCATATGCATTAGTGAATAACAAACGTGTATTTGGAAATACTCCTGAAGAATGCTTGGCTAAAATAAGAGAAGCAATTAAAGAAGAACTGACTCTTTATCAATAAGAGCAGTTCTTCTTTGTTTCGACAGTTCATAGCAATCATCTTATTTCCTGGGAAATATTGTCGAACGATTAATTTCATAATTACTGTTTATACACAACAGCATCCATTTCAACCATAACATCCTTCGGTAAGCGGCTAACTTCAACTGTTGCACGTGCAGGATATGGCTGTTTTAAATAAGATCCATAGATTTCATTTACCGTTGCAAAGTCATCCATGGACGAAAGATAAATTGTAAATTTAACAACCTGCGAAAAATCAGTATTTGCTTCTGTTAAAATCGCCTTTAAATTCTCTAATACTTGCTTTGTTTGTGCTTCGATTCCTTTTACCACTTCTCCATTTGTTGGATCAATTGGAATCTGACCCGAGACGTAAACAAAGTCACCTGCTTGGATTGCTTGCGAATAAGGTCCAATAGCTGCTGGAGCATCTTTCGCATAAATTTCTTTAATCATGGTCTATTCTCCTCCCCATCCGAAAAATTATTAAATGCAAGCTTGTCTTTTTTAATAATAACATGTTCACATCTCTCATTGCTTGTTATATGGAAAAATCGCGTTCTATCGCCGTCATCTTTATCAGCTTTAATGCAAGGCTTCCTTGCAATAACTACTTTCATGACTAGAATATCCTAATTTAAAGCAATAGCGTTGCGATATTGAAGTACATCACGAACATAATAAATATCTCCATAACACGCATTATACTGCTTGGCTTCTTTGCGAAGACATGAATAAATAGTAGGATCTGATGCTTGCTCATACATTTTTCTTGAAAATTCGATCGCTAGATTTTGTGAATAGCTGGACCCCTGTTTCTTGACGAATGAAACAAACCCTTTTCCAAAGTTATAGGATTGAATTGCTAATTCCACATCTCCGTCCGCAGCTTGAAGCGTTTCCGAAAAATAATAAACACCTTGCTTAATCGACTTCTCCGGATCTTTAATACAGCCTCTTTTTCCACAATAGCTTTCGGACGATTGCATTGGATCTTGACCACGTCCACCAGATTCTTGCATCATCATAGCTAACAAAACATCTACATAATTGGATACACCATATTGTTCAGCGTATTTCTTCACGACCGGTTGATAACCATATACCGCTTCGCTTACGAATGCTGTGCTGTCATACTGTGATTGAGGTTCGATATCGTTATGCATTGTCACTGATAGCGCAAATAGTACCACGCATAGAAAAGCAGCAACTAGAAATGCTTTTTTTATCGCTGTTTTTGTTTTTTTTCTCATTTCTATCGTATCCTTCTGTTTTATGAAAAGCTATTATACACAGATTTATCCACAGAAAGGGATTTATCAATTCTTAAGAGATTCATAGAAAAGCAGCTTTCCCTCAAGCTTTATCCACACGCTGTGAATAACTAAAACTTCATCTGAAATGAGGTGTTAGTAGTTATTACGCAAATGACAAGATGAACAACGAAAGAAGCTATCTTTGTGACTAGACTATTTCATCGAAATGGTATAGAGACACCAATTTCATATTGAAAGCATCATTTATCACATGAAGACAGCTTCTTTTATATGTTCATTGCTTTCGTATAGCTTCCCTCTTATTCGGAAGCTACTTGCGATTTATCAGGCTCTGACTCTCGTTTAAGCACAAATTGCAATACAAGCATTACTACAAAGCCTCCTAATCCGATCAAATCAGAGTTCCCCTCCGGGTAAATAAGAAATAGACCAGTGGCTACTGTTGCAATCCGTTCTATCCAGTAAAGCTTTCGATACCAATAACCAATTAATCCCGCTCCAATCGCAAGCATACCTGTGATAGCCGTAAATAAAATCCAAATTACTTCTGTAATTGTTGTATCGATCATTAACAACTCCGGCTGTAACACGAACATATACGGAATAATAAATGCAGCAATCGCTAGCTTTGATGCATTTACCCCCGTTCGAATTGGTTCTCCACCTGAAATTCCAGTAGCCGCAAAAGCAGCTAGGGCAACAGGCGGTGTAATATCCGCAACAATTCCAAAATAGAAAACAAACATGTGCGCCGCTAAAACTGGAATGGCAACTTCAAGCTGATCGTTTAATGCCAGTATAGCTGGCAAAGCGATTGTTGAGGTGATGATATAGTTTGCTGTTGTTGGCGAACCCATTCCTAATATAATCGATGCAATCATCGTAAAAAATAGGGTCAATAGCAATAAACCATTAGGACTAGAGGTGAAACTCTCTGCCATACTTACAAGTCCGTTTCCTAGCTTTAGCCCTAAGCCTGTCTTCGTCACAACACCGACGATGATTCCTGCACTTGCAGTTGCTGCTGCAACACCAAGTGCTGTTCTTGCACCAGAAGTCAATGCTTCGACAAATTTACGTGGTGTGATCCGTGTTTCTTTCAAGAACATACTAACAACGATTGCAGCAATGATTCCATATAACGCTGTTCTAGAAATACTAAAACCATCATATAAAAACCAAACAATCGCAACAATAGGAAGCAGTAAATGTAGCTTTTTAAATACTACTTTCTTCGATGGGATTTCTTCTTCTGGCAAGCCAAGTAGTCCTAATTTCTTCGCTTCAAAATGCGTCATTATCCATATCCCAGAAAAATATAAAATCGCTGGAATTAATGCTGCTTTGGCAATTTCCCAATAGCCTACCCCAGCAAACTCAATCATTAAAAAGGCAGCTGCACCCATAATAGGTGGCATGATTTGTCCACCAGTAGATGATGCGGCTTCTACTGCGCCTGCAAAGTTTTTATGATAGCCCAAACGCTTCATTAGCGGTATCGTATAAGACCCTGTCGTAACCGTATTCGCCACAGAGCTACCAGAAATGGTTCCATTTAGCGCACTTGAAAAAATAGCCACCTTTGCTGGACCACCAGTTCTTCTACCTGCCAATGAAATTGCTAAATCATTAAAATAGTCTCCTACTCCAGTTTTTACAAGAAACGCTCCAAATAACAAGAAAAGAAAAATGTAAGTCGAGGAAACCTGTAACGGGGTTCCTAAAATGCCTTCCGTTGTAAAATACATCGAATGAACTAATTGTTCAAGAGTAAGTCCCCGGTGAGCCAACATGCCTGGCATATATGGACCAAACAAGGAATATATAAGAAATAGACTCGCAATAATGACGATTGGAAGTCCTACAGCTCTTCTTGTTGCTTCAAGCACGAGAAGAATTGCCCCAATCCCAATAATCATTTGAAATTGATCGATTCCACCAAATTGCTGTACGAGCTTATCATAGAACATCGGCCAGTACCCGGTTACGATAATCGACAGTATAGCTAATAGATAGTCATACCAAGCAATTTTTCGCTTTGGTCCTTTTTTTCGTGCAGGGAAAAGCAAAAAAATTAAAACTAGCGCAAATCCCAAGTGAACAGTACGTTGAATATAGGCTGTTTTTTCTCCAAACCAACCAGTGTATATTTGAAATGCCGAAAAAGCAATTAAAATCCCGATAATTACTAACGACATAATTCCAGTAAGTTTTCGTGTATTGGATTCTGTATCATACTTTTGCAGAAGTTCCTCTTGCTGTTCTTGTGTAAGCTTATCCATTTTCTTTGATTCACTCATGGATTTTCACTCCTTTCATAAGTTGCCATAGAGATAAGTTGTCTACCTTTAACTTATAAAATCCGCCTGGGCGGAAGTAATCGTTAAATTGAATTTCCGATTGTCCATTTCGCCCCCAGCGAAGGCGATGGTTAGATACTGTTTTGCCATTTCGTAGCACAAATGATGGAAAAATATTATTTAAATTCTTTATATGGTATTTGCCATCTTCGTAAACAAACTCCTCTCCATTCTCGGCGTTACTAGGCATACCAATACCAAAATGCTCATAGATGATTTCATACTGCTTCATGGAATGGTCAGGAAGAATTTGATATTTTTCGACAACATCCGTTAAGTGGATAGAGTGTTTCCAAACAATCTGAAAATTCCCTCCCTCCTTGAGCGGAAGATAAGCGATAATAGAATTCGAGTTTTCTTTATAAAAAACAAGGGCAGTCCGAAAAGGGACGAAAAGTGCACCTATAATGATGATAAGCGTGAGAAGAGAAATAGCAGTAAGTCGTACATGCTTTTGTTGAAGTTTCATTTGGACCATCCTATCCATAATACAAGGGAGAATGATTGGCAGTGGATTTATATCGGACGTAAAAAGGAAGGCCAGCAGCGTTTGTCTAACAATCGATCGACAACTGGCCTTCAATTCTTCTTATTCGAAAAAAACTATTTTATTCCTTTTTCATCAAAATATTTTTTGGCACCTGGATGAAGATCAATCCCAATACCGTCTAATGCTGATTCAAGTGTGATAAATTCACCTTTGCCATGTTCAATTTTATCAGTATTGTCATAAATGGCTTTCGTAATATCATAGACTACGTCCTCAGATAATTCATCGGTAACTGCTAGCATTGCAAGTACTGCTACTGTGTTTACATCTTCAGGTAACTTATATGTTCCTTTTTTCACCGTATCAGCAGCATAATAAGGGTACTTATTTACTAATTCGTCCACTTTATCCTGTGCAATTGGTACGATACGAACATCTTCTGTAGCTGATAACCCTTCTACAGCACCTGTTGGTGTTCCTGCTGTAATAAACGCTGCTGCAATGTTCCCATCCTGAATACCACCAGTAGATTCACCAAAGTCTAAATTTTGCGCATCAATATCATCCATGGTCATCCCATGTACTTCTAAGATTTGTTCCGCATTAATATATGTTCCTGATCCTGGTGCTCCAACGGATACTTTTTTTCCTTTTAAATCCTCTACAGAGCCAATGCCAGAATCTGCCGTCGTTACAATTTGAATTGTTTCTGGATATAAAGACCCTAATGCTAAGACATTATCTACTTTTTTTCCTTCAAAAGCGTTCTTTCCTTCGATTGCATTTGCAACAACATCCGTTTGAACAAAAGCAAGCTCAGCTTCACCTTTTGATAAAGCGATTACATTGTCTGCCGAAGCATTCGACGTAGCAGCTGTTGTCTCAATTCCTGTTTCATCAGAAATGATTTTCGCCATTTGGCCGCCTAACGGATAGTATGTACCACTTGTTCCACCAGTTAGCAATTGGAGAAATTCTGGCTTATCTCCCTTGTCGCCACCTTTAGCTGCATCATCTTTATCATCAGATCCACAAGCTGCTAAAAAAAGTGATAGTACGAGCAACATTGCAAATGAAAGCATAAAATTTTTCTTTTTCATGCATAGTCCCCCTTAGTATAATTTTGTGCTTTCATCATTGTACAAAATAATGAATAAAGTTGTCAATCTATTACATTGTGAAAATTTAGACAAATAACCTAGTTACAAGGTAGCAAAATGAGTAGCTTTCTTTTGATTCAGAAAGGATTTTTCACGCTCTTTCTTTCTTCAATGATGAAAGTCTCTGACTAATTATTTTTATTATTAAAATAATTGGAATAATGTGATATTATGAAAGAACAAATGAAAAGGAGTTGGTATTCATGATGCAAGTGCCTTTATTAGTTGGTTCCATGCTAGAGCATGCGGAAACATTTTTTTCTAAAAAGGAAGTCATCTCGCAAACACACGACAAGCTGCACCGTTTAACCTATAAAGAAATTGGAAGCAGAACACGTAGACTAATGAGTATATTAGCACAACTCGGTATTCAAAAAGGAGATCGTGTTGGAACGCTTGCTTGGAACCATCATCGTCATTTAGAAATTTACTTTGCCGCACCCGGAATGGGAGCTGTATTGCATACAATTAACATCCGCCTTTCCCCAGAGCATATTATTTACATTATTAATCACGCAGAAGATAAGGTTTTATTTATTGATGAAGATATTTTACCGCTTATCGATAAGATAAAAGATCAGCTACCGACAGTTGAAGCGTTTATCGTTATGACAGATAAAAATGAGCTTCCAGCATCTTCGCTAGCCCCACTTTACTCCTATGAAGAACTACTCTCTACAGGTGATGAAACTTATCCATTTACAACTCAAATTGATGAAAATGATCCAGCAGGAATGTGTTATACCTCTGCAACAACCGGAAAACCAAAAGGCGTTTTATATACGCATCGCGGCATTGTGCTACATAGTTTAGCCTTAGGACTAGCAGATTCAGCAGGTATTTCGGAAAAGGATGTCATGATGGCTGTTGTACCACAGTTTCACGTGAATGCATGGGGGACGCCGTTTGCTTGCACATGGTTTGGCAGTAATCAGGTCATGCCTGGTCCCCGCTTTACACCAAAAAGATTAGCAGCATTTATTGAAGCATATAGCGTCACCATCACTGCTGGTGTGCCAACAATATGGCTTGGCTTAGCACGAGAGTTAGAGCAGGGCGATTATGATACTTCTAGTCTGCGCGCTATTCTTTGTGGGGGGGCCGCAGCTCCTCTAGGATTAATTAAAACATTTGAAAAACGGTTTGGAATTCCGTTTTATCATGCATATGGGGCAACGGAAACAACTCCGCTCGTTACCTTTTCCCGCCTAAAAAGCTATCAACAAAACCTCGATGAGGAAGGTATACTTAAAGAAAGATCAAGACAGGGAATCCTTGTCCCCGGATTAAAAATGAAGGTAGTTGGAAATAATGGCGAAGTTGCTTGGAACGATGAGGAAATGGGAGAGCTCTTATTACAAGGCCCTTGGATTGCAGATGGATACTACAACGATGAGCGAAGTGAACAAGCCTTTATAGATGGCTGGTTTCATACAGGAGATGTTGTTACCGTAGATGAAGAAGGAACGATTAAAATTGTCGATCGCACAAAGGATTTAGTAAAAAGTGGTGGGGAATGGATATCTTCCGTTGATATTGAAAATGCCTTGATGGCGCATGAAGCGATATTTGAAGCGAGTGTTGTTGCTATCCCTCATCCCGAGTGGCAGGAGCGTCCAATTGCTTGTATTGTATTAAATGACGGTTATGAAGACAAGGTTTCCAAAGAGACATTTATTACGTATTTAGAGCCACAATTCCCTAAATTCTGGTTACCAGATGATATTCTCTTTCTCCAAGAAATACCGAAAACGTCTGTCGGAAAGTTTTTAAAAAGGCAGCTGAGAGAGCAAGTTAAAGCTCATTATCAATTGAATGAATAAAGGATGTTTTTTATCGCTTCACGTATTACCCTTGTTTAGCTTGCAGAGAATTTTTCTCTGTAAGCTACTCCATCTCTTAAAGAAAAATATTCCATTTTATTATATTAAAACCAGTTTTTACATCGTTATTTTCTTGACAATATTATGAAAATTCAATACGATATATTTTAGTATATCAATCTGAAAACATTTCATCGGGTTATTTTTTCAGAATAATTAATTATTTTAAACAAATTGGGAAAGGGGGTGGAAGAAGTGACGATTAAAATTGCTGTTTTTGGAAGAAAGGAAATTATAGAACGGGTAGAAGATTGTGTAAAGGAACAACAGGATATTGAAATTATTCCATTTATTTATACAAAAGAAATCGATGTGAATCTATTAATTGACCAAGCTTTTATGTGTGATATCTATTTATTTACTACCCCTTTATCTTACTTGCATGCAAAAGAAAAAATCCAAAAGAAACGGTTACCTGCTGTTCAAATTACATTTGATGAATACATGGTTCTCACTTCATTGTATCGTGTAAGAAATTATGAGAAGCAAGAACTAAAACGAATATCAATTGACATTCATAATGGTACACATGTTACCGAAGTACTCTCCGAGTTAGAAATGCTAGATCGTGCATTTTATACGTATAGTTATAACGACATGTCGCAAGTAAATATAGACCAAATTGTATCGCACCATGTACAACTTTGGGAGGCAGGAAAGATAGACTATGCCCTTACTTCTATTATTGAAGTTGATAAGCAATTAAAACAACGAGCCATTCCAAGTAGCTGTATGATCATACCAAAAACGAATATACTCCATGCAATGGAGCAAGCTAAATCGTTGGTTACTTTTAACAAAAGCCAAAGTGCACAAATTGTGGCAGGGTATGCACGAATTAAACATTTACAAGAAATAGAAAAAATAAAAGGCATACATAAAGTGAGAGAACTTCAATCCAAACTTTCTAGTATTCTTGTCAGATTCACCGAAAAAACATATGCAACATTATTAACGAATAATGAAAATCAGTTCGTATTATTTGGTACACGTGGGATTTTAGATCATATAACAAACCATTATCGTGATTTTCCACTTCTACAAGAGATCGAAACGAGGATAAAGGTACCAGTAGAAATCGGCTTTGGTCTTGGCCTTACTGCCAAACAAGCAGAGGACCACGCACAACAAGCATTAGATATAAGCGGAGAGTCAGAAGGAAGTAGCTGTTATATCGTAAATGATCGTCAGGATATTATTGGACCACTCGGTGTAAAAAAGCATTTCGATACATCGAGACTTTATCAAGCGCTCATTCATAAAGCGCGGTTAAATAATGAGCTTTCCTACAATTTTATCGACTTCGTGACTTTACGAAACAATGAGCCTTTTTCTTCACATGATGTTGCCACGTATTATCGTGTCACAAAACGAAGTGCTGAAAGAACGATAAACAAGCTATTAATTGGGGATGTAATAAAAGTTGTCGGCGAAGAAAAGCCATATGTAAAAGGACGCCCACGAAAGCTATTTCAAATTAATATGTAAAAGCAGAGGAGCATCATGAACCTTAAACAAGGCCATTGATGCTCCTCTTTAAAAGGTTCTGACCTTAACCACCAGAGCGCACCTATTCATTTCTCAAGATTGATTGTCCTTTAGCCACAAGCACCTTGCTTGAAACGGAAAAATGCTTTTTGTTTATTTTAAACATAATCGATAGGGTCTTAAGCTGAACAAAGACATATGGAACGAGCATAATAAAGTAAATTGGTGAAAACTTCGTGACTATTCCATTTTGCACAAATCCCCAATGGATGAAAAACATACCGAGCACCATAAATGCCACTCCTGGGCAAATCAATCCATATGTGCCTGCGTTTTTTCCTTCTCCATGGATCATATCCTCAAAATAGCCAATCTTTTTCAAAACAGCATAGCCGATAATTCCAAATACAAGCTGAATCGAAACAAAGACAGCTAACACGATAAAGAGCGGAAGTGGAGAAGGGTTTGCTTCTTGAAGCAGATTATGATTCACGCCCATGAACAAGCGCACAAATGTAATACCTAGAATCGTCATAATCGGAATAGCCATCCAAATACTTGGACTGCCGATTTTATCAATTCCATGCTCAAACATTGCAGCCGTTCCTAAGATTAAATGGGCGACAAACAATACAATTGCTAATGTAGCGAAAAAGATAGAGAATACTATTCCTATCGTTGACACCCATAACGTGCTACTCATCGCACCAGGTGCCGCAAAGCCAACCGCAATCATAACAAAAGCAAAGACTGCTAGAAGCTGACTAAGGCTATTGTTTTTTACTGGGTCAAACCCTTCCTTCATCAAGAAGCGCGTCATATATCCTTTAAAAATGATTAATGCATAAATTCCTACTGCTGAAAATCCAAGCAATGCAAATGGAAACATGTATTCCACCACATTCCATAGATTTGGTATAAACAATCCTGCAAAAATAAGTAACACATTTATTGTCATCGCCAATGTAAGCGGAATAGCCATGAGTGATACTGCGGCATTTGAGTTCTTCAGCTTCTCAAATGCTTCGGTTTGTTTAAATGCGCGATATTCTTTTATATTCCATAGTAATAGTTGAACATGCTTGTATCCCATAAAAATAATTGCCATTATTGCAATGACAATCAATAGTGATACTGCCATATTCTCTTTTCCAATCAGCGGAAATACGTGTTCAAAATTGGCCATCGGTCTTCCTGGATGCTGCACCATGAACATAAAATACATATAAAATGATACTGCTAATCCACCACTTCCTAATGAGGCTAAAAAGTAGAGCGGATTATAATTGCTTCCTAAATTCTTTCTCATCTTCTATTGTTTCCCCCTTTTTTTATACCCACATGGGTATATATTATAAATGGCAAAAGAGAAATAAACAATCCTTTCAAGTGTTTTTAGGGGGATTCCCCTATACATAGCTCATTCAATCAAAAAGCACCTCCGAAGGATGGCGAGCGCCAACCTCAGAGGTACTTCAAAATGACTTTTCGTTAAATATTTAACAGCTCGCGAATATCTGCTTCACTTAAGCTGGAAAGCATTGTTTCTCCTGGTTGAATTACTTTATCAATTAATTCACGTTTCTTCTGCTGCAAATCATAAATTTTTTCTTCAATCGTTCCTTCCGTAATTAAACGAATTACTTGCACAACATTTTTTTGGCCAAATCGGTGTGCCCGTCCAGTTGCCTGATCTTCGACTGCTGGATTCCACCAAAGATCATAGAGAATAACCGTGTCAGCACCTGTCAAATTTAATCCTGTTCCACCTGCTTTTAGTGAAATAAGAAATACATCGTTTTCCCCATTATTAAAACGCTCACTCATTTCAACTCTTTCTTGTGCAGCTGTTTGTCCGTGGATATAAAAATACCCAATACCTGCTTCTGTTAACTTTTCGATAATTATTTCATGCATGCTCGTAAACTGAGAAAAAATCAGCATTCTTTTTCCATTTTCGATTGCATTTTGAACCGTCTCCATCAGTTGAGCCAGCTTACCAGAAGGACCGTCGTAATTTTCAATGAATAGAGCTGGATGACAGCAGATTTGGCGTAATCGAGTAAGTCCTGCTAAAATTCTCATCCTGTTCTTCTGAAAACTGTTCGTTTGCATCGATTGAGCCGCCTCTTGTTGTAGCTGACGCAAATACCCAACATACAGATTTTTTTGCTCATCGGTTAATTCAGATACATGTACAGATTCAATTTTATCAGGAAGCTCTTTTAATACATCCTTTTTTAAGCGACGTAATATAAATGGCTTTGTTAATGACGCGATTTTTTCATGCTCTAATTGACGAAACTGCTTCTGATTAGGCATTAGACCTGGTAACACTACTTGAAAAATTGCCCACAGCTCATCAATTGAATTTTCTATTGGAGTCCCGCTTAAAGCAAAACGACGACTTGCTTTCATTTTGCGGATCGCTTGAGACGTTTTCGTTGCATAGTTTTTAATAAATTGCGCTTCGTCTAAAATAAGTGTCTGGAATTGCTGCTCCATATAAATTTCAATATCTTGCCGAAGTGTCGCATAAGATGTAATCCATACATCGACTGCTTGGGATTGCTTGATTCGTGCATGGCGTTCAACTGGATTTCCCGTCATAATTGCTACAGATAAAGACGGTGAGAATTTCTCTATTTCATTTTTCCAATTATAAACGACCGAAGATGGCGCGACAATGATATGTGGATAGTCACTTGGCTCGGAAACAATATAGGCTATACTTTGCAATGTTTTTCCTAGCCCCATATCATCCGCTAAAATCCCCCCTAATTGATAGGAGCTTAACGACTTGAACCATTGATATCCTGTTACTTGATAATTTCGCAAGGTAGCATGTAGCTTTTCCGGCAATGGATAGACCTGTTCCTCCGGTGATTTTAACCGATGCAAGAGCGCACGAAATGTTGGATCATAATTTTTCTTTGTATCAAGCAGTTCATCAACTTGCATACCTCGATAAACCGGCATTTGAATATTCCCATTCTGAACATCATCTTTATTAATATTCAAGTCCGCAAAAAATTGCTTGATTGAAGAAAAATCTTCTCCCTCTAGCGATATGATTGCACCATCCTGCATTCGATAATAGCGTTTTTTTTCAATCACTGCATCTAAAATACGGGAGACCTCATCATCATTAACGCCTTCAATATCAAATCCAACCTCCAGTAAATTATTTGCAGATTCCACACGAACACTAGTGCTTGGAGTAGGTTCTGTTTCAAGAAACATACTTCGGAGCTCGGATGTAAGAAATAATTCAACCTGCTCATCAAGCATCGGTAAATAACGATAAAGAAATTCATATAGTTGCTCATCATCAGGAGCTATATACAGTTCTTTGCCGTTGTAATGGAAATTAGCATGCTCAATAAGCTGCATAATCTTTTGTTCTTTTTCAACATCACGAATAATCATGACGTCATTCTGTTTTCTACCATTAAATGGATCAATTTCTTCTGCTCCGTAATGATACAGTAGCTTTCCAATTATCCAATCATTCTTTACTTCTAAATATAGCTTTGCTTTTAAAGGGACTTGAATGATGTCAGCTGCTACATTATCGGCAATATCTACTTCACTTACTTTTTTTAATGACGGAACAACCTCGGAAATAAACATATCTGCTTGCTCGTTAGCAATTGGAAGTGTATCTCCCAACAGACTAAATTTCATGATTTGCTCAATAATAGGAACCTGATCTTTGCTTGGAAAATAGAAGGTTCCTTTATCATAAAGCATTTGATAAGAATCAAAATACGTTACACCTTCCATATGATGCAAATTCAACGTAAGATCTTTTTGTTCGTTTTTAGATAAGGAAAAACGAAAAGGAAGCTGATCCTTGACAATTTGCAGTGGCTGCTCATTTTCACTCTCTTTATTATCAACAATAAAATCTCTTTGGACTAATTGTTCCAAGAGCTCTTCAGCTACGAGCGGTGGAATTACAATTGAGCGCTTCTCGCTTCCTTTATTAAGATAATGATAATAAGCCGGCTCCCGATATATTTCCTCGTTGCGAACGATAGAAAATAACCTTTCTAGGATTTGCATATCTTGTTGTAAAATATAGTGATGCTCTGGTGAATAAATGAAATTTTTCGTAAAAAAATGCCCTCTCCCTAAGTGTACATCATGTAAAAATTCAACAATATCCTTTACAACATAGGAACGATTTTCACCTGCTTTCAGCTCTAAAATCAGGTTTTTTTCATAGCCCCATTTACCAATATATTCGATATGGAGCTCTTTTTTGTCAGGAAAAAAATCGTTTGCTCGCTCCTGTTGTTTGATCATTCCTAATGATTGCATAAACTGTTCGGCTAATTTATAGTTTGGACGTGCTTCGTGGGAAGGGTTGTTGCGTTCTTTTTGAACAACGCTGAGGAGCACCGCTACGATGTGCTTACATGTTTGAAACGTATCGAAAGCTGGACAATCACAATACGTATCAACCGTTCCTTTTTCCATATGCTGTAAATCAATTTCTACAAAATATGGTTCCGTTCCATCAACAGTTGCTGTCCACACCTGATGATTTATATCAAAAAGCAAGTCATTCACTCGATCTTGTTTAAAGTATTGTAATCCTCGTTTATATACAGAAGCTGGAAACAATCGTTCTAAATTAATATCGCTCAGTTTCTTCAAAATCTAGCAACCTACCTTTTATCACTTTTCTTCTATTGTATACAAGAATGATACGTTTTAAAACCATAGCAAAAATTTACTTTTTTTCATGACTTTCTCATACGCAAATAAATCCAAGCCGTAAAGCAGCTTGGATTTATAGTTACGTTCCTTACGAGGTAATGACTTCAAAGATGCTATTTATTAACTTGCTTTTCTTTTTGTTTGAAGGAGTAAGTAAATGTATAGGAGCATGGAAATCAGAACAGAAACAGCCGATGTAATGTATATGATTCCATAATCAAATACAAATGCTAACTGCCCAAACACAATAGCACCTAAGCCGACACCTAGATCAAATGAGGAAAAGAATGTTGCATTCGCCATTCCCTTTCGATTGCTTGGCGCTTTATCAACTGCCCATGCTTGTAAGGCAGGCTGCACACTACCAAACCCCAATCCATAAAAGGCCGCTCCAAGTAAAAGAATAAACGTATTTGGCAGCCATGCTAAAAGAAGCATCGCAATAAAAATCATCAGGGCCCCTGGAAGAAACACGTACAGATGCCCTTTCATATCATAAATTCTCCCTGCAAACGTTCTAGATAGTAATAAGAATAAGGCATATACGAGGAAGTAGGACTCGATACCAGTAATTTGCTTTTCAGCAGCATATAAAGGAAGAAAGGATGCAATCCCTCCAAAAGTAACCGTAATAAAGAATAACAAAATAGCAGGCTGTAATGCCGTTTTCTCAAAAATATCAAATTTCACGGTAACCGATTTATGTTCGGATTGCTCCACTTTTTTATAACGAATATTGGCTGCTAATAGAAATGCTACCAACCCGGATGCCGCACAAATAAGGAAGAAAGCTTTGAACGAAATAACCCCAACAAGATAAAGTCCGAGCGAAGGACCAAATGCTAATGCAAGGTTCCCGGATAAACCGAAATAACCCATTCCCTCTCCTCGTCGTTTTGGCGGTATCAAATCCGTTGCAATTGTTCCTGTAGCTGTAGTTGACAATCCCCAGCCAACCCCCTGCACCATCCGCATTACAAATAAAAACCCGATTGTCGTAATAAAGGCATACGAACCGACGGATATAACAAAAATGGATAAGCCAAGCATATAGACAAAGCGTCGACCTTTTGTTTCTAATGAATGTCCTGCATATGGCCGGAAAATTAATGCAGAAAAGGTAAATATCCCGACAATTAAACCGATAATTTGATCACTTCCACCTAACTCTTTCACGAATATAGGTAGTGTCGGCAATGTCATTTGAAATCCTAAAAAGATAAAAAAATTCGCCACACAAATCATAATAAAATCTCGTGTCCAAATTTTTTCGTGTTTTACTGAATTATTTTGTTGCACACTCATCATTTCACTTCCTTCGATAGTCGAAGTTTATTATACAGGAGTGTGCAGTGGTTGAAAATAGAAACGATATGCGGGATTGCTCCATCCGAATATACCGGGTAATAATCCTGATTTACTAGGTTCTATAATTAAAGGCAAGTGGCTTACTCACCCTTGCCTTTAATGACTCCACATGCAACACGTTCACCCGCATCTCCTGCAGGCTGAGATTCATAGTCGTCCGCCCCAGAATGAATGACTAGTGCTGTTCCACCTTCTTTTAATAGTGAATTTTCTTTTCCTTTTTCAAGGGTTACCATCTTTGCTGTAACCTCTACTTCAACGGTTCCATCCTCTTTCACTTCTATATTCGGAAGATCGCCTGCATGTGGTCCGCCTTCCACATTAAATCCATGCTTTGCATTTGTTGGATTAAAGTGTCCACCTGCCGTCTTAAAATCTGGTGGATTACAAATTCCTTTTTCATGGATATGAAAACCATGAACGCCAGGGGTTAACTTTGATGCCTGAAGTGTAATGTTAACGCCTTCTTTTGTTTGTTCTAACATCGCTTTGCCAATTTCTTCTCCTTCACCATTAATGAGAATCGCCTCTGCTTGCACACCTTCTGAACTAGGCTGTACAGAAGCTTCCATTCCCTGTTCTGTTTTTTCTTGATCCGTATTTTCTTGCTCATTTTGATCATTATCTGCGTTACCACACGCTGCCAGAATCAAAACCATGCTGAACAATACGACAATACTCCACAGCTTTATTTTCATAACATCCCTCCTCGACATGTTATTACAATTATTCACAAATTAGACGAGGAATAAACATTCCATTTTAATTAGTGGCTGTTCTTTTAATCCATATAAAAATGCCTCCAAACATTGTCCCCGTTTGGAGGCTGACTTCCGGTATAAGACCGTTTTAGTGATTTGTTATGCCGGTATTACATCTTTCTTCTGCTTCTTATCTGGGTTATAAGCTTTTATAAAAGGAAGCACCCATCTATCTAAACCATATCTACCTGCATTATATCCTGCTACAAGTAAGAATATCGTTAAGAGAACCATTTGTGCGTTCGTACTTACTGTACCACTGAACAAGAATGCAAAGTTCATCGTAATTCCCATTAGAGCTGCAAAGTTTGTAAAGATACCGAGAATAAGTGCAATTCCTACAAGAACCTCTCCCCAAGCAACTAGAAAACTAAATAATCCTGCGTTTGGAAGTGCGACATGCTCTAAAAATGCTGCCCACCAGCCTTGAACCGCTGGATGTTCTCCTCCCGCGCTGGCAATCGCCCCTTGTAAGAATCCACTTGCATCAAAGCCATTTGTAACTTTACCTAATCCAGCTGTTAACCACGCATACCCGATATAAACACGTATAATTGCTAATACACCAGCGAACACCTTATTGTTACGAATGAAATTTACAATCATCTTCCTCATCTCCTCTTTGTTATTGTTTTCACATACTTTAAATTAATTTGTATCTTTATTACAATATTATAATAACATCTCGCTATACAATTCACATTAAGTTTGTGAATCATTTCACAATATAGAAACAAAGTTGTGTCGGGATTGTGAACAAAGGCTATACACACAACGTAAATAGGGATTAATCATCAAACCATACATGGCTACCTCCAATTATAAACGGAATAAAAAAAGAGAAACCTTTTTAATACTTATTCGTATTACATTTTAATGAACTAATAGGAGAGAAAGTTTACACGTGCATTCCTTAGGTGCATGACAACTAAAGATAGAAAGGACGATTACATGGAAACGATGCTATCTGTAAAGGATTTAGAGAAGTCCTTTAAAGACAAACAAGTACTAAAAAGAGTATCCTTTGATGTACATAAAGGAGAAATCATGGCGATTCTTGGGCCAAACGGAGCTGGTAAATCTACGACCATTCGTAATATTATGGGAATCATGTACCCTGATGCTGGAACAATTTCATTTCAAAACCACGCAGACATCCCACGACATAAGATTGGCTATTTACCAGAGGAACGTGGTCTATACAAAAATGTGAAAGTAATGGATATCCTGCTTTATCTTGCTGAGCTAAAAAATTATCCACTACATAAAGCAAAGGAACGTGCATTAGCTTACTTAAAGAAATTCGACTTAGAAGGAAAGGAAAATGTAAATGTTGAAGAGCTTTCAAAAGGAATGAGCCAAAAGGTTCAATTTATTTCTTCTATCCTCCATGAACCAGAGCTGCTTATTTTAGATGAACCATTTTCCGGACTCGACCCAGTAAGTCAAGACCTATTCAAGGAAGAAATCCGTTCCCTTGCAGATCAAGGAACAGCGATTTTATTATCCTCGCACCAAATGAATCTGGTAGAAGAAATGTGTGACCGATTATTTATGATTCAACGCGGACAAAAAGTTATCTACGGAACATTAGATGATGTGAAAACAGAATATGCCAGCTTTAAATGCACTATTCGTGGGAAAAATGAGCTTTCTGCCTTTGAACAAATACCTGAGGTGCGCCGAATTGATCAGAAAGAAGATGCAACCATTTTACATTTATCTAAAAACACACATCCAGCAACATGGTTAAAAAGTTTACCTGATCATTTAACAATCCAAGAACTACGTATCGATCGTATATCTTTACACGAAATTTTCATTGATATTGCTACAGATAAAAATTTACTACAGGAAGCAGGTGAAATACATGCATAATGCAATGAAGGTAGCAAAGTGGGAAATAAAGCGCAATTTAAAAAATAAATCATTTTTAATTGGTTTATTTTTAACACCAATTCTATTTTTTGGATTTATGCTTATTGGTAGCCTATTTGGTGATGACTCTGGTGAATCAGCTGTAACTACACATGTTTATGTCCATGATGAATTAGGGGTTTATGAAGCAATTGAGGCGACTGCTCGGCAGCATGAATTTGATTGGAAGATTCAAGCCACCGATATTGCAGAGAAAGACATTCAAAAAGAGCTAATAGAATCAGAAAATACCGCTTATCTTTATTTCGATGATCGTGCATATTCAGAGGGAGTAATTCCTGTTTATGCAAGCGAGGAAATGAGTCCTTTTTTTATGAATCAAGTACAAGTATTAGAAGCACCCGTTAAAGCATTACAGATGAAAAAGCTTGGACTTAGTGATGAACAGCTTGCTGCTGTTACGACGGGGATCGTTTTTGACGAAACTATCGCAACAACGGAAACAGATGGAAATGGCGAGACGGCTGAAAGTGGTTCTTTAGGCGAAGATCCATTAGAACAATTCGTCCCTGGCTTATTTGCTGGAATCATTTTATTATCAATCGTCTTTGCTGGCATGTATATTTTTCAAAGTGCCTCACAGGAAAAAAAGGATAAGATCGCCGAAATTATTCTTTCCTCGGTGACACCTGGTGAATTAATGCAAGGGAAAATCATTGGCTACTTTGTATTAGGCATTGTGCAGGCCGTTGTATTTCTAGGTTTTGCGCTACCATTTGCGATTATTAAACTTGAAATACCTGTATTCGAGTATTTATTCGTTCCAGAAACATTACTTCTCGTTTCCATTGCGGTGCTTGGATATTTACTTTTCTCTTCTATTTTCGTTGGAATAGGAGCGACAATGGCAGATATGAGCTCTGCTGGTCAATTCCAAGGATTTGTTATGATGTTGCCATTCCTACCATTTGTATTTATAGGACCTGTGCTAAGTGATCCAAGTGGAATCGTCGCTCAGGTTGGTACCTATATCCCGTTTACTGCACCTGGTGTTCTACTACTTCGCTTAACCGTACTAGATGTATGGCCATGGATGCAAATCGGTATTTCACTAGTGATTTTATTGGTAAGTATTTGGATATTTATGAAACTAGCAGGAAAAATATTCAAAGTTGGTATTTTAATGTATGGTAAAAATGCGTCTCCAAAGGAAATGTTGAAATGGCTACGAGCGTAAGCGTACAAAAGCACCTCACTTAAAAGTGAAGGTGCTTTTATACTTATGATGATATTACGATGAATCTCTCTTATATGTTCTTATCTTTCTTCATTATTTGCATTGCTAATACAACAGCACTAACACCTGCCGTTAGCTTCCCCACAATCATTGCAAACACCATTTCCTTCTCTATTCCCGCGACAAATCCGAGATGACTACCAAATACAAATGCACCGCTTACAGCAAAAGCAACATTAATTACTTTTCCACGTGGCTCCATATCCTTTAAAATTGCGAGCATTGGAATATTATGCGCAAGTGATGCGACAAGACCAGTTGTCGACGTATCATCAATTCTTAAAAGCGCACCGATTTTTGCGAGGGCTTTTTGCATTCCCTTCTGAATAAACGCAACCATCGGAAACGCCCCTGCAAGAAATACAGCAATTTGACCGACGATAAGCACACCTTCGCTTAATGGCGCCATATTTGGAATAAGCACATAGCCTGTTAACGTTTCTACAATAATTGCGGTTAATCCAATAATGGCTACAATCTCAACAAGTCTCCCAAAAAGAGAAAAGCCTGTAATCATTCGTTGAGGCTTTTTCCATAGCCCAAGTGCAATCAACAACGAAAACAAAATCGTTGGCGCAAGATTTTTCAAAATCATTTCCAGACTAAGCTGTCCAACTAGACCACCTATTAAGCTTCCAATTGGTACAGTAATCAACCCAATAAGAATGCCTTTTGCAAAGTATGGATGATCCTCTTTACGAATAATTCCTAGTGCGACTGGAATGGTAAACACAATGGTTGGTCCCATCATTGTTCCGAGAAAAACCCATGAGAACACCTCTGAATCATGGCTTAATGCCATTTCCTTCGCTAATGCATATCCGCCCATATCAATTGCCAAAATCGTGTTTGCAAAAGCAGCTGGATCCGCACCAATCATACGATAAAACGGAGTAATCATCGGCGTTAAAATCGAAGCGAGCACAGGAGCTAACGAAATAATACCAACCATTGCTACCATGAGCGGCCCCATTGCTTGGAAACCCTCGATAAACCGCTCCCCTAACCCAAACTTATTTCCGATTATTTTATCGATTGCCCCTAAGCAAAGAAATATTACTACGATATAAACAATGATGTCGTTAATTCCCATATTACTACTCCGTTTCTAGATTTTTAAACTTATCATACCATATGTGGCCTATTTTTTAGGTGACTTTTTCAATGGACTTCTATCACAGATTTCTAGCTTTCTATTTTTTGAATGCATGTATATCTCCTTCTTTTTCTGGACATGCTAGTTTACTAGTTTACAAATTTAATAGGAAGGATAGGAGATAACTCATGAAAAAATTGTTTAACCGACCGATAACGATTGTTAGCCTCCTGTTGTTTTTGTTCTTTTTATTTCTGCCTATATCAACAGCTCATGCAGCAGATGGTCAGCTATATGAGGTGAATACAGGACAGCTTAACATGCGAATAGAACCTTCTAATGGAGCAACAATCGTTGGCCAATTACTTGATGGTAGTAGATTAACTGTATTTGAAGAGCAGCAAGGCTGGGTAAAAACGTTTTTCCAAGGCAAGCCTGTGTGGGTAGCAAAGGATTATCTTACTGTTATTACCCAGGAAGACAAGGAAGAAGATCAAAAGGATATGAAAGAGAACGAAAGCAGTCCCAATAAAGATTCGAAACAAAACGGAAGCTTATCCACACCGCAAAAAGATAAGCCTTCTTCTGAAAAAGAAGAAACAGCGGACACTGTCATTGATACGCCCTTTTTACCTGATGAGCCTTTCGTTCGAATACCCAAAAATATTGAAAAGACAATGGAATCAAGAAAGGTGAAAATCTCTGAAAATGCCATCACCATATCTGGTAATAGATTAGCTGGATTTGAAATTGTCCTAGATGCTGGACATGGTGGAAAGGATGCTGGTGCTGTTAGCAATCGTGTATTTGAAAAAGATTTAACCTTACAAGCAGCACAAAAAGTCGCCGATCACTTAAAGAAAGAAGGCGCTTCGGTAATGCTAACCCGTTCCACTGATTCTTTTATTTCACTAGAGGAACGTGTACAAAAAAGCAATGCAAGTAATGCGGATGCATTTATAAGTATCCATTTTGATGCCTTTCCTAAAAATAACGTCGGTGGAATTAGCACACACTATTATCATGCACAGCGAGACTATAAATTTGCCAAAATGATTCACAGCGCTGTGATTAAAAATACAGATAGAAATAATCGCAATGTAAGGCAATCTGACTATCTCGTATTACGAGATAGCACTATACCTGCCGTACTTCTTGAACTCGGATTTATGACAAATCAGAATGACCTTGAAGCAATTCAAACTGCTTCATATCAAGATCAAATAGCAAAAGCAATTGCAGAAGGGTTAAATCAATATTTTCAAAATGAGTAATGGTGTAACTTTAAGCTGTCTAAACAAACGCGTTCCAGATCTGTTTAGACAGCTTGTTTTTATTTTTGTAAATATGCTTCATTTTTTACACTTGGCATAAATCATACTTAAAATATCGTTGAATTGGTATGTTTCTACGAGAAAGCCATGATGCTCAAACCAGCTAACAAGCAAGGCTTGATTCGCATAATATTCATCCTCAATCGATTCAACCGCTACCGTATTGCCCCTTTCTCGATAGCCTTCTAATACTTTATGGCGATGTACCTCATCTACAAACATTAAATCAGCAATGCAAATTTGTCCAAAAGGTTTTAATACACGTGTCATTTCTTCAAGAGCAAGTAGCTTTTCTTCGTCCGGGAGATGGTGGAGCGCATAGCTCGTTACAATGACATCAATCTGATTATCTATAATAGGAAGCATAAGAAAATGTCCTTTGCGACATTCTATTTCTGGATGCTTTTCTTTACATTTTTCGAGCATTTTCTCTGATTGATCTACACCGATTACCTTCATATCATACGATAAAAATCGGGAACCAAGATTGCCTGTACCGATACCAATATCCAAACAGGTTGCCTCCCGCCCCTTTTGAACGATGTTTTCTACCATGGCTAAAGCTGCTTCATAGCCTTCATGCACATTAAATACGTGCCCTTCTGTTTTAATACGTTGATCATACTTATGCGCTTGCCCATCAAAATTCCACCGATCTGTCCACTGATAGCGAATTTCTTTTATTTTTTTCAAGTGAGCTGCCAATGGATAAAGCGCTTGATAAGAAAATTCGGTTGAACTCGTTCGAGTAATCATTTCATCTAACGTTTCTAGCATATCTTTCATCTCTACCCACTTTTCAAGTAATGCCGTGCGCTGGATTTCCAAATGCTCTTGCAGCGTCATCTCCGGCTTTTCTAATATTACTTTAATTTGTTTTATAGGCATCCCAACCTCTCGCAGTGCCGTAATTGTAGTTAGCTGGAGTACATCCTCTTCTGAGAAAACTCGGTAATCATTTTCTGGTTTTTTCGCCGGCTGTATCAACCCTTGTTTTTCATAAAAACGAATGGTTCTTGCTGAAATGTTCAATTCTTTTGCAACTTCTTTTATTTGCATGGTGAATCCCTCCTCCCACTCAGTCTAAACCTTAACGTAAGTAGAATGTAAAGTGTAATTTTAAACAAGGACTCGTTTCCAAATAAACGTATATTTATTTATGTCTATCCGTTATTGGAAGAAAACATACTGCAAGCTAGTGAATCAAGTTATTGTCATGCTGCCTCTTCAATTCTATTTTTGTAAATTTAGACCTTTGCTTTTATAAGGTTGATTGTTTGGTATCAGGTAGGAAATTGTAATTTTGGGATATAATAAATGTTCTTAAACAAGCAGGAGGATTTAACTAATAGGGTTGCCAACAAACAACACAAAAAATTCTCGAAGGTTTTATTATCAGATATTTGTTTTGCTTTTGTGCACCATACCTTTGTTGGATGGTTTGCAAGGAAATGCAAAGGAGCAGTCTGAAGGCAGGAGTTAATAAAAACTTACAAATGAAAATAAACAACACTTGCTGCAAGATGAAAGATTAATAGACTAAACCGCTATAAGGATTGAGCGAAAATACAAATAAACCACTCAAAAATATAATAAGAAAACGGAGTAAAGGTTTTGAATAGCTATACATAGAGGTCATCCTTGTTTAATTAGAATGGCCTCTGTTTTTTATTTTCAGCCGGTTATATAGCCACCATTCACTTCTTTTTTAACACTTTAGGGTCGGGGGACAGACCCATTTTATAGCCTAGACAGCACTCTCGGTTTGATGGGGAGGCGTTTGGTGATGTCGCAGTCGGTATTAAAGATTTCATCAGGTGTGCCCGTCGCGGTAATTTTTCCTTTTCTTAAAATAACAATGCGATCAGCAATCGCTTGGGCATCTTCTTGATCATGGGTGACAAATATCGACGTGACACCAGTTGTTTTTAAAATCGTGCGTAATTCTTCTCTAATTCTAATTTGTAAGTCGGCATCAAGGTTACTAAATGGTTCGTCAAAAAGTAATAATTTCGGATTTGGAGCCAGGGCACGTGCTAAAGCGACTCGTTGCTGCTGACCACCACTTAACTCATAAGGATAACGTTTTTCATAGCCATTAAGATCAATGAGTTCAAGTACGTCTTTCAATCGTTCTTTTTTCTCTTTCCGTGACCATTTGACCAAGCCAAACATTATATTTTCTTCCACTGTCATATGAGGAAATAGCGCGTAATCTTGAAAGACCATTCCAATATCTCGTTTTTCAGGTTGCACAAATTTCGATGGACTGCACATACAGTCATCGCCAACCATAAACGTTCCTTTTGTTGGTATTTCTAGACCTGCAATCAATCGTAGTAACGAACTTTTACCACTACCTGATTCACCCAATATCGTGGTTATGTCACCTTTATTAATGGTTAAGTTGAACGCATCGATCGTGAAATCATTTGCGTTTGGATATTTGAAATGTAAATCGCGAATTTGAATAAACATCAGCTTACACCCTTTCTAAGACATAATGGAAAACGTAAATCGAAACAGCACTTATGATAATAATTAAAATCGATGGAATGGCAGCTTCGTGAATCATCTCATTTGTTGCATAAGTAAAGGCGTTGGTTGCTAGCGTTTCAAAATTAAATGGCCTTAAAATTAATGTTAATGGTAGTTCTTTTAGTATATCGATAAACGCCAGAATGAAACCGCTAAAAATGGCGCCTCGAATCATTTTGATATCAACTTTAAAAAATGACTGTGTCACATTGTTGCCGAGCATGCGTGAAGCTTCTGTGAATTTTGTGCCAATTCGTTCAAAACCAGCATCAACGGAATTGTATGCAACGGCTAAATATCGTATGATATAGGCAAAAACGAGCATAAAGATACTTGTGCTTAAGATGTAAGAGGATACCCAGCCCCATTGGTAAATTTTTGCATCAATACCCGTTACAAGGGTTACGATGCCCACTGCAATAACTGCTCCAGGTATAGAATAACCTAAAATCGTTACTTTAGGAAAGAGCTTTGCCATTAAGCCGCGATGGAGCCGTGAAAAGTTACTAATCACAACAGCCATAATGGTAATAACTGTCGCCGCTACAAAAGCAACAAAAACGGTATTTCGGATGATCGTCAAAAATTCTTGAGAAAACAGTTGATCATACGTTAAAACAGCCCAAGCCATTAATTGGATGAAAGGGATAATAAAAGCAATGGCAAAGATAAACATACAGTAACCAAACGCGAGCCATTTTTTGCGTCCTTTTAACGCAATCGGCTGTAATAATTTTACTTTTGTCGTCGTAAAACTGAATCGTTTTCGTCCTCGTAATAGTCGCTCGAGTAGGAGAAGCCCTAAAATGATAAACATAAGGGAACCCGATAATTTGATTGCAGAGTTGAGATCCCCGAATCCAAACCACGTCTGAAAAATCGCCGTCGTAAATGTTTGGATACCAAAATATTTCACCACACCATAATCATTGAGGACTTCTAAAATGACCAAACTTACCCCCGCCACAATGGATGCTCTGGCAATTGGGAGAACAATTTTAAAATAAATGCGCCAAGATCCACTTCCTAATAAGCGTGCATTTTCAATTAAAGAAGTAGATTGTCTAGCCAAAAAAGCTTTCGTGATCGTAAAAACATACGGGTATAGGCATATAACAAATATAAAAATTGCGCCTGGCATATTCATGATATTAAAGAATTGTTGATTGACCGTGACGTCAAACTGGTTTCTTAAGGTGGTTTGAATGACGCCTGTGTAATTTAAAATACCATGATACGTATAAGCGCCAATATAGGGAGGGATAGCGAGCGGTAAAATCATCCCCCACTGAAAAAAACCACGTAACGGAAAATCATAGGCGGAAATTAGCCACGCTAAGCTAGAGCCAATGATCGCCGTCAATAAACCGACAACTAAAACAAGCAGCGATGAATTCATGATATAGGTGTTGAGCATATACTCTTTTATGTGGGCCCAATTGTCATTTGACTCATGGAAAAATTGTAATATGATGGATATGTTAGGTAGTATGATGAGGATAATAAATACGAAGCTAAATATCATCCATCCGTTTATGCTACTTTTCATGTTTCTAATCCAGTTCAACTGTTTCACGCCTTTCAGATCTTGACACTGTTTCCTTAGCAAAACATCTGTATCGAATGATTTACTTCTTTCAAATGTTTAAATATAGTCAAAAATAGAAGCTGACAAAACCACTTCCAATTATGTGTGAAAATACTTATACAATGCAAGCTTTTTACATGAGAGCTTCATATATTAGTACGCTACTTTTTTAAATAAATCTGCTCTTTTTATGGCATGAACTTCTACTGAAATGAACAAACCGCATGAAATCAAGTGTTTAAACTGGACTTCATGCGATTTCACATGGATGTTTTGTTTTATGAATTTCAAAATTTTCTTATTTCCAACCAACCTCGTTAAAGATTTTTACAGCTTCTGTATTGTTTTCACCTAAAATAGATAGGTTAATATCCTGTTCTTTAAAGTCGCCCCATTGTTTAAGCGTTTCGTCAGGTTCAACATTCGGGTTGACTGGATATTCATAGTTAGCACTGGCAAATTGTGCTTGTACGTCTTCTGATGATAAAAATTCAATTAGCTTCACTGCGTTTTCTTTGTTTCGCGCTTGCTTGGTAATGCCAATACCACTAACATTTACGTGGGTTCCAGTTGTATCTTGATTAGGAAAGAAAACCTCTAACTGCTTTGCCACATTCACTTCTGCCTCATCTGCTGAATTTAACATTCCACCAAGGTAATAAGTGTTCATAACGGCAATATCTCCTTCGCCAGCGGCAACGCCTTTCGCTTGGTCTCGATCGCCACCTTGTGGGTCACGCGCCATATTTGCTACAATCGCTTCTGCCCACGTTTTTGCTTCATCGCGGCCGTTTAAATCGATAAAGGAAGCTAAAAGAGATTGGTTATAGATGTTTTCTGATGACCGAATCAGAATACGACCTTCCCACTTTGGATCAGTTAAGTCTTCGTAAGTAGATAATTCATTTAGGTCCACACGGTCTTTATGATAGACGATAACACGGGCCCGTTTCGTTAAGCCAAACCATTCGTTATCCGCATCACGTAAATTTTCTGGAATATTTTTGTTTAATACATCGTTTTCCACACTCTGTAATAAGCCTTGCTCTTTTGCACGATGGAGACGTCCCGCATCAGCTGTGTAGAATAAATCAGCTGTTTGATCACCTTCACGCTTCATCCGTTCGATTAACTCATCTGCACTTCCTTCAATAACATTCACTTTGATGCCTGTTTTCTCTTCAAATTGGTTATAAAGCTCATCGTCAATATCATAATGCCGACTTGTGTAAAGGTTTACTTCTTCACTGCTAGCATCATTCTTGTTTTTACTATCATCACTAGTGTCTTCTTGGTTGCCACAAGCGGATAACAAGACGATTAAGAAAATGAAACTGAAGAAAAAAATCGTTTTACGCATGTTATGTAACCCCTTTTTATATTGATTTTATTGAGAACGATTATCATTACAACTCATATTATTATTGATAACGATTCTCAAGTCAAGCGTTTTTTAATAAAATATGTAAAACAAGTATGAGCCATGCGTCATCGGAACTAGTAGTCCTGAACTTCCTCTAAGGGGAAGAATATTTTTTAAAGGTCGGTTTTTTAAGAGGTAATAAATAATGTACGATGAGCGTGAGCTGCAAAAAATCATTGCAGAAAAAAAGAAATGAAAGGTAACTAAACTTTCACTTCTTCCGTTGCATTCATTTGTTGCGCATCCTTTTTCTCGTAAGTATCGGTGATAAGTAGCCTTTAGCCGATGGATGCGTAGTGTTATTTGGACCATAAATAGTCTGTGTTTTCTTATGATATTTCAACTTTTATTTTAGATTTCTCCACAATATCGGAACTAATTACCATTCGCGTTCCATCTTTTTATAGATCATCAAAGCCGTTTAAATCACTTGTTTTCGTATATTGTCTCGATTTCTGTTCAAAGAAATCTGTCTTCGTTCCATCAAAATTATCAACATATGCTCGAATCCACTTCATTGGATTGTCGACATGTTCTGAATACACTTCATCTAATCCCATTATACGAAGCATTTTATTTGCCCGATATTTAATATAGCCTGCCATCTCGTCTAGGTCGATTCCATCTACATCTGCTAACACATATGAAGACCACTCAATTTCAAGTTCAACAGATTGTTGAAAATGGTCGTATACCCAGTTAACAAATTCAGGCGTATTGTGGTCTGGATGCTCTGCCAATGTCGCACGAAACAGTTCCGCGATAAAACGACCATGCTCTAATTCATCTCGGTTAATATAACTAATCATCGTAGACGTACCAACCATTTTATTGTTACGAGCTAAATTATAGAAAAAGGCAAAACCAGAGTAAAAAAACATTCCTTCTAACAAGGCAGTATAAACTAAAGTTTTCAATATATTTTCCAATGAAGGCTCTTCAACAAAAGCGTTATATTGTGCCATTAAATGCTCGTTTCGCTTCAGCAATACTGGATCCTTTCTGCCAAGCTGAAACGATTCATTTTGCTCGTCCAATGATACAACAGAGGAAAGCACATAAGAATAGCTTTCGTTATGCACGGCCTCTTGCTGAGCAATTACCGCCATAATAGATTGCACGGATGGATCTGTTGCATACAAGGATAGCAGCAACGCTGTTCTTGTTTGCGGTGCATCTAATGTAGACAAAAGCCCGATTATTTTCAAATATGCGTCACGTTCTTCCGCTGATAAAGCAGAAAATTGCTTGACGTCGCTCGACATATTCACCTCGTCAGCCTGCCAATAATTACCTACGAGTCGTTTGTACATTTTATACCAATGTGGATATGCAATATCATTCCAATTTAAAATCCCGCTCGATTCTCCGCCAAATAAACCTGTTGATTTATTCGGGTTACGCGGCTCTAATGTTTTTGCACGATCAAGCAAAAGCTTTGGCATTTTCAAGAACCCCTTCCAACCAATTAACAATTTTCAATTCCTGATTTCCTCGTGGAGATTGTTCAATTTTTAATCCTGGCCACTTACTTTCATAAAAGCGCACTAGCTTGTCCACTGCTAGACAAAATAGGTCATCTCCACCAAACTGTGTATCTCCTGTTCCAAATACAGCTACATTTTCTGGCTTGTAGCCAATTTCTGCTACAAAGTCCTTTACTTCATCAGGCGTACTGCCTTGATCCCACGTAAATGTACCGATAAAAATGAAATCATAATCAGAAGGAAAGACAGGAGGATCGATGCCAATTCGATGCATCGATACTGCTAGCCCATCCATTGTTAGCCTATTCGCAATGAAATCTGCTACTTCTTCTGTATTTCCGCTGTATGATAAATAAGCTACCAACGCTCTCAACGTGAGCCCTCCTCATATAATAATCCAGGCATCGATTTTGAGCCTAATTATTCTGAACCCTATTCAAGCATACAAAGGGTTATAAATCCAATACCTTTCCCTACAGGCGGATGCTGTCACCGCTGGTCTTTTTATTAGAAAACCATCACTTACAAGTTACAATCTAATTAGCTCTCACACCATTCACATTCTTCCACATCGTTAGCTGTTGAACGTACATAGTATGTTGTTTTTAAGCCTTCTTTCCATGCTTGTAGATGTAACTCAAGAAGTACAGAAGCACGGATGTTATATGGCACATAGAAATTAAAAGAAATACTCTGATCGATATGCTTTTGTCTAGCGGCATTTTGCTTTACCGACCAACGCTGATCAACAATATAAGCACTCCGGCGATAAACATCATACGTATGATGGCTTAAATCTGGTGCTGTCGTCGGGATTTTAAAATCCTTCTTTTCTTCATGGTAAAAAGGTTTAAAAATCGGATCAATGCTGGCAGTCGACCCCGCAATAATGGATGTTGACGAATTAGGTGCCACAGCCATCAAATACGCATTTCGAATTCCGTGCCTCTTAATTTCTTCTTTTAGAGCAGTCCATTTTTCATCCTGATAGCCCTTCGTTTCAAAGTACGCTCCATTGCTCCACTGGCTACCTTCAAAAGCAGGATAGCTTCCCTTCTCCTTGCTTAACTGAAGACTTGTTTTAATTGTGTAATAAGCAATTCGTTCATATAAGTCATCTGCAAAGGCTACCGCTTCTTCACTTTCCCAATGTATTCCCTTTAAAGCAAGCAGGTGATGCCAGCCAAATGTCCCTAAGCCAATCGCACGATATTTTTTATTTGTCATCTGTGTTTGTAAAATCGGTAACGTATTAATATCAATTACATTGTCTAGCATACGAACCTGTATGGAAATCAAGCGCTCTAATGCATCATCTGGTACTGCTCTACCCAAATTAATCGAGCTTAGATTACAAACAACGAAATCTCCTGCGTGATATTTTTTAACAATTGTTTGATCCTGTTCGATAAATTCTTCAATAAATTGTGTTGGAGACTGATTTTGGGTAATTTCTGTACAAAGATTCGAGCAATAAATCATACCGGCATGGGCGTTACTATTTTGCCGATTTACTTCATCACGGTAAAACATAAACGGTGTTCCTGACTCTAATTGCGATTTTAGGATACGTTTCATAATCGTAATTGCCGGAACTTGCTTTCGAGATAACGTTTCATTAGCTATGCAAGCCTCGTATTTGCTCCGCCAAGAACCAGATCCTTTTTGCTCATCGTAAAAGTCTTCTAAAGAAAATCCCATGACCTGTCTTACTTCATGCGGGTCAAACAAATACCAATCACCACGCTTGTCCACTTGTTCCATAAAATAATCCGGCAAACAAACACCTGTAAAAATATCATGTGCACGCATACGATCGTCACCATTATTTAGCTTTAAATCAAGGAACGATTCAATGTCTGTATGCCACACATCCAAGTAAATCGCAATGGCACCTTTACGTGTACCGAGCTGATCTACACTTACTGCAGTATTATTTAATTGCTTAATCCACGGAACAACGCCACTCGACATTCCTTTAAAGCCTTTAATAGCGCTTCCTCGCCCACGGATTTTCCCCATATACACACCAATTCCTCCACCATTTTTAGAAAGCTTGGCGATATCTGAATTACTATCGTAAATAGATTGCAAGCTATCATCAACGGTATCTATAAAACAACTAGAAAGCTGTCCATGCGTTTTTCCAGCATTGTTTAAAGTTGGGGTAGCAACGGTCATATATAAGTTACTTAATGCCCAGTACGCTTCCAGTACGAGCTCTGATCTATTTTCCTCTGGCTCATCCTGCATGAGGTGCATGGCAATAATCATCCAACGCTCCTGTGGTAATTCAAATGGATTCTTTTCATGGTCTGTTGCTAAATAGCGGGTTGCCAATGTATGAATCCCAAGGTATGTAAACAGTAAATCTCGCTTCGGATCGATATGTTTTGCAAAGTGCTCGATCTCACGCTGCGTATATTGTTCGAGGAGGTGTGGCGAATAGATTCCTTCCTCTATTAATCGATTTATTAGTTTATAAAAACTGCCATATTGATTAGATACAGCTTCTCCTCGATTGCGCGCTGCACGTCGATATAAATCTTGCAAATAAATGCGCGCAGCTAAAAAAGTCCAATCCGGACTGGCTTCATCGATGTTTTCTAGTGCATTCTTTACAAGAACATCCATTGTCTTCTCCATAGAAGATTCTGGAGAGATGGCTTTTACCGCCTTTGCTTTATACATTTCTGTATCAAGCTGTAACCCCTTATTTGCTTCATCGATCACGTGAATCATTTGCTCTTGATGATTTTGCAGAGCTTCTGTTGTCATGGCAATTCCTCCTGTTTAAAAACAATATGTATATAGCTTAATAAACACGTTTTACTAGAAACGGATTCCCAAATAAAAAAACCGCCCACCTTCAGTGTGAACGGATTAAACGACAGAAATAGCCTATGCACTCCTACCGTTTCACCATTCTATCACCCCGAAGAAATGAAACTAATGAATTATGGCAGGTCTCCTGACTTGTGCTTCCTTCTACTAGGTGTCCTTCCCATATCGCTGCCTATCAAGCACTTCGACACAGTGGATATCCCGTTCGTCCACACTTACAGTTGCGGGGGCAGCTTCGGATTTAAACCGAATTCCCTTTTAAGACAATTTCTTGTCACCGTAACTCAAAAACACTATATATAGTGTTTAAATTATTAAAAATAACAATATATTGTATTTAAAGACTATCATAGAACATTCTTAAAAGCAATAGCGTATCATTTCATTTTTTATAAAAGAATCGATTTTTATTTTTGATATTGCTCTAGCCTTCTAAAAAAATGATGCAAAAACGTATGAAATAATTTTTCTGTCGGCAGTAATTTTCGTTCCTCAGAAACGAGAACCCCAACTGTTCGCATAATACTCGGATCTACGATAGGAACCTTTACTGCTGAGCGAGGAATATTATCTACCAATGTTATTTCAGGCACTAACGCTACTCCTAAACCAGCCGACACCATTCCTTTCACTGCATCCATATCCGCTCCTTCAAAGGCAATATCCGGTTGAAACCCATGCTGCTGGCATGCTTTTAACGTGATATCACGAAGCATAAAGCCCTCCGGAAAAAAGATAAACGCATCCGTTCGAAGCTGATTTAATTTAATTGAGGATGCGGTTGCAAGCGAATGGTTTCGGGGCAATAAAGCAACAATACGTTCATGAAACAGAACGCTTCCTTCCATGCCTTTCGTTTCCTTTGGTAATGGTGCCAATAACGCAAGGTTAATGTTTCCGCGATGAACCCAATCAATTAATTCATGATATGCTCCTTGATTTAGCTCAAATTTTACATTTGGATATTGCACACGAAATGCTGATATCGCTGTTGGCAACAGATAAGAAGCCATACTACTTGTATAACCAATGTGAATCGTTCCACGTTCTGGCTCCATATATTCCTCCACAACTTGTAAGGCATTGTTAATGACATTCATAGCCTGTTCCATATGATCTAAAAAAATCCGTCCCATTGGCGTTAATCTTACATTGCGCCCTTCACGAATAAACAACTCTACTCCAAGTTCCGCCTCTAAATTAAAAATTTGTCTACTGACAGCAGATTGCGCAACATGCAACGCATTTGCTGCTTCTGTAACATGCTCTCGCTTTGCTACTTCTATAAAATACTTAATTTGCCTTAGCTCCATAACGTCCCTCCTTACCAAACTTTTCTTCGTTACTATATTCCGACTTTTCCTTTTCATTATCTCATATCGGCATTAATTATATCTATAATTAATATTGCTTCGATCATTTTCAACCGTTACAATGAATAGTAACATCGTATATTCTTATAGAACGTTATCGGACGTTGAATCAAACAGGTGGTACGTATTAGAGATCGGATGCGATTTTATACGGTTCTTGCATTGGGTATCATTATGAATACGGATTAAAACAAAAAGTCGGCACACTTGCCGATTTCATTTATTTTTAGGAGGGAATGAATGTATGGAAGCATACGTAAAAGATACCATTTCAAAGGAAGAAGAGCTTGTCCAAGCATATATGGATGAGGTTTTTGAAACGATCGTGAAACGAGATCCACATGAAAAAGAATTTCACCAAGCTGTAAGCACAATCTTCCGTTCTATTAAACCAGCTCTAGTGAAAAATCCCGCATATAGAAACCACAATATTTTGGAACGTATCGTTGAACCAGAACGCTTAATTACATTCCGCGTGCCATGGATGGATGACAATGGCACCGTTCAAGTGAATCGAGGCTTTCGCGTTCAATTTAATAGCGCCATTGGACCATACAAAGGCGGACTCCGTTTTCACCCATCTGTTAATACAAGCATCGTAAAGTTTCTTGGCTTTCAACAAATTTTTAAAAATGCACTTACTGGTCAACCAATTGGTGGTGGTAAAGGCGGTAGTGATTTTGATCCTAAAGGAAAATCCGACCGTGAAATCATGCGTTTTTGTCAAAGCTTCATGTCAGAACTAGCGCAGCATATCGGCAAGGATATTGACGTTCCCGCTGGAGACATCGGGGTTGGGGCAAAGGAAATTGGATATTTATTCGGGCAATACAAGAAAATGCGGAACACCTTTGAAGCTGGCGTTCTAACAGGAAAAGGCCTAAGCTATGGAGGGAGTCTTGCCCGTAAAGAAGCAACAGGATACGGAACGATCTATTTTGTTCAGGAAATGCTTAAGGATCATGGCTTTGACATAGCTGGAAAAAAGGTTGTTATTTCAGGATCTGGAAATGTCTCAATTTATGCAATGGAAAAGGCAATAGAATTAGGCGCCAAAGTCATTGCATGCAGTGATTCAGACGGGTATATTTATGATGAAAGTGGAATCTCCTTGGAAACGGTCAAACAGTTAAAAGAAGTCGAAAAAAGAAGAATTCATGATTATGTAGAATTTCATCCAAATGCCCATTATCAAGAAGGCTGTACTGGTATATGGTCGATAGCCTGTGATATTGCACTTCCTTGTGCTACACAAAATGAAATCGACGCAGCTGCAGCACAGACACTAGTAAATAACGGAGTAAAAGTGGTTGCCGAAGGGGCGAACATGCCATCCACACCTGAAGCAATTGGGATATTTCTAGAAAGCAACGTCTTGTTCGGTCCTGCCAAAGCTGTAAATGCTGGGGGTGTAGCTGTTTCTTCTTTAGAAATGGGACAAAACAGTTCACGAATGGCTTGGTCTTTTGAAAAGGTCGATACGAAGCTCCAAGAAATTATGACCGATATTTATCAAAATTGTAAAGAAGCCGCAAAGGAATACAACCAACCTGGAAATTTAATCGTCGGGGCAAATATTGCCGGTTTTATTAAAGTAGCTGATGCGATGATTGATCTAGGTGTAATATAATTTACTCTTTATGTCCATTTAACAAGCTTATCGCTTTTGTGATAAGCTTGTTTTAATGTGGAATCGCTAGCATCTTTTAATATAGTCTGAAAATCATCTATATTATTTACAGGGGTAACATAGCGATTAAAATGTTACTCTTTTTTTCATTTTCAGCGGAACATGTTTCACATTTGTAATAAGTGGGTAAATTAAAATGGAGTTTTTTTGGGTTTTTAGATTCATTATTTTTGAACATATACGCTCGCATCATACATCCCTTGAAATATGCATTGTGATGCTCTTCTGCATTCCGCTTCCTTGGATTACATACATTAACTCCATTTGTACACATTCATTTAAACCAACACCATTCTATCGCATATTGTATGAACAACAAATATGCTACATTTAAAAAAGACAACACGAAGGAGATTATCGTTATGAAAGCAAAGTTAATTGATTGGCCTACTTTTATTGGAGCTTTAATCCTTATTTTAGGCGTTTCCATCCCATTAGTTGTTTATCCAACCGCTGGCAAGAAAATTGTAGATATGGCAAACGCATTTATGACAGGAAATTTCGGCATACTTTATTTACTTGTCGGATTAGCTGCATTTGCCTTTCTTATCTTTGTTGCCTTTAGTAAAAACGGCCATATAAAGTTAGGTAAACGTGAGGACCGTAAAGAGTTTGGGACTTTTTCATGGGCAGCCATGCTCTTTGCAGCAGGAATCGGCTCTAGTATTCTTTATTGGGGAATGATCGAGTGGGCGTATTATTATCAAACACCCCCATTCGGGATTGAAGCTGGCTCAAAGGAAGCCATTTCGTGGGCATCCACATATGGGATTTTTCATTGGGGTCCTATTGCATGGGCAATTTATACATTGCCAGCTCTTCCGATCGCATATTTTTACTATGTTCGAAAAAAGCCTGTATTAAAAATTAGTGAAGCTGTAAGACCTGTGCTTGGTAAGCTCGTGGATACCCCGCTCGGTGTCGTGATTGATGTGTTATTTATGTTTGGTCTTATGGGGGGCGCTGGAACAACACTTGCCCTTGGAACCCCTATGATTGCTGAAGGTATCCATGATTTAACAGGTATCCCGATAACACTTGGGATGAAAGCGGTAATTATGCTTTTATGTACGATCATTTTTGCTGTAAGTGCATATTCCGGATTACGAAAAGGAATTAAAATCTTAAGTGATGTAAACCTTTGGTTAGCTATCTTTATATTACTATTTATATTTATATTTGGTCCAACACTTTTCATTAGTGAAACAACTTTTACAAGCATCGGGCTTATTGCGGATAATTTCTTCCATATGGCAACATGGCTCGAACCATTTGGAAATTTAGCTGGTTTTACCGAAACCGAATTTCCCGAATCATGGACCATCTTCTATTGGGCTTGGTGGGTTGTTTATGCACCATTTGTTGGACTTTTCGTAGCGCGAATCTCTCGTGGTAGAACAATAAAAGAAATGATATTAGGGACAATGATATACGGAACGTTAGGCTGCTTACTTTTCTTTGGTATTCTTGGTAATTTCGGTCTATATTTACAGCTAACAGGAAGCTTTGATGTTATTAGTTTTATGAACGCTAATGGAGCACCTGCAGCGATAATTGCTATTTTACATCAGCTACCAATGTCCAATATCATCGTCGGTGTATTTACGGTTCTCGCAATTATTTTCTTAGCAACAACCTTTGATTCGTCGTCTTACATTCTCGCTTCTGTCGTTCAAAAACAGGTGCAAACAGAACCATTACGTTGGAATCGTTTATTTTGGGCGTTTACATTATGTTTATTACCACTCGTACTGATGTTTGTAGGCGATTTAGAAACGTTACGAACAGCAAGTATTGTTGCTGGGTTTCCAGTTATATTTATTATGTTTTTACTTGCTTGGTCCTTTTTAAAGGCCTCTAATCACGATTTACGAGCGGCACGAGATTATGATCCACCAACCATCTATATTAATCGCAAAACAAAGTAATAAGGGCTGAGGCATTCTAGTAAATGTAAAAAAGTCAGATCGTTCATCTTTTGATGGACGGCCTGACTTTTTATAAGGTCTTTTTATCACTCTTTGAGGTAGCACCTTTGTTGACTTACACTACAGAGGCTGCTTTCCGCGGAAACGAATTCAGGCCCCATTCGTTCCAGATACCTAAACAGAGGATAATTTGATTACATATTTATGGTGAGTTGTATCAAACCATTACAATTTTGTTTTGAACTAATGGAATATTTCAGACTCTGCTATTAGATCCTCTAGCTTCATTTGTACGGCATCTAAATAAGCGTCTCGAGCAAATAAGCCGATTCGTTTAATTACCATATCTTCTGCATCAAATAGTAAAAAGTAATTTTCATCAAACATATAATATGTTTGCATCGCGTGGTAGATTGTATAATTTGGGTAGCTATTTACTAGCTTATCAACAGAGTCATTCATAACGATTCCAGCTGTTGTATGCGCATCTTCTGCTTCTGTCATAAAGCCTATTAATTTGCTTTTTTCAATCGCCAAAACAAATTCTGAGGTAGCAATAACTTGAAAACGGTCTGGATGTTTATCCGTAGCCATTTCATCCATATGTAATTCCTGGCCAATCGTCTCCTCAACATCATGTATCGAGCTCCCTAACCGAATACCTTCTAATCCCAGTTCTCCACCCAAAGAAGATGTTATAGAATGTGTTTCGGTGTCTCGATTATTATTCACAGTCTTTTCTTCATTTACTGAATGCTGTTGGTCGTTACTGCACGCAACAAGTATAAAGATGATAATTAACAATGTTAAATGCTTCACTTCGCCACCTCAATCTCCGATGTCATAACTTTATATCGACCTATTTTCTCCTTCTATAAAGCGTTCTTTCCGTTTCCCCGACCAAACAAAGTTATTATTTGGAGCTAACAACAAATAACACAATCAATTGCACGATTCAGCTTCCATTCCAACTATCTTTCATCCTTTTAACTAATTGAAATGGATGCGCTTTCATGATAGTATCAGACTTGAAATTAATTATAATAAAAATTCCGAAATATGAAACAAGGGGAAGTGGAGGGGAAAGCATGGGAAACACAAAGCATACAGGACCAATTAAGCTTTCAAAAAAGCCTGATCCAAGCTTATGGGTTAGTAGTATACCTTTTGGACTCGGCAAAATAAAACCACACCATCTTCGTGATACGATGAAAGTCGTCTGGGAAAACAAAGATAATTTACCGTACGCTACACGCATTTTAACACAAGGTGTCTGTGATGGCTGTGCTCTTGGAGTTTCTGGCTTAAAAGATCAAACACTCACTGGTCCACATTTATGCACGACTCGATTAAATATATTACGGCTAAATACGATGAAATCAATTAACAAGGAGATTCTCCATGCCGATATTGATGAATTAAAAGAACGAAGCAGCACAGAGCTTCGCGAACTTGGTCGTATCCCATATCCACTCATTCGCAAGCCTGGAGAAAGAAGGTTTTCACGTCTTTCCTGGGAGGATGCAATGACATTGATTGCGAATAAGTATAAAGCAATTCAACCGAAGCAGGCCGCCTTTTATTTAACATCACGAGGAATTACAAATGAATCTTATTATACCGCCGCCAAAGTGGCACGATTTCTAGGAACAAACAACATTGACAACGCCTCCCGCATTTGCCATTCACCTTCAAAAACAGCTTTAAGTCGCTCATTAGGGATTGGTGCGTCTAGCTGCAATTATAAGGATTGGATAGGTACTGATGTGCTCGTTTTTTGGGGTTCTGTAGCAGCAAATAATCAACCTGTATCAACTAAATATATGTATGCAGCGAAACGAAAAGGAACCAAGATTATTATCATTAATCCCTACCATGAACCTGCTATGGATCAATATTGGATACCTTCGATTACGGAATCGGCTTTATTCGGCACAAAAATTGCAGATGATGTGTTTCAAGTAAATATCGGTGGAGATATCGCCTTCATGCATGGAATAATGAAGCATTGGTTTGCAATGGAAGAAGAGGAGCATGGTTCAGCAATTGATCATTCGTTTGTAAAAGAACATGTCAACGGGTATGAACAGCTCCGAGCGTTCGTCCAACATTTTGATTGGAAGCAGCTTGAAGCATCCGCAGGGATATCGAAGGAACGAATAAAGGAGCTCGCGGTTCTTCTAGCAAGATCAACATCTGCAGTATTTGTGTGGTCGATGGGGCTAACCCAACATCGATTCGGAACCGATAATGTCTCACAAGTAGCTAATTTAGCATTGCTTCGTGGCTTTATCGGACGGGAGCATTGTGGAGTAATGCCGATTCGTGGTCATTCTGGTGTACAAGGATCAGGAGAAATGGGTGCAGATCCATTTGTATTACCTGGTGGAAATATGAATGAAGAAAATCGAACACGTGTAGAAAACATATGGGGCTTTCCAATTCCTGAATGGCAAGGAGACATTGTTGGGGTCTCACTTGAAAATGCATTATTACCAGAGGAGCATGAACGAAAGCTAAAGCTTTATTATATGTCAGGTGGAAATTTTCTCGAAACGATGCCTGATCCTGATTTTGTCCAGCAATGCCTAAAAAACATAGAAGTTCGAGTACATCAAGATATTATCTTAAATAGTTCCACACTAGTCGATGCGAAAGAAGCGGTTGTTGTACTTCCAGCAATGACTCGGTATGAACAGCCTGGTGGTGGAACGTCTACTTCCACAGAGCGGATGGTCTACTATTCGCCAGAGATTAAAGGACCACGCATTGAAGAGGCAAGAGCAGAATGGGAGATTTATGTTGATTTAGCGAAGCGAGTAATACCGGAGAAAACGGAATTAATCAACTTTTCTAATGCAACAGAAATACGGGAAGAAATTGCGCAAGCCGCTCCTAATTATGATGGCATTCAACACCTAAAAAAGAAAGGTGATGTATTTCAATGGGGTGGCGCTTGGCTTTGTGAAGGAGGTATATGTCCAACAAAGGATGGAAAAGGGAACCTTATCGCAATCGAGCTGCCGGAGCTCCGTAAACCAGAAGGCCACTTTTATGTAACGACACGTCGGGGGAAGCAATTTAATTCGATGATATATAGTGATACCGATCCATTTAATGATGCAGATCGCTATGATATTCTTATGAATCACGAAGACGGCGAATCTCATGGGATTTCAGAGGGCGATGCAATTGTAGCCTTTAATCAATTCGGTTCCTTCACAGGACGTGCCAAGTTTGTACCCTTGAAGAATGGAAATATAGAGGTGCATTGGCCAGAAGGAAATGTGCTTATTCCTAAAGGCGTATATGAGGCCGAAGCAGGGATTCCTGAGTATAATACTTCCGTTATCGTCGAAAAAGCGGAAACATACTTTGCTCATAAAGATACGAAGTATGCAGAAAAACGAATGGAAGAATTAGAAACGGAGATGACGTAAACCAAGTAGGTGATATTGGATGAGCAACACGAAGAAGATAAGCTGGGAGGTTTCTCAATTTCATGGCGACGTACGTTCGCAGAAGCAAGAAGTCGTTGCCACTGAGTTTCCTCTAACCGTAATCGTAAATGGGGAGGAATTTGCAACAATGGTATGTTCTCCTTCTCATTTGAAAGAACTAATTGTTGGATTTTTAGCATCGGAGGGAATCATTCGCCACTATGATGAATTGCTATCACTAGATATTGATGAAACACAAGGCTTTGCTTATGTAGAAATAAACAAGCCAATAAAGCAACAGGATCATTCTAAGCGTTTTATCGGATCTTGCTGTGGAAAAAGTCGACAATTTTATTTTAAAAGTGATGTAAAAACTGCTAAAACCATTAGAAATAAAATTTCACTAACAGCTACACAATGCTATAACCTAATGGGACAGCTTCAACTACAGTCCAATTCCTTTCACATAACAGGCGGGGTACACAATGCTGCACTATGCAATGTAGAACAAGTGCTAGCAATTCGAACCGATATTGGCCGCCATAATGCACTTGATAAATTATACGGAGATATCTTAATAAAACAGATTCCACTTCACGATAAAGTTATTGCATTTAGCGGGCGCGTTTCCTCTGAAGTGCTCTTAAAAATATCTAAAATTGGAATTGGCATTCTACTTTCAAAATCAGCACCTACGGATTTAGCTTTACAGCTTGCAAATGATTTAGGAATTACTGTTATTGGCTTTATACGAGGAAAAAAAATGAATGTATACACAAACGCTTGGCGTATAAAAGAAAACGAGCAATAGCTGCTCACCTATCAAGTGAAGCCGCTCGCTCATTTTGCCCAACACCCCATTCTGTTCGCTTGACCAACGAAAAGAGCTTAGCCGAACGAGCTAAGCTCCCAATAATTTAAGTCAAAGCGAACCTTCCCCCTACTTGCAAATTCGATTCGTTCTTCATTTGGATCAGGAAAAATCCGCGCAGTAAAGGTTTCTTCTCCATCATTGACGAAGATTTCAATTGACGAACGATCAAGGAAAATGTGTAACGATGTTAAGCTAATTAAAGAGGTTCCCCTTTTTTCCATTCCATCACCAGTTAATCTTTTTCGTTCTAATATCATTTCTTGGCGGACTGCATTAAAGGTTAGTCTCGCATACTTGCGAAATTCAATGGTAAAGCTTGTTTTCGTATCAAATTGAAACTGATTTAATTCCAGTTCCAGCACAGCCCCTTGTACACCTGATAATTGTATTGTTTCATCCTCTACTACCGTCTCACGATAAGATTCTCCGTTTTTTCGAAGTAAGGTTAGCTCCGAAACCGGTTGCTGCAATAATTTATTATCCTTTACGATTAATTCGCGTGGCAAAGTCATCGCATGAACCCAGCCATTTGCAATTGTCGGGTGCAAGGCTTCATTCGAATCGGTAATTCCCATCCAAGCAAACAATAGCCTACGACCTCGACTGTCTTCTGTTGTTTGTGGTGCATAAAAATCAAACCCACGATCCAGTTCTTGAAAACTACCATGCTGAAATAGTTTTGTTTCCAAATCTAACTTTCCAATAAAATAGCCTGACTGATATAGATTATTAAATTGAAATCCCTGCGCTTCCATTCCTTGTGGAGAAACGAGAAGCACATCCTGCCCATCGACAGAAAATAGATCTGGGCATTCCCACATATAGCCATGATCACCAAGTCCTTGTCGATTAGATCCAGCTATAACCCCTTCGTTGTTCCAGTTGTATAAATCTCGCGAGGAAAAAAGAACAACACACCCCTGCTCCATTATATCCTGTGCGCCAATTACCATGAACCATGTATTTCCTTGCTTCCAAACCTTTGGATCACGAAAATGCGGCGTAAAACCTTCAGGTAAGTGAAGAATGGGGCCTTTCTTTTCAAATTGAATGCCGTCCGAAGAAATGGCTAGGCATTGATAAGTTTCTCGCGTGCTTTCCCTTTTCACATTTCCTGTGTAAAACAAATATAGCTTTTCATTATGTTCAATAGCACTTCCTGAATAACAGCCATTTCTATCATAGGCATCCGTAGGAGTAAGTGCGATTTCTTCTTCCACCCATTCTACGAGATTAGAGGAGCTGTAATGTCCCCAAAATTTTGCCCCATGTGAAGTAGCGAACGGATTCCACTGATAAAACAGATGGTAACGTCCATTAAATTGAATAAATCCATTGGGATCATTCAACAATCCAACCGGAGGCATAAGGTGGTATGCTAATCGAAACGGATCTTGATGCACGAGTAGTTCAAATTGCTTTATACGTTGATGTACGCTTTCGATTACCTGCTTCTTATTCATCGTAGATACTCCTTGTATATTATGTTTAGACACTATATTATTTCCACCTGTTCTTTCTTACTGATCTTTAGATTATTACATCTGTTAAACCACTTTTTCACTGGAGGCGGACGCTTTCCACGGGCATAGAATGAGCCACCTCGGAAGAAATCCACTTTCTTTAGAGTCTCAAGTTTCATAGTTCTCCCGCTGGAGTCGCCGCCTTCTTTCCAACTGCTATCATCTTTAATTTATTGCTACTTATCTAAATCTGAAACTTAATAATCAAATAACTAATTCATTTTGTTTTGACATACTATCACAGGGCTGTTGATTATTACTTCAAGTATTTCTGAATCGCTTCCAAGGTTGGAAGAGCGCTCATAGCCCCCTTCGATGCTGTTGCTAATCCACCTGATACTGCTGCAAAAGCAGCCGTCCTTTTCACTTCCTCTACACTCCAATTGGAAATGCATTTTTTTTGTTCATGTACTTGATAGAGCATCGCAGAAACAAAGGCATCTCCTGCACCTGTCGTGTCAATCGTTTCCACCTTTATTGCTGGCACATGAACAATACCCTCAAGACAGTAGCTTATACTTCCGTGCGCACCTCTTGTTACGAATACAAGTGGTATATTATAGTGACGAGCTAAAGTTACCAGCTCTTGCTCTCCTGATCCACCCATTAAAAATGCAAGTTCTTCTTCAGATAGCTTTAAAACATCTACATAAGGCAATACCGATGTTATCGTTTGTTTTGCAACACGTTCATTTTCCCATAGGCTTATACGTAAATTAGGATCATAGGAGAGAAGCATATTGTTTTTCTTAGCAAGCTTGATTGCTCTCCAAGTAGCCTTTCGAACTGACTCATGAATAAGAGATATAGATCCAATATGAAGTATTTTTTTCGATTTAAATAGCTCCTCGTCAACCTCTTCTCCTTCCAAAAAGCTATCTGCACTTGGTTGGTTAAAAAATGAAAAGGTTCGTTCTCCATGCGCATCAAGCTCAACAAATACAACGCCTGTTTGCACCTCTTCGCTAAAAGAGACACGAGAAACATCGACTCCATAAGAAGCAAGTGTCCGATGCAAAAACGATCCCAGCACATCTTTGCCAACCTTGCCTAGAAAAGTAACCTCTATACCTAAAGCTGCTAATCCGACAGCAACATTAGCCGGCGCACCCCCAGGACTTTTTTGATAGAGGAGATTCGCTTTATCCATTGGAATAAAATCAATCAATGCTTCACCAAGTGAAATAATCCCTTTTTTCATATATTGTTCTCTCCTAACCGTGAAATCATCGAACGCCCCTATTTTCATATTTGATGGAGCGAAATTATATGATTTATTGTACTAGATCCTTTTTATCTGAAAAACCGAACACCCAAGTAAGCATGAACGCAACTGCAATCGCAAGAATATTTACGAATAAATAACCGATGATTTGATTATTCAAATAAAGCAATGTTCCAGGAATAACTGTAATGGCCATACCGGTTGCCTTTAAGCCAAGAAGGGCTGCCGCAAAGCCTCCAACACCTCCACCAATTAATCCCATAATAAATGGTTTGCCGTACCGTAGGTTTACCCCAAAAATTGCCGGCTCTGTTATACCAAGAAACGCAGAAAAAGAAGATGGGAGTGCCAACGCTTTTAGCTTTTTTGATTTTGTTTTTAACCCTACAGCAAGTGCAGCTCCTCCTTGTGCTGCTACCGCACTTGTGACAATCGCATTGTAAGCATTAAATCCATATTGCTCAAGTAGCTTTATTTCCATCAAATTAAATATGTGATGCACACCTGTAACAACAATTATTTGATTAAAGAATCCAATAATTAATCCACTAATACCAAGTGGCCAGCTTAATACTGCCACCGTTCCTTTCAAAATATAATCCTCGACAACATGAAAGATCGGTCCAACAATAAATAATGCTAATGTAATCATCACGAGCAATGTCAAGAAAGGTGTGACAATTAAATCAAGCGCTTCAGGTACACGTTTTCGAATTTTTTGTTCTAGCTTGGCACCAATAATACCAGCAATAAATGCAGGCAATACCGAGCCTTGATAACCTACCACTGGAATGAAGTCTAAAAACATAATCGGATTGATGTCCTGCCCCGCAACTGCCCAAGCATTTGGAAGAGATGGACTTACCAACATTAATCCGAGTACCAATCCAATAACTGGCGTCCCTCCAAACACTCGAAATGTGGACCAAGTAACTAGTGCAGGTAAAAATATAAATGCTGTATCCGTTAATACTTGTGTAAAGAGAATGAAGTTTTCAGATATGTCTGCTGGCGTCAGTCCAAACCATCCTAAAATCTCCGGCTGCATGACTAGACCACGAAGCCCCATGAACAAACCTGTAGCAACAAGGACTGGGATAATCGGTACAAACACATCACCAAACGAGCGAATGGCACGTTTCCACGCTTTTTGTTCTTGTTTAACTGTTTCCGATTGATCTGATTTCGACTTTCCCGTAATTCCAAGCTTTTCTACTTCTTCAAAAATGCGATTCACTGTACCCGTTCCTAAAATAACTTGATACTGACCTGAATTATAGAAAGCCCCTTTCACTTTATCAATGCTTTCTACTTTTTCTTGATCCACTTTCTCCTTATCGTTTACCATAATGCGAAGCCTTGTTGCACAATGCGCTACAGAACGAATATTTTCCTCTCCACCAACTGCTTCGACAATTTCTTTTGCAATACGTTGATTTTCCCTCATACTACTCACCTCTTCTTTTGGTTTTAATTAAATCGCTTTCATTTTGTGGAATCGATTCCACAAACTACAAAAAATAGTATAGCTGCTTGATCGCCAACATCTTTTAATAACGTGTTGAGAATCAAACAAAAAAATAATGCTCAAATGTGGAATCGATTCCACATTCTAATATAAATGATTATACACTATCTCTTTCAATTAATCTATACTTCATAACAATTTTTTTACGTTCCTTTTGTTGTCCGCGAATATGACGAATAATTAATTGAGCAGCTTCATATCCAACTTTTTCATTTGCAAACTCAATCGTAGAGAGAGCGGGCGTAATAAATCGTGATACCTTGGAATTACCTGTTCCAGCTATGGCAATTTTATTTGGAACCTCTATTTTTTGCTCATGTAAATAGTGCATTGCTCCAATAGCAATCGTATCTGTCACAGCAAAAATCGCCGTTGGCAACTCTACCGCTTGCTCTACCATTTCTTTCATCGCCAAATAACCCGAATCAAAATCAAAATTAGCGGTTACCATCCATTCAGGTTTAGTCTGCAGACGATGGTCTGTTAGCGCATCTAAATAGCCTTGCTTTCTTTCTACTCCTACTGCTCGATCCGTTTCAGGAACACCAATAAAACCAATATGCTCATGCCCTTTCTCAATCAGCAACGATGTCATATCCTTCCCCGCTTGATAATCATTATTTATGACCACTGAAACACCAGGAATATCCTGCCCAACAGCAACAAGCGGAATCTTCAGCTTGTTGATTTCTTCAATCAGTGCTTCGTTAATATTGGTCGCAAGTAAAATGATTCCATCGACCTGTCTACTACGAAGTAGCTTTAAATTTTCAATCTCTTTTTCTGGATTCAAATTCGTGTTAGCTAAAATCATTTGATATCCAAGCTTGGCAAGCGCATCATTTATCGCATTTACCATTCTGCTTGATGTATCTGTACTTAATCGTGGCAAAATAACCCCAATAACTTTTGTTTGCTTTGTACGCAATGATTTAGCATGTTCACTTGGAATATATCCTGTTTCCTCTATAACCTTTAAAATCCGCTTTCTCGTTTCCTCGCCGACATAGCCTGAATTATTTAAAACGCGAGACACCGTAGAACTGGATGCCTTTGCTAAACGAGCGATTTCTTTAATTGTAATCATGTCCATTCCTCCGTACAATACAATTATGTATATTGTACTGTAATTTAATTTGTTTTAAAATGCTCTGTTTCTTTTCCGTTAATTTGTTTTGAAAAAAGTCATATAAAATTTGTCTACTTTGTGAACTAATCAACAAACAATTTCATTAAAATAAGGCAATCATTTTTAAGCTAGCTTCACAAACTGTATAATTAAAACAGGTTTGAACATTCTATAACTATACATTGGGAGGTAATCAATAATGGGAAAACTACAAGATAAAATTGCAATAATCACTGGTGGTGCATCTGGAATCGGTGCAATGATGGTAGACCTTTTTACAAAAGAGGGCGCAACAGTCATTGCAGCAGATATTAACGAAGATGCCTTGAAAAAGATTAGTGAAAAAGAAAATGTGCACGGAATGAAGCTAGACGTTTCTTCTGAAGAAGCTTGGAAAACATTAACTAAAAATGTGAAGGATCAATTTGGAAGAATTGATATCCTTGTAAACAATGCTGGTGTAAGCACAGAGAAAACTATCGAAGAACTTGATTACAAAGATTGGGAATTCCTAAACAAAATCAATGGCTTCGGTACAATGCTTGGTATTAAATATACTGCTCCATACATGGTAGAACAGAAAAAAGGTGCAATTGTTAACCTATCTTCCGTTACATCAATGGTTGGAATGGGCTTAAACTCTTACAGTGCTTCTAAAGGGGCAGTACGTGCACTTTCTAAAGCAGCAGCAACTCAATATGCTAGACAAGGCATTCGTATAAACACAGTATTCCCTGGTGTTATTGAAACACCTATGGTTGAAGGACTTTCATCAAGTGATGATGCATTAGCAAGAATTAATGCAATGACTCCTATGGGACGTCTTGGTCAACCAGAAGAAGTAGGAAAAGCAATTGTCTTCCTTGCAAGTGATGATGCATCTTACATTACTGGAGCAGAACTTCCAATTGATGGTGGATACTCTGCATTATAAGGACAAATCTGAAGCGCACTCTTAAAATTGGGAGGCGCTTCTTTTTTTATTATTAGAATTCGTCATTCTTTTTTGTAATAAAAAATTCATGTCTATCATCTACACCGAGTATATATTGATTTCGAAGGGTTATCCTTAGTGGGAAAATTTTAGATTTCTTTTCTGAAAACAGCCATCTTCTCCCTTCACCGGTTAATAAAACAAAAACCCCATTATCTTTTGCTTTCATAAAGCTTAAAGAATCATTTGAAATTGGCTTATCGTCGCTCTTATAGGCACTTATTTTTTTGAATTGCTCCCCGACACTAGGAGCATCTTTTACAATTAACCCAATTTCACTAACATTAAGAATCTGGTGCACCGAAAATGGTTCATCACTAGTTGGGTTTACGTTATATCGAGCAATAAGCTCCACGATATTCCCAGCTGGGTCTTCAAAATAGCAGGCATGAGCTGGCCAAAATGAAAAATCCGCTTCATCTTCTCCATCTTCTAATAACAACGTTGTTTTTGCTTTCAACCACGTTTTTGCTTCTTGAAATTGATTCGAGGGAAGGTTGAATGCAAAATGATAATACGGCTCTCCAACAACATATTCATTCGTAAATTCTAACAGACTTGATCCTACTTTAATTCGAAAATGCGTTGCATCTTCACTAAAAAGGGAGAACCCTAATTGTTTCGTATAAAATTGTTTCATCTCTTCTAATTGACTGGTATGTAATGTTAGTAGCTCTATCTCCATTTACTACTTAACCTCCAATGCAGTTTCGTTTCTTCCTCAAGTGTAATATAAATATTTTTAAATTCAAACTTTTTTAACAAAAGGTTGCTATACATCTTTAATTTTTTCGCATTATCTAGTACCCCTATTTTGTAGAATATGCTATTATTATAAATATAGGTAATTTTACCCAATACTTTAGTAGCTTTTCCGAAGAAGAGGGGGTAGCGATGTCAAAACGTATCAAGCTATTTATTATACTTTTATTTACACTCTCCTTGCTCATAGCTTTCTCCATAGGACCAAGCTTGTTTTCCATTTCCTTTACGACCTATGTAAAAGTATTATTCATCTACTTGTTCTTTTCATCTCTATATGCTCACTTGAAAATCGTTGTTAAAAAAGGAAGAGTCAATGTAGATTACGGCGTATCATACAGTCTTTCAATCGGATTATTTGCAGGACCACTAGGGCTATTTATTTTTGAGACGATTCACCGATTTACTGTATATCTATATCGAAAAGCAAAAAACACCGCTGACCCTGATGAGTTTATTCATACCTTCTACAACATTGGTTCATTTACATTAAATCATTCCATTGCCTATTTTTTGTTTTTTCAAATATACCCATTGGTATCATCGATCCCATTTGGATTTTGGATCCTTATTATTTTCCTTGTTTTGCTTGTTTCCTTGTTATCTGATGCATATTTATCCATTATCTTTGCATGGATGGGAGACATGAAAACATTCAAAGATGCCATTAATTTCTTTAAAAGCAGAAGCATACTGGATATGGGGAAACTCGCTTTCACGAATGGGTTATTGTTTATCTTTCTAAAGGAAAATCAATGGGAAATGCTGATTTGCTTTTTCGTTTTAAATTACTTGGTAAGCCGATCATTTTTTGAAAAGTCGGAGAGCCTCCAGCATAAAATGGAACGAGATAAATTCGAACAGATGGCTTACACGGATTTTTTAACAGAAGTATATAATCGTGCATTCATGGATAAGACGATGGCTGCTTTAAATAACAGCGGAGAAAAGGTCGGAATCATTGTTGCAGATATTGACTTTTTTAAGCAAATTAACGATACGTATAATCACGCAGTAGGAGATCGTGTTATTCAACACGTTGCTGCCACAATTCAAGAATGTTTAAGCGACGATGATTATCTTTTTCGAAGTGGTGGTGAAGAGTTCACTATCATTTTACGTCATCGTGAATATGAAGCATGTGTAGACCTTGTGGAACAAATGCGAGAAAAAATCGCAGCAACTCCTGCTATAAGTGATATTCAAGAAAAACAAGTCGAACTAACGATAACTGCCTCCTTTGGTATGTATTTTTATAGAACAAATGAAGTATTTGATATTCATAAAGCATATATTTTTGCAGATCAGTTATTACTCCAGTCTAAAAAACGTGGAAGAAATACCACTTCCACCAAAAATGGCATGTCTGATCTTCCACTTTCTATGCGTTTTCATCCTTAACAAAGGGGCATCTATTTCTGTTCGCTTGAAATAGATGCCCCTAAATTAATTGCGATATTTCTCCACGTATTCTTCAAAATCAAGAACTTCTATTGCATCCGACCAATGTAAAACGGTTCCGACAAAGTCTCGGATATCTAATCCGGACATTTCATACGTATTCCCATCATTCACAGTCCCTGTCGCATCTTCTACAAAGGTAACATCATATCCACGATCATAAGCAGCTATCGCTGTAAACATGCAGCAAAACTCCGTATTAAAGCCAACGATAAATAGATGCTTCACTTGAAACTGTATCAATAGTTCTTCAAGCCCTGTTTTAAAAAAAGAGCTAGGAGTCTTTTTTATCACGATGTGATCGGCTGCTTCTTGGATAAAAGGAAGAAGCTCTGACCCTTCTGATTCTTTGTACAGCGGACTTCTATCGTCATCAACTAAATGACGCATACAAATTATTTGACTACTGTCTCTTTTAAAATCAGTGATGATTGTTTCAATTCGGTCCAATTCTTCCCTAAAGTCGTTATGATTCACAATTCCATTTTGAACATCAATGACAAGTAAAGCTTTCATCTTCCTCCCCCTTTTTTACTTATGATTCTAAAGTGATCATATCAATAAACACACGCTATGTCATGATGCTCTTATGCACAGCTAGAAAATTCATTTATTGTTTACAAGGATGCTCTATGCGTTTCATTCATTTAGCTAACTTCTTGCATCGATTACTGTAAGTGTTTTGGTGGGGGTGGAAAATTCTCATTTTGTTCTACCTCTGTAAATAAGCTTGCTTGTTGATTCATTTGTTGAAAATGCTGATTTAATTGGCTTAACTGCGCATGAAGCTCTGCATAATGGTGGTTCTCTAATCTTTTATTTAATGTTTGTTCGATACGCATCATCGCTTGCTGAAATTCCTTTTTCGTCACTGGCTGTGCTTCCGATTTCAATGTAAATCCAAGCTGTCCATTTGGCTCCAACGTCGCCCATTGCACATCATTCATGTTTGTAACTTGATTTTGACGCAAATTCATTTCTAACTGATCGACTGTAAGTCTTACTTTGCGTAGATTTTTCTCATTTAAGCGTCCATCCTCGATTAGTATTTTTGATTTTCCTGTTAACAGCTTTTCAAAAACATTTCCTTTTATTTGTGCTAGCTCCATTGCTATTAATGTTAGCACGAGGATGCCCCCAACACCGACGGTTATCCATATGTTTTTTCCAGCTACAGGCTGTATTAACAGGGAACCAATCCCGACCATAATTACTGTCTGTGGTAGTGTCATTTGAGAAATAGACTTTCTGCCAGCTAGTCGTAATAAAAATGTACCTGCAAAAACAATTACTATTGCCTTCCATATCCAATCGAAATCCATACTATTCCTCTCCTAACATTTCATTTTAATCTAGTTTTTGTAGGATAGGAATGATTATTCTTCTCGTAAGAATAGGTTTCCAAATAAAAGAGAAGCTTCTAAACGAAGCTTCTCTTTTATCGTGAAACGGTTCGATCTTTTTTAATTTGCTTACTACGTAGCTGTCCACAAGCTGCGTCAATATCTGCTCCGTTTTCCCAGCGTACACCACTATTAATTCCATTCTTTTTTAAGGTTTCATGAAAGGCCGTTATTGCTGTTGTTTCACTTCGTTGGTATTGACTATGTTCATCCACACTGTTATAAGGAATAAGATTTACATAAGCTAAATGGCGTATGTTATAAAGCAGCTTTGCTAGCTGTACCGCTTCTTCCTTATGATCATTCACATCGCGAAGCATTATATATTCAAACGTAATTCTACGATTGGTTTGCTTTAAATAGTAATCAATCGAATCCATCAATTTTTCAATCGGAAATGCCTTGTTTATTTTCATAATACTCGTGCGTAGTTCATTATTCGGTGCATGCAAGGAGATCGCTAAATTAACCTGGAGGTTTAAATCAGCAAATTTATATATTTTATGGGCAAGTCCACTTGTTGATACAGTAATATGACGTGCTCCAATTGACAAACCTTCCTGATCATTTACGACATGAAGAAAATCGATCAGGTTATTAAAATTATCTAAAGGTTCGCCAATACCCATTACAACGATATGACTAACTCTCTCGCCTTTTCCAACATTATCTAAATGCGCTTGCACGTTCATAATCTGTTCTACTATTTCACCAGCAGTTAAATCACGGCTCTTGCTTAACAATCCACTTGCACAAAAGGAACAGCCGATATTACAGCCTACCTGCGTAGTAACACATACTGACAATCCATAATGAAATCTCATTAGTACGGTCTCGATTAAGTTACCATCTTCTAGCCGAAATAAAAACTTAATCGTACCATCCTTTGATTCCTGCTTAATTTCTTCTTCAAGTGTAAAAAGCGAAAAATGCGCTTCTAATAATGCAATACATTGCTTATTGACATTCTTCATATCAGAAAATTGCTTGACCCGCTTTTTATAAAGCCAATCCCACACTTGTCGAGCGCGAAACTTTTGTTGTCCTCTTTCCATAAGCCAGTCTGTTAATTGTTCATATGTCATTCCATAAATGGATGTTTTTTTCATCAAAATTCCTCTTTTCCAGTAAATACGTTTGTTGCAACATAATTTGGGATAAATCTTTACCTACCTATACTACTGAAAATCATGAATGGACGCAAACTTTTTTCTAATATTGCTTAAGCGAAAAAATGGTAAAACAGGAATAAGAAGCGTATCCTTTTTATACAAGGAGGTTTTGTAGAATGAATTCACTCATCTCTTCAAATGCAAAACGCTGGAAAGAGATTCCGTTATCTATTCTAGATTTAGTTCCTGTGCTTGAAGGCAGTGATGCTCGTACTTCCTTCCAAAATAGTGTTGATCTAGCACAGCATGCTGAAAACTGGGGCTATAATCGCTTTTGGGTTGCAGAACATCATAATAATCCTGGCATCGCTAGTTCCGCCACCTCTGTCGTCATCGGACATATTGCAGGCGCTACGAACACTATCCGTGTAGGATCAGGAGGTGTCATGCTTCCGAATCATGCAGCACTTATTATCGCTGAACAGTTCGGAACCCTCGATTCCCTTTATCCTGGGAGGATTGATCTTGGGCTCGGCCGAGCACCTGGAACAGATCAGCTAACAGCCTATGCACTCCGTAGAACATTAAACCAAAAAGCAGAGGATTTTCCGTTACAGGTGGAAGAATTAGAGGCGTACTTTAATGGTTCATCCCGTATCCGCGCTGTACCTGGAGAGGGTGCAAGCATCCCAATCTGGTTGCTAGGTTCCAGTGGATTTAGTGCACAGTTAGCTGCCTACAAAGGGCTCCCATTTTCATTCGCAAGTCATTTTGCACCAGATAATACACTCACAGCTATTCAATTATACCGCGATAACTTTCAACCATCTGACGTATTAAAGGAGCCTTATGTGATGCTTGGCGTAAGCGTCATCGCTGCCGATACCGACGAGGAAGCAGAAAGAATTGCTAGCTCGCAAAAACAAGCATTGCTTAGCTTACGTAGTGGAATGCCAACAAAGCTTCAGCCCCCAGTTGACAATTTCGAATCATTACAAGGATTTGGAATGAATGCAGGAAGCGAAATTACAGCCTCTATTATTGGTAGTCCTACTACAACAAGGGAGAAACTAGAAGAACTTATCCTAAAAACCGGTGCCAATGAGCTAATTATCACAGGACAAATTTACAGTCACGAAGCACGGCTTCACTCCTATGAAATCATTGCAAATATGATGGGATAATAAAGAGATACTTAAATATATCCCGACCTCTTTCATTGAGGCTGGGATATTCTATTAAGATAATGCCTTTAAGCCCGTAACACCAAAGATGATTGCAAGTAAGCTCACGATTCGCCCCAAGCTTTTTGATTCACCGAAAAACAACATGTTTAAAATAACTGCACCTGCCGTTCCGACTCCAGTCCAAACCGCATAGGCAACACTAACAGGTAAATATGCAAATGATGCATAAATAAAGGCAAAAGAAGCACCAAGGCCCCCAATATAAATAATGCCATTTTTAATGGTCCGATTTTTACTAAATAAGTTCAATCCCCAAACACCAATTAATTCATTAATAGCTGCCAAAAAAACGTATAACCAACCCATTATTGTGCAGCTCCTTCCACTTGTTTATCATCTGCTAGCTTCAACCCAACTACTCCACTAACTATGAGAAAAATAAAAAAGATTTTACCAAAGCTAATTTGTTCATCAAATAAGAAAAGGTCCATCAGGAATGTTCCAACTGTTCCTGCACCTGCAAAGATTGCGTACACTGTTCCTGTTGGCAAATACTCGCATGCTTTCGCTAGAAAATGAAGATCGAGTAAAATAAAGGCAACAATAAATACCCATTGCCACCATTCTGTGGCAGTATTAAACCCAAAAATCCAAACAAGCTCTGCTAAGCTCGTTAATACAACATACATCCAAGCTTTTTTCATTTTAATACTCCTTCACAATAAATGACTGACATTCAGTCATTGTTCCTTTTAAATATACTTTTTTATATCAATTATCAATATGCATACGGTCTTTGTTATGCTGTAACACCTAAGGCGTGTAGAGCAAAATCGAGCACCACTTGTTTCTTTTGTGCAACCCGCTTACCGTCCTCTTGCGAATATAAAAAGGTTTGTTCGGCAGCTGATTCAATTAATCCAATTAGTAAAACCGCTGTTTGCTCTGGATTAATGTTGCTACGAATAACTCCTTCTTGCTTCGCCGCTGCTAGCAGCTCACTCATCCATGAATAATATGGTGCATAAATTGCTTCCCATTCTTGTAAATACGCCGTAGAAGCAAGTCCCGCATAAATAAGTGCAAAGATTTCACGGTACTTTTCTGTAACCGAAAATGCCACATCAATCACCTGCTTTAATTTCGGTAAAAAATGCGTTTCCTGCTGTACCGTTTCCTTGATTTCTGCTAGCATTTTTTCAACCATTATTTCCGCTATCGATGGCATTACCGCAAGCTTTGATGAAAAGTAAATATAATATGTTCCTTGAGCAATACCTGCACGCTTCACAATATCGGATACCTTCGTCTTTTCAATTCCTTTCTCACAAAACACATCCATTGCAGCATGTATAATTCGTTGTTTTTTATTTTCCATAATTCCTCCCAGATAATGACTGATTGTCATTCATTATATCGCTTTTTAAAGAAGAGAGCAACCTTTTGTAATTGAAAAGAAGAACCAACTAACAGCTTTGTGTTGATCCTTCTCTTCCCTTAATCTTTCTATTGAAATATATTATGCATTAATTTTAGTTGCAATATCAATGGTGCGTTTTGCTTGATGCTTTACTGCTTCTTCCACATTTTCCACCATATTTCCATCCTGATCCACCGTTACACTTGTTCCGTATGGGTTTCCTCCTGCTGCAAAAGCAACAGCATCCGTATATCCAGGAGCTGCAATTACTGCACCCCAATGCATCATAGATGTATAAAGTGATAGAATGGTTGCTTCTTGACCACCATGTGCATTACCTGCAGAAGCCATTCCACTAACTACTTTGTTTACTGTTTTTCCTGTTGACCATAGGCCACCTTGCATATCAAGGAACTGCTTCATTTGTGATGGAAGGTTTCCAAATCGGGTTGGCACGCTGAATATAATCGCATCTGCCCATTCTAAATCTGCTGAAGTTGCTTCAGGAACGTCTTTTGTTGCTTCTACATGCGCTTTCCATGCTGAGTTAGACGCTATTGCTTCTGCTGGCGCAAGTTCTGGCACCTTTACTAATCTAACTTCCGCTCCTGCATCTTTTCCAGCTTCTTCAGCCCACTTTGCCAATTGATAGTTCGTGCCTGTTGAGCTATAGTAGATAATTGCTAATTTTACCTTTGACATTAAAATCTCTCCTTTTATTTTTCTAATCATGAGGCAATATTTTATTCCTTTTACAGCATTCCCTATTCTGAAATAAAAAATATTGTCATGTTATATTTCAAAGTAATCTTTGTTCAGATCATCTTTCCTTAGTGATTATAAACAATTTAATTACTTTATGTAAGTATAATATCTCATCCTATTACTTATGTCAAGTAAGTTAGTTATAAAAAGTAATTAGTTATCTAAAAACCGAGGACAAATGCGTCCCTGGCTTAATCAAATTCTGACTCTATTTAAAAATTCAACATTTTCTACTTAAAAGTGACTATTTCAACCACCCTTTTTCTCTCATTTTCGAAACCGCTTCAATTCGATTACTAACCTCTAATTTATCTAATATTACCGAAACATAATTACGGACTGTCCCTGTTGTTATAAAAAGTTTTTTGGAAATATCCTTCGTGCTTTTCCCTTGTGCAATAAGCTTTAAGACTTGCGCCTCTCTTTCCGTTAGCGGGTTTGCATCCTCAAACGCTAAATCAATTAGCTCTGGTGCGTAAACCTTTCTTCCATCCATAATTACACGGATAGAATTAGCCAATTCTTCACTTGGACTATCCTTAAGCAGGTATCCGTGGACATTCGCTTGTCGTGCTCGTTCAAAATAACCAGCCCGGGCAAAGGTTGTTAAGATGATGACCCGACAAGAATGATCCTTCAGTTCTTGCGCTGCATCCAACCCACTTTTGACAGGCATTTCAATATCCATGATACAAATATCTGGCTGCAGCTCTTCTACAAGCTTAAGAACTTCTCCACCGTCCTTCGCCTTTCCTACGACAGCCATATCTTCCTCCAAGTTTAACAAGGAGCCTAGCGCTCCAAGCAGCAATTGCTGGTCCTCAGCAATAACGATTCGAATCATCTTAATCCCCACCTTTCTTGCTTCTTTCATTTATTTAAAGCCCGCTTTTTGCTTTTGGCACTTTAATTAAAACCGTCATCCCATTTGTTGAAACAATTTCAAGGCTCCCATTTACAAATTCCAACCGTTCTCGGATTCCCCGAAGGCCGTTGCCACTATATAAATCAGGCTGCCCTTTCGTTCCTACTCCGTTATCCTTAATTTTCACACATAGTTCCCCTGCTGTTTGCTCCACATGAATTTCACATTGTGTCGCTTGACTATGCTTCACGATATTCGTTATAGATTCTTTTAAACACATGCTAACTACATTTTCTACAAGCAATGGCGTATTAGTAAGATCCGTGTTCCCTACGAGCTTCAAATCGATGCGTGCTGCCTTGAGCATTTGTCGTACACGAATTACTTCATCGGATAATTTGGCGTTTTTCATATTAGACACCATCTCACGTACTTCCTTTAATGCCGTTCTTGCTGTTTTATGTATATCTGTTATTTCCATTTTAGCTGCTTGTGGATCACGTATTACTAACTTTCCTGCCAAATCGCTTTTTAAACCGATGAGGGATAGTTTCTGTCCAAGTGTATCATGAAGATCTCGAGCGATGCGCTCTCTTTCCTCAATCACCATCAACTCAGCTATTTTCTTATTCGCATCCTCTAACTGGCCTTCTAACTGCTCTCTTTTATTTTTCGTATACAAATTAACTGGCAATAGGATGACCCCTATAATCGTAATAATGATAAAAGGAAACTGCGAAAAATACATCTGACTCTGGATAAAAAAACCTAGGGTAACTGCCGTAATCGTCGTTACAAGGTGAACTACATAAAGGGTTATAAAACCATTCTTACTTTGTATATTGCCGATATAAAAAGCGAGAAATAGTGAAAAATAGACATACCCAAAATAAAGGATCATGCCTAAACTCAAAACCATTTCTACTCCTACGGAAGCATAAACCGTCCAGCCTTGTTTAATGAATGCTAACCGATATGCAACAAAAAACAAGACAATCATAATAACCCCTAGAATTATTTCAGATGACGTAGATGATCGGATAATAAAATAAAATGGAAGTATACAAAAGGCAATCCATGCATATAAACTTAACCCCGTATTTTTCGGGAAAATATGAAACCAATTTTTCATCAGAAGTCTCCTCTGTAAAAGCGTAATTTAAGTATACCAAAAATGATTGCAATTATTTATTCTTATCGACCTTAGCGATAAATACGTTATCACAGGTTACATCAATAAAAATAAAGACCACCTATTTGTCCGAGTCCTCGCATCTAAAAAGATGCAATAGAACCTCTAACATCGTTATAGGCAGCCTTTATAAAGTGGTGACGTATTTCTCATACATCACATGATATACACAGCCTCCTACTTTTCCTGAAGGCTTGGACGCTGTGCTTTCAATTGAACTAGCATGTTCTTTTTCTTTAGATATGGTTTTACTTCCTTAAAGCTTAAGAAGATTTTATTTTCTTCATCATATAACCGGAAACGGAGTGACTGTAAACTTGTTTTTAGCGTAATTGTTGTTGCTTTTTTTAATGGTGGAGTTGATTCATGTGCCTTTTCTAAATGATAATTTGGAACTCTAGGGCTTAGGTGATGAACATGATGATATCCAATATTTCCTGTAATCCACTGCATGACTTTCGGAAGCTTATAATATGAACTACCATCTACTGCCGCTTTTACATAATCCCATTTTTCTTCATTTTCAAAGTAAGAATCTTCAAATTGATGCTGGACATAAAATAACCATATTCCTAGTGAACCTGAAATAAATAAGATTGGAGCCTGTACGATTAAAAATGCCTGCCAACCGATCATCCAAATAAGCAGACTATAAAGGAGTACAATCGATACATTGATTAAATACGTATTCCAGCGTTCTTTTCTTTTCGCGCCTTTTCGGTTAAATCGATTCGAAATAAGGAAAAGATACAATGGACCTAAACCAAACATAATAATTGGATTTCGATATAAACGGTAAGCTATTTTCTTCCATACAGATGCAGAAATGTACTCTTCTACTGTCATAATCCATACATCACCAGTACCACGCTTATCTAGATTACTGCTTGTCGCATGATGAATAGAGTGATCGCGTTTCCATTTTTCAAAAGCGAACAATGTAATGATACCTGTTAATGTACCGACAATGCGGTTCGCCTTACCACTTTTGAAAAAGGACATATGGGTACAATCATGAAAAATAATGAAAATCCGAATAACGAAGCCAGATGCTACGATGGAAAATACGAGTGATAGCCATATGGAAATGGATAAGCTTTCATAGGCTAAATACCAGAGAAGAAAGAATGGTACAATCGTATTACCTAACTGAATCATACTCGCCTTTAATTCCGACTTTGCATATGGTGCGACACTTTTTCTTAATTGCGCTTGTTTTTGTTTACTCATCATTTCCTCCTAACAGAACATATAATCATCCGAAAGTTTATTTGCTTTAATCAATTTCATAATCGGGCTTATTAGAATCCAGGTTATGCAATCTGTATTCCAACCGGATCTACCTCGATTTACGTGGGAACCGCCTAACTTCCTCGGAATAAACGGTGCTTTATATTTTGAAAACCTTTGCCCTCTATGAGCTGCTAATTATGAAATTTATTTATTAATATAAGCATAGGAGAAATGAGCTTTTCCTAAAAGACATAAATGTCAAGGAAGGTATATGACAAGTGTCATGGATGTAATCCGTGATATCAATTCCTGTCTTTTCTAACTATGCAATCGTATAATAGTAGGAAAATATTGGGGAGGTAGTCTTATGAATTCAACTCGTATCCTTGCTCAACTAAAGGGAAGAAAGCCAACAATTATGGGGATTGAGGAGCTGCGCACATCTGCCGTTTTGCTACCCCTCATCAACGTTAAAAATGAAGTTCACGTTTTATTTGAAACTCGATCAATGAATTTAAGAAGACAGCCCGGCGACATTTGCTTTCCTGGTGGAAGAATCGAATCTACTGATCAGGGGCCATTACAATGTGCCATTCGTGAGACGGCAGAAGAGCTAGGTCTTCAAAGCAGTGATATTATCGACGTTACACCACTCGACTACATCGTTTCTGACTTCGGTAGAATGATCTATCCTTATGCCGGAACAATAACACAGCCTGAAAAGATTACTCCAAACCCGCATGAAGTAGAGAATGTCTTTACGGTTCCATTACGCTTTTTCCAACAAACAGATCCAAAGCGTTATAATGTCAGTCTTCGCGTAACTCCAGAAGCTGACTTTCCATTTGATTTAATCGTTGGAGGAAAAGATTATAATTGGCAGGTTCCTCAGGTTGAAGAGCTTTTTTACCTTTATAAGGATAAAGTAATATGGGGGTTAACCGCAAAAATTGTAACGCATTTTGTCAGCTTGCTTACAGAAGAACATTCGAGCTAATGGATGATTATTTCTTTCTAAACGAATAAAAAAGGTACCATTCTCGTTGATTCCTATGTACCTATACGCAAGCAGAAGAAAATGAACGTCGGATTTTCCTCCCCCCAGAAGAAAATCCGACGTAAACTATGATTCCTATATGAACCCCTTTGTTCGATCAACTGAAAGTATTAACCTTAATCTTGCATCGTTCCTTTAGCTAAGAAATTAGTATGCCAGGACAATGCTTTTTCTAATACATGTGGTGTTTGTCCCCCACGTGTAATTGCCTCCTCAAAATAGCTTTTCAATTTTGATTGATATATTGGATGTGCACATTTTTCAATAATCAATGGTGCACGTTCACGAGGGGCTAAACCACGTAGATCGGCGTAGCCTTGTTCTGTAACAATGACATCTACATCATGCTCTGTATGATCAACATGTGAAACGAATGGAACAATGCTAGAAATGTCACCATTTTTGGCAATTGACTTTGTAACAAAAATAGCCAAACGGGCATTTCGAGCAAAATCACCAGATCCACCTATCCCATTCATCATCTTTGTCCCGGTAACATGCGTAGAATTTACATTTCCATAAATATCACATTCTAGTGCCGTGTTTACTGAAATTAATCCGAGCCTGCGAATAATTTCCGGGTGATTCGAGATCTCCTGCGGACGCATAATTAGCTTTTCCCGATACTTCTCGAAATTGCCATAAACCGTTTTCATTTTAGACTCGGAAAGCGTAATCGAACAGCAAGAAGCAATTGTAACTTTGCCTGCGTCAATTAAATCAAATACGGCATCTTGAAGCACCTCAGAATAAACCGCTAAATTCGTAAACTCGGAGTCAAGCATACCATGAAGCACCGCATTTGCTACAGATCCAATTCCTGATTGTAACGGTGCTAGCTCATTTGTTAATCTGCCAGCTGCTATTTCAGCACGCAGAAAGTCGGTTAAGTGACCCGCTATTTCTTTTGTTTCTTCATCAGGGGGGACAATTAGCGACGGTGAATCGATTTGATTGGTAAATACAATGCCTTTTATTTTAGCTTGATCGACTCGGATTCCTTCTGTTCCGATACGTTGTGAGACTGTTTTTAATGGAATAGGCGCTCGTTCACCTTGTTTTTCTGGACTATATAAATCATGTAGCCCTTCTAATTCCTCTGGCTGTGAAAGATTAATCTCCACAATAATATGTTTGGCATGCTCTGCAAATACGAGCGAATTTCCAATCGAAGTCGTAGGAATAATCGAGCCATCCTTTTTAATAGAAACCGCTTCCAAAATAGCGTAATCAATCGGTTCCATCACATTTGCTCGTATCAGTTCTGCTGTATGGGATAAATGCTGATCAATAAATAAATGGTCACCAGCGTTGATTTTTTTACGCATTGTTGCATCTGCCTGAAATGGCAGTCTTTTATGAATAATACCTGATGCTGCAAATAATTTGTCAATCTCTGATCCTAAAGAAGCCCCAGTATATACATTTACTTTAAATTGTTCATACTTGGCTCGCTCAATCAATGCATTTGGTACCGCCTTTACCTCTCCCGCACGTGTAAAACCACTAAGACCTAATGTCATCCCATCACCAATCCATGAAGCAGCTTCTTCTGCCGAGACAACACGTTCTCTTAAATTAGGAACTTGAATTCGTTCTAGCTCTCTCCCCATTATTTAATCATCCTTTTATGCACTTTTCACATAATTGTAACGTTTAATTAAAATGACTTGGGGATATAAAACGTAAAAACGAAATTTACGACTGAACGACAACATTTAATGTACAAAACAGTATTTTTTGCATATGCAGATTCGAGAATTCCCGTTCTCAAAATCCAAGAAGCTTTCGAAAATAGCTGGAATAGGATTGACTCACAGGAATTCGTGCCCCATTATTCATTTCTAGTATAAAGGTCGAATGGGTGTCTGGAAAAATATCTTTAATGTGATGTACATTAACGATAAAGGAGCGATGACAACGGATAAATAAATCGCGCGGCAATATATATTCAAATTCCTGCAGGGTTGTTTTATTTAACCCAAAAAAATTATCTGCATAAATATACGTTTTTCTATCCTTTACCTCGATATATTTTACCGATTGAAAAGGAATTGGTTTCCATCCATCTGCCGTTTTTACAGTTACAACGGATTTCCCTTCCGTAAAAGCTGGATAAATCGCTAAAACAGTCCCTGCCAGCTTGCCCTCCTGATGATACGGAACCGCCATTCCATGATAAGGAATTCCAAACACTTCCTTTTGAATAAATTCGGAAGCTTTTTGCTCAGATTGTAATGCTTTATAAGCAATCGTTCCTTGTTTTATCGGATATCCAGGATGAATCTTTAAGTCCACCCGCTTACTCGGTCGATAATAAACATATTCCTTTGTATTAGTGATACCAATTGAAATCTCATCCGAAAACAACTCTCCAATGACATCTAACAACGTGTTTAAATTCAATTGTTGCATGGGTAGACTCCTTTCTTCCATCTACAAAACGCAGCATCGTTTTCATGATAGACTGTTTTCCCCGCTCCCGCTAACGGCCTTTTTGAAAGGTAGCTGGCATGATTGCAGCTACAACTTCACCTTTTGCACAGCATACTTCTTCCGCAAATACTTCTGCTGTAATGCGCCATTTTTTAGGATGGATTTCTTCAACAGCTCCTATAATATGTAATGGTGTTTGTAGTGGGGTAGGCTTTACATAATCAACCTTTAGCGATGCTGTAACAAATCTAGGTGGCTCTAAACCATCACCAGGCTCATGTCCATTTTTTCGATGTAATGCAAGGGCTGCTGACCCAGTTCCATGACAATCAATAATGGACGCAATTAATCCCCCATATACAAATCCTGGAATAGCGATATGCTCTGGACGTGGTTGATAGATGGTTAGGGTCCGGTCATCTAGCCATCCTGTTCTAAGCTGCAGCCCCTGTTCGTTTAATCGACCACACCCATAGCACCAAGCATAATCCTCATCATAGTCGTCTTGAATCGCGTGCTTTACTTTATCATACATAAACGCTTCCCCCTTTTAGACTTAGTATAGCATGAAAATTTATTTTCCTTCCCTTTACTAAGGTTTACATGCATGCATTACCATTTAGCAAAACGAGGAAGTAATTTTGTCTATTTTTTGACTTTCTCCTTATTTCACGTTGCATAGGTTGTATTCCGTACTGCTTGACCATATAATAAAGAAAATAATAAAGAAAGATCGTGAGGAGAAGTATGGGAAAACGTATATTCTATTTTTTGTTAACAAATATTCTAGTTTTACTCACCATTAGTATTATTTTTTCTTTAATTGGTGGTGGGCGTTACATCGAAGGAAATCAGATTCAATTTGGCTCTTTACTTGTTTTTAGTGCGGTTATTGGTTTTACAGGATCATTTATATCACTAGCCATGTCACGCTGGGTAGCGAAAAGACTCATGGGAGTTCGTATTCTGGATCCAAATGCGAATCTTTCTAGTGAAGAAACTGCAGTCGTGGAGAAAGTACATCGTCTCGCAAGAGCTGCTGGCTTAATGCATATGCCTGAGGTAGGGATCTATGAATCTCCTGAAGTGAATGCATTTGCAACAGGACCATCAAAAAAACGCTCTCTTGTTGCTGTATCTAGAGGACTGCTCCATGAGATGGATGAAGATGCCATCGAAGGTGTCATTGCACATGAGGTTGCTCACGTTGCGAATGGCGATATGGTTACTATGACATTATTGCAAGGAGTAGTTAACACATTTGTTGTTTTCCTTGCGCGAATTGTCGCATTTGCGGTATCTCGTTTGGTTAAAGAAGATTTAGCGCCAATTGTACACTTTATCGCGATTATCGTATTTCAAATCGCATTTTCTATTCTAGGAAGTATTGTTGTCTTTGCTTATTCACGTCATCGTGAGTTTCACGCAGATCGTGGTGGGGCAGATTTAGCAGGAAAAGACAAGATGCGCCATGCATTAGAAATGCTAAAAGCATATTCAAATCGGATTCAAACCGAGGATCAGACAGCGGTTGCTACTTTAAAAATAAATGGGCAACGAAAAACGTCTCTATTTTCCACGCATCCAGCACTTGATGAACGTATCAAGCGTCTTGCCTAATTACATGATCATTTTAATCTAGCAAGAGATAACAAGACGCTAATAAGGATAGAAAAAAACAAAAATCGCCTGTATCCCAAGATCAATTGCATCGATTCGGAATGGGCGATTTTTCTTGTCTGCTTACTAAATGAAAGAGGCTGCCCCCTACGTTTTTTCAAACAATAGGAAACAGCGCTAGTTTCATATTAAAGATAGCTTATTTTTGCAAGCTAGCCATGTATTCTTTAAAATCTGAAATACTTGGATTTGTCATATAATGACCACCATCTACTTTGATCGTTTGACCAGTGATAAATCCAGCTTCATCTGATGCAAGGAATAATACCGTATTTCCGATATCATCTGCTTTTCCGTGATGTTTTACTGCATTATATTTCAAAAAGATGTCCTGTACAGCTGGTGGTAGATTCTTTTCTGCTGCTGGTGTCATAATTAAGCCTGGTGCTACTGCATTACAACGAATATTGTCTTTACCATACTGTGCAGCAATGTATTTCGTCAAATTGACAACAGCTGCTTTTGAAGCACCATATGCTGAACGAAGCGTATCTCCGGCGAATCCTGCCATTGAAGCTGTATTAATGATGGATCCTCCACCTGCTTTTTGCATGTGTGGAATCGCATAACGGCTTCCAAGTAAAACACTCTTTGTATTAACGTTCATTAATCGATCCCATTCATCAAGGTCGATATTTACAACATCTAAGTCCTTTTGTAAATTAGTTAATCCAACATTATTGTAAAGAACGGTTAGTGTTCCATATGTATTTACCGTGAAGTCAACCGCTTCTTTGATTGATTCTTCTTTTGATGCATCAAGGAATATACCTGTTGCTTCCCCACCATTTGCTTTAATATTGGCAGCCGCTTCTTTTGCGCCTTCCACATTAAAGTCACCAATTACAACCTTAGCTCCTTCTTTTGCCAACAAGTTAGCTGCAGACAAGCCGATTCCTGAAGCACCGCCTGTAACGAGCGCTACTTTCCCTTCTACTCTTCCCACTCTAAAAACTCCTTTGTTTTATCTATTCTATATTTCAATCGAATCATCTACTTCATTAACTTGTTTAATAGTTTTTGATGAATTCTTAGAAACCAGTGTAATTCTTCCTCTGTTAATCCCGCAAACACTTCTTGTCTAATTTCCTGTCCTTTTTGCTTTGCCTCTTTTAATAGATCGATTCCTTTTTCAGTAATCGAAAGTCGGACAACTCTTCGGTCATCAGGGTCGTTCATTCGAATTGCTAAACGTTCTTTAATTAATCGATTCGCGATATTCGTTAATGCTCCCGGTGTGTAGCCAAGCTCTTTTGCAAGTGTCGATTGCTTTTGAGGACCATGCTTTTCAATTTCAGCTAAAACAAGGATAGGCGAAATCCCAACCTTTTTAGGAAAGGATTTCGACCATCGTATTATCATTTCATTTGAGAACTGTTCTGATGCGCGGATTAATTCTAAAACACGATCACTATTTTCTGTCATCATGTTAGCGTAACTTAATCGATCCACCATCTACCATGATCGTTTGACCAGTAATATAGCTAGCATCCTCACTACCTAAAAATACCGCCACACGACCAAGGTCTTCTTCTAACTCGCCTAAGCGACCTAGTGGGATTTTTTTCAGCATACCTTCGTAATATTCCGGATTTGCTTTTGCCCAAGCTTGTACACCAGGTGAATTCGCAATTGGAGAAATTAAGTTTACATTAATACCAAATGGTCCCCACTCATTTGCAGCTACACGGCTAATCGCTCTAATCGCCTCTTTTGCTGCTGCATAAGAAGCTTGCGTTGCATCTCCATTTAATCCTGCCCCAGATGCAAAGTTAATAATATAACCCTTCGTTTCCTTTAAATATGGTAATGCTGCTTGCATTAAATAGAATGTTGGATAAAAACCTGTATTAAACGAAAGATCCATATCGTCTTGTGTTTGTTCTTCAAACGGCTTATTTCTAGAAGCATGTGCATTATTGACTAGAATGTCAAGCTTGCCATATTTGTCAATTACCTTTTGTACGATATCCTTCAATTTACTACGCTCTGCAAGGTTTGCTTGAATAAAAATTGATTCAGGACTAATTTGTTGTAGTTCTTTTAATGTTTCGTTTCCTGTATCTTCATTCAAGTCAACGATTGCTACCTTTGCTCCTTCTTTAACATATGCTTTAGCTATTCCACTCCCGATACCCCCTGCACCACCAGTAATGATAGCTACTTTTCCATCTAGCTTTCCCATGAAATCCAACTCCTTTTTGTTTTATACTAATTTATTTTAACATTAAACTATTTAACGTTAAAACAATATGCAACATGTAAATATATATTAATTGTTTCCATTTTTCAACCAATCCTTCTCTACATACGATGCTCCCTTTTCATTGTTTTAATCCCCCTCAATTAACTTAAATTGCTTATTTTTCTAGTGTTCTGTTATGAAGTTTGTTACTCTTTATATGGTGACTTCACACAACTAAATGCCCGTAAATAAATCGGATATTCATTTCACAGGGATGGGGGATCTTTCATGAAAAATCTAGTGATTTTAGGCGGGGGATATGGCGGTATTAAGGTTGCATTAGGACTGATCAACAAAGAGTTACCTGATGATGTTCAAATTATCTTGGTGGATAAAAATCCATATCATTCCTTAAAAACCGAATTTTTCACCATTGCCGCTGGAACCGCTGCAGAAAAAGATGTGCGGATGGACTTTCCAGAGAGCGATCGAATTACGTATTTTTATCACGAGGTTAAAAAAATAGACTCGGAGAACAATCAGCTATTATTTACGGATACGAGCACTGTATTGAACTTTGATTATCTTGTGGTTGGACTAGGCTGTGAGGATAATTTTCATGGAGTTCAAGGTGCAGACCAATTTACAGAAAGTGTACAATCTTTTTCGAAAGCGCGTCATACAGGGCTATCTGTCTGTAATTTAAAGGCTTATGGCAAGGTTACAATCGTTGGTGCAGGTTTAAGTGGGATTGAAGTCGCTTCTGAAATAAGAGAAAGTAGAAAAGATTTGAACATCCGCTTATTGGATCGTGGTTCTTCCGTTCTTCGCGCCTTTGATGCACGCATTCAAGCACATGTATCTGACTGGTTCTTAAAAAATGATGTTGAAGTATTACACCATGCTAATGTCGAGTACGTTGAAAAAGATGGCGTTTGTAACAATGGGGTTTGTTATGTAAATGATGTTACAATCTGGACGGCAGGTGTCCAGCCTCATCGATTAGTACGAGCTCTTCCTTTTGAAAAAGATGTCCATGAAAAAATTATCGTTAATGATTTTTATCAAGTTCCTTCAAAATCGAACATTTATGTTTTGGGTGACTGTGCTTCCTCCGAACACTCACCTAGTGGACAGCTTGCTGGACTACAAGGTGAGCAAATTGCGGATGTGTTATATGCAGTAATCCACAACAGAGAGCCCAAAAAACCAAAAGAGATTAAATTAAAAGGAACACTTGGATCATTAGGGAGATCTGATGGATTCGGGAACATGTTCCAGCAGCCATTTACGGGATTTTTACCAAGACTCGCGAAATCTGGCGTATTATGGTTAAGTAAGCGGCATTAAAAAAGCGCAATAAATGGAAGAAAACAACGTAACATTTATTATTTTTAGCCTCTGTAAAAGGAGTGTTGACCACTTATAATCGTTCGAAGAGACAAGTGATCAACACCCTTTTTACTTCTTTTTCTGACTAACATATTCATTCATTTCCCCTTCGCCTTGCGAATTGGAATTTTTAAAGGGACTTAACCTTCCATTACGATGCTCTCCATGATGTTGATTATCTTTAAATTGATTATTAAATTTCTTTTCCTTATTGACCATACAATACCTCCCTTCCTTTTTGTTCATTTAATAGTGTGTATCTTTTATATCCCTTTATTCGCAACATTTTTATGCTCTATCATGAAGGTTTGGCTTAGCTAACATGTCAAAAAGCTGCGCTTACTTAGATTGATGAAACATCTTTTTAATTAATTACGTCTTATATATGATTTTACGATGAGGAGGAAATAAAGAGTGGGCCACTCGAAAGCTTTCCATCCATCATACGATGAACGAGACAAACACATCATGAGTATTCATGATCCCATCGAGGCGATTGAAGTCATCATGAACACGTATGGCGATGAAATAAAACGATTAATTTTTACGTATTTAAAAAACGGCGCAGATACAGATGATGTTACACAGGAAGTATTTGTAACCGTTTATCAAAAATTACACATGTTTCAAGGGAAATCTACTCTCCGAAGTTGGATTTACGCGATTGCCATTAATAAATGTAAGGACTACTTAAGAAGCTGGCATTACCGAAACCAACGTCTCAAAGAAAAACTATCCATTGTAGGAGAAGAAAGCCGAACGAAAAACATGGAAACTCCTGAACAGGTAACCATTCAGCAGGATGAACAAAGTAAGCTTTTTGAACAAGTAATGGACTTACCCGTTAAATATAGAGAAGTGATTATTCTGTTTTATTTTAAGGAGCTAGCAACAAAGGAAATAAGCCAAATTCTAGAATTAAATGACGCTACCGTACGAACAAGACTAAACCGTGGTCGCGAGAAATTGAAAGCCCTCTTGTCCATGAATAGAGGTGAGAGTAATGAATAAAAATATAAAACAATTAAAAGCACATTATGAAAATAATCTCCCTGTAGCTTTTACAGAAGAAGATAAGCAGAATGTATTCCAAAAGATTAAAGCTACCCAGTCAAAGTCAAAGAATAAAGCGTTTTATCCTAAAGCTTTATTAACTGTCGGAATTACTGCCTTTGCCATCTTTATTGGCTTCGTTATTACGAATATTCCATTACAGCTTAGTACGGAGGATAATGCAAAAAGCATGTCAAATGAAAACGAGCAAATGGAACAGGAATTGGAAAAAAATGATGCTGAATTGGGTATCATGCAGGATGAGTCAAGTGAAGAGAAACGTTTTGATGACGTCTCCAACATATTTAACCCTGAAACAATCCAGTTTGGCGATGTATATAGTGGAATGACGGTAACAGAAGTGCAACGAGAAAAAGGACAAACGACAATTCTTTTTTCTGGAAACACACGATTGTCTGGGGAATTCCAATACAGGCAGGAGAAGCTCCAATTCAACGTATCCGAGCAAGCAATTCCTGACATTCCAATAGCGACTTCAGATAATGTGAAGCAAATTCCACTGTATTTTAAGGAGCAAGAAAAAGTAGAGGCAATGTATCAAATGAAGCCGGGCTTAGAGAATAAAGAAAGGAACATTAACATAACAGCTATCACGTATTTCTATTCTGAAAAAGCATCACGAATAGAACTTGAAATCGATCAAAGCGAATAACTTAACGATAAAGAAACCGTATTGCTAGGAAGGCAATACGGTTTCTTCAACTCTATTCTGCTCGTGGACTACTTTCAAAACCAATTTTCTTATGTGTTCCATCACAAAAGGGCTTATTCTCAGAATGGCCACATCGACAAAGCGAAAAAGCTTTTTTTGTTTCAAATACATTTCCTTCTGCATCAACTAACTCTACATTTCCAGATACACGAATTGATCCATTATCAAGGACTTTTAATTGTGCCTTTTCTTCCATTTGTTCATTCCTCCAATCCATCCCATACAATCGTTTAGTTTTTATCATACACCATTTCGACCTATTTCAAAAGGTGTCATAGAGCGAATTGTATATGATGCTATTTCCTCGTCAAAAACATCGCGTTGTCCTTCCTTTCATTATCAGTACCCTCGGTATTACAAAATGCATCGCCAAAATAATAGCAACGTAACGATAGAGTTATTGCCCTCATAGGCAAATCGTTTCCTTAACTAATCTGATTGAATCGTGTTTGTATAATTATATAAAAAAGTAAATGGCCCCTTGCAACGGTTCCTTGTTACAAAAGGGGCTTACATGAAGTAATGACAAAAATCATGTTACAGCAGTTTGGAAAATTGCTTTGCTTGCGCTTCTAGCTCTTTCGAAGAGCGGTTAAAATTCTTAAAATCATCTACCGTAATGTGAACGAGCTTCTGTCCATCTCCAACCTGCGATTGAACGGCTTGTGTGCCTTCACTTATGGCATGAATGTTCGTCATAATCTTTTCAGCTGTATCACGAATTTCAATAATTGACTGATCAACATGATTCGATAACTTACGTACCTCATCTGCAACAACACTGAAACCAAGACCATGTTCTCCAGCACGTGCTGCTTCAATGGCAGCATTTAATGAAAGCAAATTAGTCTGGGATGCTATTTTCCGAACAGTTTCAACAACCTTGCTAATGGAGCGTGCCTCATTTTGAAGTTCATGTAGCATCTCTGTATTTGTCTTCGATACATTTGTAATATGATCAATTGCAGCTAATAGGGACTCTGAACGTTCAATCCCTTCCTCTGCTTTATCATTTAACGTACTGGACATGTCTTCTAAATGTGTCGCGACCTCTGATAGCGTATTAAACCTTTCCGTAATATTCGTAGCAACCTTGAACACACCAATGATCTCTGTATGAGCGTCGTTATAAATGGGCATATAGGTCGCCTCTAGCCATACCCGTTCGCCAGCTTTATTGCGCCGCTCTATTTTGTCTTGAAAGCTCTTTCCTGAAAATAAACTTTGCCAAAAGCGATTGTATTCATGACTATTTGAAAAATCATCAAAGCATAACGCCTTATGAGGCATGTTCATAAGCTCTGAACGGTTATAGCCAAACGTTTCAGAGAATACTTCATTGACATAAGCAATCCGACGATCCCGATCAAAACGAACCATCGATAAATTCTCCTCTAATGCTTTAACAACATGTTGATCTGTAACATCCTCACCTGTTTTGAACCGTGATATGTCCATATGTTTATCCTCCTCGATATATATAAACCGGTGATTGACGTTAAATGTCTTGCACACAGATTCAGTACTTTATACCCTATTTTTTCTTTTATAAACCTCGTAATCATTTTGATATAATTATGACAGCAAAAAATATAAGACACAATGTTGAAACAAACAGAAAAGTAAAACACGAAGCTCAGGATACCTAGATATGAGTGGTGAGTTAGTATTGTTATTTTAACTTGGTTTATCACGCAATCCTAACCGTCAACAAAAAACCTCTCATATGAAATAGCGCTTCACATGAGAGGTTTAATGGTCGTTCTAATCAGTTAAAATTATATGCTATAACGATTTTTTCTCTGTCGTTTGGTCATTAAAGTATTCGTACATATTCCTAAATATGAACCAGAAACATTGTAGACATTTGTATAGCCTAAATGCTGTAACGTATGTATTTCACACAAAGTTTGTATTGGATAGTAACACACTCCTTTTTGTTGAGATCGTCGCTTTCTTTTCGCCTAACCATACTTTACTCTTCGTCATATTCTCTTTCATTATCTGCATATGATCGTTAACCCGACAGCTTGCCGTACCACCTACAATATTCCTTGCATGAATGATTCTCTCTAGCTGTAACACATCAAAAACATCCGCTTCAATCAGATTGGAAAAGGATTGCATGTCTTCTAACGTAAGATCTAAAAGATATTTCTCTTTTTCTTCCATTTATTCATTCCTCCAATCTATCCCATACAATCGTTTAGTTTTTATCCACCATTTCGACCTATTTCAAAAGGTGTCATAGAGCGAAATGTATATGGTGCTATTTCCTCGTCAAAAAATCGGTAGAAGGATGCAGGAAAGAGGTAGTAGAAACTTTTGCTTATTGTTGCTTTCACATCTAACGGACTATATACGAACAGATAGGAAATGGATACGATGAGACTGTGGGAAGTAGAAGGTTTTTTGGAGGTGATATTTTTTGTAAGCGCTTTATAAGTTGCGGTTAATTACAGCAAATAATTGGACAAGGAGTGATTTCCATGAAGATGACACGAACAGTTTTTGTATTCAGTATTATCTTTCTAATGCTCTTCTTTCCAGCAATTGTTCCTGCAAAAGGATGGGATGATGGAACAAAGCCAGGCTGGGGAGATGGTGAAAAAGCAAAACATGGTTGGATAACAAGTAAAATAAAGCATATGACGTTGGAAGAAAAAATTGGACAATTATTTATCATTCATATGTATGGGCAAACTCCAGAAGATCCAAATTATGAAGCGAAAAACCTCCAAATGAATCGTGGAGCTAAAAATTTTAAAGAAGCGATTGAAAAATACCATCTTGGTGGTGTGATCTATTTTAATTGGACAGACAATATAGGGATGCCCTTGGATGCTGAGCAAGTGCAGGATTTATCAAATGGACTACAAGAAATAGCGACAGACCAGCGAATGCCAATCCCACTCTTTGTTTCTACAGATCAAGAGGGTGGCATTGTTCAACGTGTGACAAGTCCAGGAACTGTTTTCCCTGGAAATATGGCTTTAGGTGCTACACGATCGACTGATAAAGCTGCAAATGCTGCAGGCATTATGGGTGATGAGCTTTATAGCTTAGGAATAAATATGAATTTTGCTCCTGTGGCAGATGTGAATATGAATCCAGCTAATCCTGTTATCGGTGTAAGGTCCTTTTCCGAGGATCCAGATCTTGTCTCAGACATGACGGTAGCACAGGTACAAGCCTACCAAGATAAAAAGCTAATTCCGTCAGCGAAGCATTTTCCTGGTCATGGAGATACTGCTGTTGATTCTCATTATGGACTTCCGATTATCAATCATGATTTAGAAACATTATACAATGTAGATTTAAAGCCTTTTCAAGCAGCAATCGATGCTGGCATAGAAGCAATAATGACAGCACATATTGTCGTACCTGCCTTAGATGATTCTGGCTTACCTGCTACATTATCGAAGCCCATTTTAACTGATCTACTCCGAGAAGAAATGGACTTTGATGGGTTAATTATTACGGATAGTCTCGGCATGTCTGGAGCGAACGTTGTTCCTGAAGATCGAGTTGCTGTTGAAGCGTTTAAAGCTGGTAATGATATATTGCTCAACCCTCCGAATGTAGAAGTTGCATACCGTTCGATGGTCGAGGCGGTAACGTCCGGTGAAATTAGTGAAAGACGTGTAGATGAATCGGTGTATCGTATTTTAAAAGCAAAAATGGAAAAAGGGTTATTTGGTGATCCGTTTGTCGATGAAGATGCAATAGACAACATCGGTTCTGAAGAGCATTTACAAGAAGCGATGAATATTGCGAATGAAAGTATTACACTTGTTAAAAACAGTGGTGGGCTTCTTCCGCTACAGCAAGACCAAGCATTATTCGTTGCTGGTCCTTCTGCTGGTGCACCAGTATCACTAACCGTTGAATTGCAAAATAAGGGATTTGAAGCAAGTAGTTTTTCAACAAGTACTTCACCGACAGCAACAGAGATTGAAGAAGCTGCAAGGCTGTCAGAATCAGCGGATGTCATTATCGCACCAACTTATCGTGCCAACACAAATGGCGCCCAAGAAAGACTTGTCAAGGCACTAATGGATACCGGAAAGCCCGTTATTGCGATTGCAATGAACAATCCTTATGATGTCATGGCATTTCCAGAAGTGAATGCATATGTTGCAACGTACGGCAACAAGGATGTATCTGTCCAAGCATTGGCTCGTATCCTAGCTGGGGAAATAAATCCACAAGGAAAGCTCCCTGTTACAATTCCAGGGCTTTACAACTACGGCCATTCATTAAGCTATTAAAGACTAGTTAAATAAACATTCCGTTAGAATATAAGGAGGAAATACATTTGAAGAATAAATTAATAAAGATTGCACTAATAGGTACAATGGTTCTCGGAACATCGATAGCTGGTTCTCCGGCAATTCACGCTGTAGGAAACGGACCAAACTATGGAGGAAATGAAGCCATTCAAACTTCAATATTCCATACACATTCTGAAATGGCTAGCTTTCTAAAAAAGCAAGAAAAAAAGCAGGAAGCAATGGAGCTAGAAGTGATCGGTCAATCCGTTAAGAACCGTGACTTATATTTAGTAAAATATATGAAAAACCCTGCTAATCCGACCATCTTATTTCTAACACAGCAGCACGGAAATGAAGCTTTAAATACCGAGGCTGCACTTGATTTTATTAAGCAAATGGGTTCTGGTAAAATGAAGGACATGCTTGATGGCGTAAATATTTTAATCGTTCCGATGCTCAATCCCGATGGAGCTATGGGAGATGTGAACTTCTCATTAGATGACTATATTGCAGATGGCGACCGTCATATGACACGTTATAATGCCAATGAAGTAGACTTGAACCGTGATCATGTTGATCGCATTCAACCTGAAACAAGCGCACTTCACGAGCAGGTGCTAGGTAAATATGACATTGATTATATGATTGATTTACATCATCAGGCAACACAAAGCGAAAGAGATGAACAGCTCGTTTCTGGCTCTATTCTTCATCCGACAACTGAAAATGTTGCTGCCGATGTTTTATTAAAATCAAAACAGCTTGGTGCAGTCGTATATGATGCCATACAACCAAAAGGCTGGGGGCACCTCGCAAAATACGCGGGCGGATCTGCTGAAACAATTAGCCGTAATGGTATTGCGGTAGAATATGGTATTGCAACACTTTTATTTGAGGTTCGTGGAATGGCTGATCATTATCGTGACTCCTATATTCTCGGGCAAAAAAGTAATGGATACCTTATAAAGCAAACAGTGCTAACGATGGAAGAAACCGCTAAAGCAATTGCGGATCAATCGATTCAACAAAAAGATATTTCTTTCTGGGATACACTTGAAACGCAAAATAGAAGGCCAACCGAATAATAAGCTTCTTCATGTATTGCACGCCAGTTAGGTCCTAAACCAACTGGCGTGTAATTTTCACTTGCCAATTATGGCTGTTAGTAATGCCTTTTGAGCATGCAGCCTATTCTCTGCTTGCTGAAAAACAACTGACTGCAAGCCATCTATTACAGATGCTGTTACCTCTTCTCCACGATGAGCAGGAAGGCAATGCATAAAGATTGCATCTTTTTTAGCTTGTAAAACAAGTGCTGAATCCACTTGATACGCGGAAAAAGCTGCTGCTCGCTCTACCTGTTCTGCTTCTTGTCCCATACTCGTCCATACATCAGTATATAGAATGTCTGCATCTTGAACAGCGGTGCGTGGGCAATTCGTTACTTCCACATTTCCTTGATTTTGATGCGCAATTGAAACAGATTCCTTCACAATTACCTCGTTAGGCTCATATCCTTTTGGAGTAACAATCGTATTGGACATTCCCATTTGGGCAGCACCAAGCATTAATGAATGAGCCATATTATTACCATCACCAATAAATACAAGTTTTTGATCTATAAACGTCCCTTTTATTTCTTTTATTGTCAACAAATCTGCCAACACTTGACAAGGATGATACATATCGGTTAATCCATTAATTACTGGAATTGATGCTTGCTTTGCAAAAACTTTCACATCCTCGTGTGAATTTGCTCGAATCATAATTCCGTCCAAATAACTTGAAAGTACACGAGCAGTATCGGAAATAGCTTCTCCTCTTGCAAGCTGGAGGTCTTCCGTTCGCAAAAATATAGCATTTCCTCCAAGCTGATACATACCCGCTTCAAAGGAAATTCGCGTTCTTGTTGATGCTTTTTCAAATAGCATTCCAAGTGTCTTGCCTTTTAGAGGTTGTGGTGAATTATCAAGAAGTTGTTTCCGCTTCAATTCTTGCGCAAGATCAAGCAAGTAATGAATTTCTTCCTTAGAAAAATCAGCAAGTGTTAAAAAGTCTCTCCCTGATAATAAACTACCTAACATGATTTCCTCAGGAAAACTAGCCATCGGATAGTAACACACTCCTTTTTGCTGAGATTGTCGCTTTCTTTTCGCCTAACCACACTTTACTCTTCATCATATTCTCTTTCATTATCTGCATTTGATCGTTGACCCGACAGCTTGCCGTACCACCTGCAATATTCCGTGCATGAATGATTCTCTCCGGCTGTAATACATCAAAAACATCCGCTTCAATCAGATTGGAAAAGGATTGCATGTCTTCTAACGTAAGATCTAAAAGATACTTCTTGTTCTCGATACAATATAGCACGACCTGACCCGCAACGGCATGCGATTCACGAAATGGCATTCCTTTTTGTACGAGATAGTCAGCAAAATCTGTCGCATTTGAATAATCCTGCTGTACCGCTAGTTTCATTGCTTCCTCATTTACCCTCATCGAACGAATCATTGGGGCGAATAATTCTAAAGCTCCTTTCCAGGTTGCAATTGTATCAAACATACCTTCCTTATCCTCCTGCATATCTTTGTTATATGCGAGCGGAAGCCCTTTTAGCATGGTTAAAAGACCGATGAGATGACCATAGACACGACCACTTTTTCCTCTAACAAGCTCAGCAACGTCTGGATTTTTCTTTTGTGGCATCATACTGCTTCCTGTACAAAAAGCATCATCTAATTCAATAAAGGAAAATTCTACACTCGACCATAGCACGAGCTCTTCACATAAGCGAGATAAATGCATCATCCCTAGCGATGCAGTTGCTAGAAATTCAACAACAAAGTCACGATCACTAACTGTATCAAGACTGTTTTCTGTAATTTCTTCGAATCCTAATACGTCGGCAACGAATTGTCGATCAATGGGAAGTGAAGTCCCTGCAAGTGCACCTGCTCCTAATGGTGAGCGGTTAATTCGCTTCCAGCTATCCATTAACCTTTCAATATCACGCTGAAGCATAAACACATATGCCATGAAATGATGTGAGAGCAACACTGGCTGGGCACGCTGTAAATGCGTATAGCCTGGCATTAGCGTTTCTAAATGATTTTCTGCTTGGATCACTAATGCGTGTTGAAGCTGGACAAGCATTTCAATTAACTCCAATAGTTGCTCACGTAAGTATAAACGCATATCAAGTACAACCTGGTCATTCCTACTTCGAGCAGTGTGAAGTTTTCCTCCTACACCGCCTATTTCATCCATTAACAGCTTTTCAATATTCATATGAATATCTTCCTGTTCTTCACTCCACGCTACTTCTCCAGCATCAATTTTTTGCGCGATAGTTTCTAATCCCTGCTTGATTTGGTCAGCTTCCTCTATTGTAATAATTTCACACCTCTGTAGCATTTCTACATGAGCAAGACTTCCTTCTATATCGTGCTTTGCTAATTGCTGATCAAAAGAGATGGATGCTGTATATTCATCGACAAGCTGATTCGTTGATTTAGTAAATCTTCCTCCCCATAACTTCATTCTTTCACCGCTTCCTTCACAGCAATAAATGTTTCTAAATCTTCGATACTGTTCGTTGCTAGCGAGTCATTTACTTTTGTATGTACCTTTGTTGGCATCCCCCAAAGCTTAATAAACCCTGTTGCGGCTTTATGATCGAAGCTATCCTCAGATTGATATGTGGCAAGCCCAAAATCGTATAGTGAATTCTCGGAAGAACGACCAATTACTTGGATATTGCCTTTAAACAATTTTACGCGTACTTTTCCTGTCACTGTTTTTTGCGTTTCCTCCAGAAAACTACTTAGTGCGTTCATTAATGGGGAATACCACAATCCGTCATACACTACTTGCGCAAATTTTTGCTCAATCAATGGCTTAAAAGCAGCAACTTCTCGAGTAAGTGTTAAGGCCTCTAGCTCCTGATGTGCGGCAATTAATGTAGTTGCTGCTGGCGCTTCATACACTTCTCTAGACTTAATACCGACGAGACGATTTTCAACATGATCAATTCGTCCTACCCCGTGCTTTCCAGCGATTTTATTTAACGTTAAGATCAATTCTTCTAAAGGTAGTGCTTCACTGTTCAACGCAACTGGCTTTCCTTGCTGAAAAGAAATCTCTACGATTTCAGGTATATCAGGGGCTTTAAGTGGATCTACTGTTAATTCAAATGCTTCTTGAGGCGGCTCTATCCATGGATCTTCTAGAATCCCGCATTCATTACTGCGGCCCCATAGATTTTGATCGATACTAAACGGGTTATCGATATCGACTGGAATTGCAATCCCTCGCTCTTTTGCATACGCTATTTCCGTTTCTCTAGACATTGCCCACTCTCTTACAGGCGCTACAATCTTCAATTCAGGATGAAGGGCTGAAAATGCCACATCAAAACGTACTTGATCATTCCCCTTGCCAGTACAGCCATGCGCAACAGCTATTGCACCCTCTTTTTTAGCAATACCAACGAGAAGTTTCGCAATCAATGGACGAGATAAAGCAGATATTAAAGGATATTTCCCCTCATACAGTGCATTTGCTTGTAATGCAGGTAATACATACCCCTCAGCAAATAGCTTTTTCGCATCGATAACATATGATTTTATTGCTCCTATTTCGATTGCTTTTTTCTTTATAGTCTCTAAATCCTTGCCTTCTCCAACATCAATAGCGACTGCAATAACTTCATAATGGTAATTTTCCTGAAGCCATTTAATTGCAACTGAAGTGTCTAGCCCACCAGAATACGCCAATACAATTTTTTCTTTTTCCATCTTTGCCACTCCCTTTCCTGTATATCTATACACATTTTCGTATTATTATGCATTAATATGTATAGAAATTCAACCCTTCACTAAAAAACAGGAGAAAAGTCCTTGCTTTTATTTCTATTTTGAGAAGATGAGACAAAACAGGAGCATTTGTATCAAAGACAGGCAAATAAGATCGCTTTTTCCACCGGGACAAGGAGCGCTTCAGCAGTGATACATTGTCCGTAGAAAAAGCGATCTTCTTTTTTTAGGTGTCTCACCTATTTCAACTACTCAGTAAAGACATTTAATAAAAAATTGTTTTAATCTAGCAACTCCTATTTACAATAAAACAGTTACTAATCCAGGGGTAATAATTGATACGATTACCGCACTCATTACCATCGCTATGGAGCTAACCGATCCTTGTAAAGCACTAGATTCTAATGCTCTTGCTGTGCCAATCGCATGCGATGCACAGCCAAGTCCAACTCCTCTTCCAAGATCATGCTCAATGTTAAATAGCTTAAATACGATGGAGCTGAGGATAGCACCACCTATTCCAGCTATCATAACAAATACTGCTGCAAGCGCAAATGCACCACCTTCTGCTTGGGCAATTACCATTGCAACTGGCGTTGTAACAGACTTCGGTGCTAAAGAAAGAATAATTACCTCTTCAAAGCCTGCCCACTTTGCAAGTAAGATACCTGTTGTTACACCAACTATTGCTCCAACAGTTGTTCCAATCAAAATCGGACCAAGTAGATCTTTCAACAGCTTCCGTTGGACATATAATGGATATGCAAGCGCAACAACTGCTGGTCCTAATAACTCATTAATCCAATGTCCCCCAACCATATATGTCTCATATGGAATGTGAAAAAGTAGTAAAACGGTAACAATGATTACGGTTGATATTAATACAGGTACGGTAAATGGCAAGCCAAACTTCCGATGTACCTTGACGGCGATTAGATAGCTCACAATTGTAAAGCCAATTGCCAACAATCCATACAATAGGTTAACCATGGCGCATCTCCTTTCTGCGAATGAGCCATTGACTAACAAGACTTGACCCCGCCATAACAAGCACCGTACTTACGAGTACAATCGCAATTAACCAAGCTCCTTTTCCATTAAACAAATGAAAATAAGAGATAATACCTACTGTTGCTGGAATAAAAAAGAAGGATAAGTGCTTAACCATGAATTGCATACCGGCTTCCACCCAACGAACATCAATTATGTTCGTGGATAATAGTATAAAAAGAAAAACCATCCCAATTATACTTCCAGGGATGAACAAATGAAAAAGATGTTGTATCGTATTTCCTATCCAAAAAATGCCGTACAAGGCGGCAATATGAACCATGATGCGAATGTATGTCATTGTTGTAAATTCACAGTCCTTTCTTTGCTTTCTCTATACTTATTACGCTTCTCAAAACAAAAACGGTTCTTCCTAAATATATTCCCCAAGATCAAATGCATTTTCTTTTGGAATATATTGATAAGCTGCCATCTTAACTTGATTTTGTTCATTTATTACGATGCCTTCTTGCTCTAATAGTCGCCGTTGTCTAGTTGCTGCTTCACCACGTAATGAGATCTTGCCTGTTTTATTTAAAACGCGATGCCATGGAAGCTGATATTTATCACTCATAGAATGTAAAATCCGAGCGACCTGTCTCGCTGCTCGCGGGTTGCCAGCCGCCGCAGCAACCTGTCCATACGCCATAACATGGCCAATTGGAATTTGATTAATAATTGTTAGCACACGTTTTGTAAAAGGAGTTAACGTTGAACTTTCCGCTTTCACTCTGTGAACCTCCTACCCCGAAGAAAAACAATACTAGGAAATTCGCGTTCCATTTTCAACTTGTTCGTCAATATTTAATAATACGACATCGCCTTCCTCAGGAACACCGCCTAAAACTAGTACTTCTGACTTGAACCCTGCTATTCGAAGTGGTGGAAAGTTAACGACAGCAGCAATTTGTCTCCCAACAAGCTGTTCTGGCTCATATCGATTTGTGATTTGTGCAGACGACTGTTTTACTCCAAGCTCGCCGAAATCGATTTTCAGCTTGATAGCTGCCTTTTTTGCCTCAGGAAAAGGCGCCGCTTCTACAATTGTTCCGATCCGTAAATCTAATTTTGTAAAATCGTCGAACGTTGCCATATAATAGCCTCCTAGCTTCTATTTTCCTTTACTATGAACAAGCTTCTTTAGATTATGATTAATATTACTCAACGTAAGCAAAATAAACCCTAGCATCACAAAGGTGACAATCTCACCTGTAAAAAACGAAAGTGCTCCAAGAACGATTGCATAAATCGTATAAAGCCATGTATGCAAAATAGCTTCCTCCCTTCACCTTCCAATATATATTAACTATACCATATTCCGCTTTCCCATTAAGCATCTAAACTAGGAGAAAAAAGAAAACAAGCCCCTTCACTAGAAGGAGCCTACTCTCTATTATTGATATCCCCAAATCATCGTCAGCAATGTTCCAAAAATGGTAACAAGTGCGATGAAAAGTGCATACAAAACATTTGTATAAATCGAATGTTTATCCTCGGACTCTCCGGCATGCATAAACATGACGAGTTGGATACTCGCTTGCATGAATGCGGTCACGAGTAAAATAATGACACCTGTTTTTGGACTAAGATCAAACATTAAAACAGATAAAGCCACAACTGTTAAAATGAGTGAAAATACGAATCCCATGACATGCTTGATAGGAAAAAGTTCTTTTAAACTCATTCTACATCATTCCTTTCAAATAGACGAAGCTGAAAATGAAAATCCAAACAACGTCTAGGAAATGCCAGTAAAGCGAGAAAATAAATGACTTATTCGTTGTTTCAGGCGTGAGCCCGCGCTTTTTCACCTGAATGAGGATCATTATTCCCCAAAATAACCCTAATGTTACGTGAGCACCGTGTGTTCCAAGTAGTGTCAATAAGATAGAAGTAAAGGCACTAACTTGTATTCCAGCACCAACATGTACATAGTGGATGAATTCATAAACTTCCACTGCAAGGAAGCCTGCTCCTAGCAATAACGTAATGATGAAAAATGACATCATTGCCTTTTTATTGCCTAATCGCATTGCATGAATTCCAAGACCAATCGTAAAGCTACTTGTTAAAAGAACGAATGTCTCAATTAACACCGGTGATAGTTCAAAAATTTCGCTACCAGTAGGTCCATTCCCTGTTCGGTCCACTAATGTAAAGTAGGTTGCAAACAATGTTGCAAATAACGCAATTTCTGCTCCTAGAAAAATCCAGAACCCTAATATTTTCAATTGGTTTTCTTCTGTACTATATTCACTTGGAAGCGAGTGGTCAATTTTCATTTTTTAGCACCTCGCATTTCTTTTCTGTTTCCATAACTTCTTCTACGGAAATATAATGTCCATGGTCTTTTTCGAATGAACGAAGCGCCATAAAGACAAAGATACCTATTGCAGAAATAATCGCCAAGGTCCACATACTGAATACCATGCTAAACCCGAAAACAAAGAAGATTACGCCCATGATGAATGGTGCACCACTATTGTTTGGCATATGAATTTTTTCATAGCTTCCTTGGAATAATGGTTTACCATGCTCTTTAGCATCCCAAAATGCTTCTGTTGAAGAAACAGTTGGAGTGATAGCAAAGTTATATTCAGGAACAGGACTATGTGTTGCCCATTCTAGCGATCTAGCATTCCACGGATCTTCTGTAACATGTCTTGGTGCATAACGTGTACTCCAATAAATATTGTAGACGATTAAGGCAAAGCCAATTGCCAGCCCTGCAGCACCAACAAAGGACAGTAGGTTCAACGGTCCAAATCCAGTCGACTCCGAGTACGTATACATTCTTCTTGCCTGTCCATTTAAACCAGTAATAAACATTGGGAAAAATGCAAGGTTAAAGCTAATCGCAATAAACCAGAATGACCATTTTCCAATTTTTTCACTTAAGCTGAAGCCGAAAATCTTTGGCCACCAATACGTAAAACCAGCCAGTACAGCAAATACCGTACCAGGAATTAGCACATAGTGGAAATGCGCCACTAAGAACATTGTATTATGATATTGGTAATCGGCACTTGCCATTGCTAGCATAACGCCTGTTACCCCGCCGATAAGAAAAATCGGGATAAATGCCATGGCCCATAGCATTGGTGTTTTAAATTCGATTTTTCCTTTATAAAGCGTAAATAGCCAGTTAAACATTTTTACACCAGTAGGCACAGCAATCGCCATTGTCGTAATCGAGAAGATACTATTTACCATTACGCCATGGCCCATTGTGTAGAAATGGTGTGCCCATACAACAAAGGAAAGGGCCGAAATTGCCACCATACTGAATACCATTGACTTATACCCATAAAGATTTCTACGGGCAAAGGTTGAGATAATTTCACTGTAAATTCCAAACGCTGGGAGAACAACGATATATACTTCTGGATGTCCCCAAACCCAGAACAGGTTTGCCCAAAGCATATCCATTCCGCCATTTGCCATTGTAAAGAAGTTTGTACCAAAAAGACGATCCATTGTCATCAATGCTAGTGCTACAGTTAATACTGGGAAGGCAAACACAATAATAATGTTCGTGATGAAAACAGACCATGTAAACATTGGCATCTTCATCATTGTCATTCCCGGTGCACGCATTTTCAGAATCGTAACGATAAAGTTAATTCCCGTCATCAATGTTCCAATCCCGGCAATTTGAATGGCAATTGCATAATAATTTGTTCCTACACTTTGACTAAACTCATTTCCTGCCAACGGAAAATAAGCAGTCCATCCTGAATCAGGAGAACCTCCGACCACAAAGGAAATGTTAAATAGCATCGCCCCAAAAAAGAAGAGCCAGAAGCTAAGTGCATTTAAGCGTGGAAAAGCAACATCACGAGCGCCAATTTGCAATGGAACAACGACATTCATCAATCCAATGATAAATGGCATTGCCATAAACAAAATCATAACGACACCATGTGTTGTGAAAATTTCATTATAATGCTGTCCATCTAGCAGCCCATTTTCCGGAATTGCTGTTTGTGCACGCATTAATAATGCATCCGCCCCACCTCTAAATAACATCAATAGAGCTGATAGAACATACATAATTCCAATTTTTTTATGATCAACTGTTGTAAGCCACTCATTCCAAAGATACCCCCACTTTTTAAAGTAGGTCAACCCAGCTACAATTGCGATCATAACGCCTACAATCGCAAACTGTGACATCACAATCATTGGGTCACTATGTGGAGGGGCAAATCTTGAGAAGTAATCCATGTTGTGTAACTCCTTTGTTAGATAAAAAGCGATCCCCATCGATTAGTCTTTTTATCTTTAATTTGTTTGATTCAATCGAAAGCTCCTACCTACCAATTGGTAGTAGAAGGCAAAGCTACTTTTCTATTATTCTTTTTCTTGATCATGTGCTGACGTATCATGCTCACTATTATGTTCATTTTCTTCTTCATCTTTATTACCATGATTATGACCAGCATGTTCTCCCTCTGGAGGAGGTAAAAATGTTAAATGTGTACCGGTATACGTTTTTCTACCAAGATGTCCGTCTTCTAGCAACTTATTAAATGTTGTTTCTGTTAATGGTTCTGCGGTACCTTTTACATCTGCTACCCAATTATCAAATTCCGCTTGTGGCATTGCTAATGCTTCGAATTCCATTTCAGCAAAGCCAGCTCCACTAAAGTTTGCGTTTCTTCCCATATAGGACCCTGGTGTATCTGCTAATAAGTGCAGTGTATTTACCATGTCGCTCATCGCATACTTTTGTCCACCAAGCTGTGGAATCCATAAGCTAGAAATCGGCCCATAAGAGTATAGTTTAAATTCGATCGGTCGATTGATTGGTAAATTAACATAATTTACTGTTTCTATATTTTGCTCAGGATAGCTAAAGTGCCATTTCCAATTTGATGATGCAGCATAGATAACCAATGGTTCTTGATCCTCATAGCCCTTCGGTGTTGTCTCAATTTCACTTGTCGACTTCACCGTAACGACTGAAAGAAAAATAACAATAATGACTGGTATTGTAATCCAAATCGTCTCCAAAAGCTTGCTTCCTTCGATATGAGGTGGCTTATAATCCTTATCTGCCTTAGAAGCACGATATTTTACGAGCATAAATATATATAGTCCAATAACTGTAAATACGATAGAAGCCATCGTCCAAATCGATAACTTTATTACATTGGCTTGTGTTTCAGCAACTGGACCTTTAGGATCCAGCACCATTAAGTCACACCCTGTAAGCACTGTGACAATAGTGAAAACTAATAATAACAAACCCCATTTCCTTTTCATGAAGGTACCCCTTTCTCTTTTCAAAGCTGTAGATACATGCTGTGTATTTATCCAATCGATGAAGATCAGATATATGCTGCTTCGGAAAATGTCTTATGTGTTATTTTATTGAAGACGTTATATGGTTTAGCTTGAACAGTGTAATACCCTTTGCCCTAAAATGCATTAAAATATGACATATGTCACAAAAAGTTCATCAAAATATATACATTTAGTGACAAGAAGTAGAATATTTTAAAAACTCATAGTGCATGATCGGTAAAAAAAGTAGCAATACCAATGGTTTAAGGTGTTTTAGTAATGGGCTTCCAATTTATTCATTTAGAAGGAAATTAGAGGAATTCACGTTTAAGATCTATATTAATAACCGCAAGAGAAAAAACCTTTACGAAAAACAGTAAAACAAATAAAAAAAGCATTTGTAGGTTTTTTTTCAAACCTACAAATGCCTGTAATTATCCCATCTTAACGAGAAGAGATCACTTTAGTAGCTGCTTCTTCGAAATTTGCTTGTTCATATGCCGCTAACAAATAGTCAACGATATGGACCGCTTCCATGTTCTCTGATAGTCCTTCCCGTTCTATTCCGAGCTTCATTTGCAGCAAGCAACCTGGATTTGCTGTTACAATTGTTGTTGCTTTTGTTTTTGTTGCTTGTTCCATTTTATAATCTAAAATTTGCATCGACATTTCCGATTGAACAATATTGTATATTCCTGCGGAGCCACAGCAACGATCCGCATCTTTCATTTCTATAAAAGTCACCCCATCGATTGCTTCTAATAATTGGCGCGGCTCGATAAACGTTTTTTGGCCATTTCTCAAATGGCATGAATCCTGATACGTAACAATTTGGTTTTCTAGCCGTAATGGTAGCTTGTGAAAATCGAGCTCGATCAGGATTTTAGTAACATCCTTTATCTTTGCACAAAATGCTTGTGCACGCCCGTTCCATTCAGGATCATCCTTTAATAAATGATCGTATTCGACTAAGAATGCGCCACAGCCCCCAGCATTTGTAATGATATAATCAACCGCGGCATCCTCAAACGCGGCAATATTTCGCTTTGCCATCTCACGTGCCTGATCTAGTTCGCCACTATGTCCATGTAGTGCTCCACAGCAGCTTTGTGTCTCTGGAACGACTATTTCACAGCCTGCATACTGTAATAATTGGATCGTTGCATCGTTTGTATGCATAAACATCGTATCCATTAAGCAGCCTGAAAAAAATGCCACCCTCTGCTTTCGCTCTTTTGTTAAAGGGGGAATGTGGCGAGGACGTTGCTTCATTTCCTTCATTTTTGGTACTTGTGGCAGGACTTTTTCCATCGCTTGCATACTTTCCGGAAAAAGCTTCATAATACCAATTGCTTGTGCGAGCTTTTGTGTGCCTGAGCGTTGATAAAACCCGAGCAGTCCGGTTAATCCAATCATGCGATTTTGATAAGGAAACAAATTTTTAAAAAATATGCCTTTCATTATTTTCTCTGGTAGTGAACGGTGATGGCTTTGATAAATAGCGTCTCTTGCTTGCTCAAGCAATCTACCAAATTTTACTCCTGATGGACAAACCGGTTCACAGGCTCTGCACCCTAAGCACATATCAATCGATTGCTTTACTTCTTCACTTGGCTCAATCAGGCCATCAACAAGCCCCTTCATTAACGCAATCCGGCCTCTTGGTGAATGAACTTCATTTCTGCCAGTTTCTATATAAGTTGGACAAGTAGGCAAACAAAACCCACACCGTGTGCAATTCATCAATTCATCGTAATCTATTTTTTCTTTAAATGCTTGCTGTATACGCGTTTTCTCTCGTGCGTCCATCATTCCACCACACCTTCTCGAGGAGACATTGCAAACACTTTTCCTGGATTCATAATGAAATTCGGATCAAGTGCCTTTTTAATACTTCGCATCGCTTCCACACCCGCTGCCCCAGCCTTTAAATGAAGATACGGAAGCTTCATCATCCCTACTCCATGCTCTCCTGTAATCGTTCCCCCAAGCTCAACCGCTTTCGCAAAGATTTCTTCAAATGCCTTTTCAACCAATGCCATTTCTTCTTCATCACGTGCGTCGGTTAAACAGGTTGGATGAAGATTACCATCCCCAGCATGACCAAACGTACAAATCGTCACATTATACTTCTTGGCAATTTCATTAATAGCCCGTACCATTTTTGCCAGTTCTGATCGAGGAACAGTAGCATCCTCTAGAATCGTTGTTGGTCTTAGTCGAGACAATGCAGATAATGCAGTTCTTCTTGCCTCCGTTAGCTGCAAGGCTTCTTCGGCAGTTTTTGCTACTTGTACAGCAAATGCGCCGTTTTCTTTACAAAGTAGGCCTATTTTATTTATATCTCTTGCCACAACCTCTTCAGGTCCATCCTGTTCAATTAATAATATCGCCTTCGCTTCAGTAGGTAGCCCGATCTGCGCAAAATCTTCAACAACTTTTACCGTTGCCTGATCTAAAAATTCCAATGTTGCTGGAATGATGCGATTCGCAATAATTGCAGAAACAGATTGCGCTGCTGCTTCTAGATCATGATAAAGCGCAAGCATGGTTTTCTTTGTCTCTGGCTGTGGGATTAGCTTTAAAACGGCCTCGGTAATGATACCAAGTGTCCCTTCTGCTCCAATATACAAACGCGTTAAGTCATAGCCTGCAACATCCTTCGCAAGCTTTCCTCCTGTTTGGATGATTTCTCCGTTTGGAAGAACGATTTCCAGTCCAAGCACATAATCGCGCGTAACGCCATATTTAAGTCCGCGTAATCCGCCCGAGTTCTCACTGATGTTGCCACCGATTTGAGATATATGCATCGATCCAGGGTCAGGCGGATAAAACAGGCCCACCGATAGTGCCGCTTCCAAAATATCCTTTGTATATACGCCAGGTTGAACGGTCATCGTAAGGTTTTCTTGATCGATTTCGATAATTTGATTCATATTTTTAAAGATTAGTACAATCCCACCTTCAACAGGCGTTGTTCCGGCGCATAAATTGGTGCCAGAACCACGTGGAACGATCGGGATTTTGTATGTATTGCATACGTTGACAACTGCTGCAACCTCAAGCTTCGTACGTGGTGCAATCACTGCGTCTGGAATAGTTTGATACCTTGGTGTCGAATCATAGGAATAAGCAAGCAAGCTTGCATTATTATCTTCGAAATTTGCTTCTCCAACGATATCTATAAATTTCGCCTTTATTTCCTCACATAGCATACGCATTCTCCTAATCTATTCATATTAATTCTATTGTATGAAATCGAGCGAGAAAAATATATGTGCGCGCAAATAAAAATATAGGCCTATTTTAAATATAATTTGTTCTTGTGAACAAATTCTTGTTTTCAAATGATTCGATTGCATGTATTTCCTTCCAAAATAGGACTGCAATGTATAAGTTAACGAGGTCTTCAACCTTATCTAAATCTAAAGCCGTTATTTCGGTAATTCTTTTTAAGCGATAGTGCAGCGTATTTCGATGCAGATGCATATAATCTGCCGTTTTTTGAATTGCCATATCATGTGCGAACCAGCTCTCTAGCGTAGTTAATAAAACATGCTCATCACTCAATGTCCCTATTATTCTTCGAATAAATTCTAGCTTCGTCTCCGGCTTTAATTCATGCTGCAGCATTGCAAATTTTAATTCTGTTTCAAAAATAATCGGCGCTTTCTTATACGCGATGCGTGATGCCCATTCAGCCTGTTTAAATGATTCGGACAGCATTTCTGCGCTCACGACTTCTCCTATTCCAGCAACAATATCGATTCCCAACCGTTCTTTCATTCCCTCTTGAAATTCACGTACCTTATGCTTTAATTCACTTTTTTCCATTTTTGAACAAAGTAAAACGAGCTTTTCACTTCCAAGACGAACGAATAATCCCTTCTCCTTACTTCCCCACTTATCATACAATGCTTCCATTTCTTTAAACGATAAATGAATCGCTTTATCTACACTGCGAAAAACAATCGCTTGCACATATTTATGCATGTCAATAGGAAAGAAACGACTTCTCTTGTATAAGGCCTCAAAATTACCTGAATGGTGGAGCCAATCAAAAATAAAAAGCTCTAATTCTCTTGCATGCTCTTCTTGATATATTCGGTTGGTCGAATCTTGAATAAACAATTCTGTTACCTTACGAACAACCATCGCATACGGCTCAACAAGTGATGGATCGCCGGTAATTCCAAGAACTCCCAATGGAGAACCTTCCATAATAATTGGTAAAACAACTCCTTTTCGAACTCCCTGCAAGCTTCGTGTCCGCTCTTTTGTCATAATCATTTTTTCCTTCTTTTGCATTGCCAGCCATGCTCCTTCATGGAATGCCCCTACTCGTTTTTCTTCTGTACTAGCAACAATTGTCCCTTCTTCATCGGTTAAAATGACATCTTCATTTATGAGCCCTTTAATTTCTTGAACGATGGAATGATACAATTTATTTTTTTGAAAAACGGAACGCACACTTACCACCTACCTTCTATAAATTTAGCCAACAGAAGTCGATCAACATCCTAATTGATCGCTTCATTTTGACATGTTTCTCATTTCTTTCGTTACTTCTATCATAACTTCTTTCGATGCTATTGATTGGTATTCACTTGTATAGACTATTTCCCCGGAAATAAATTCAATATAAACCCTTTCTTATACTTGTTTTCATCTTTCGACAATATCAACAATTCTTCTTTTTATAGTATACAAGGAAACTATTATGGACTTGAAACATTACACTCTATTAGATAGCTCTTATCGTTATCCTGATAAACCCGATCGATTATTGTGTGATGCCAAGGCTCGTTTAAAAACAGAGAGCTAGACTGGCTATTGTTCTATAAAGCATTTTTCCTCACGCAAGCAATCTTATAGTTTTCAAAATAATAAAAAACGCTGTCCCAAACCTTCATGGAACAGCGTCAAGCCTTTATTTAGCTATTCGTTATTGAACTTCTTCTTGTCTTTCTTTATCCTTTAGCTTCCACAGTTTTCCCGGCCAGAAAGCATACCGCCCTAAAACAGTCGTTATCGCCGGAACGAGCAATGGTCTAACGACAAATGTGTCGAGCAGTACGCCAATCGCTGTTACTAAGCCAAATTGAACGAGCACTTGAAGTGGTAGCATCGCTAAAACAGAAAATGTTCCTGCTAAAATTAAGCCCGCTGAGCTAATAACAGTTCCTGTTTCTCCAACTCCTTCAGCTATCGCTTGTTTTAAAGGCATGGAACGCCGCTTTTTCCAAATGCTTGATACCATAAAAATATTATAATCTTCTCCTAGTGCGACTAAGAACACAAAGGCATAAACCGGGATTAAGCCTTGCATTGCAGTTGCTCCAAGACCGTAGTGAATAATAATCCAGCCAAGCCCTAATGCTGCTAAGTAGGATAACACAACCGTAGCTAACAAATAAACCATAGCAACGATTGAACGAAGGTAAACTACTAATAACAAAGCAATAATAAGTAATACGACTGGTATAATAATGGATTGATCTCGACTCGTTACTTCCTCCGTATCATAAAGTGTTGCTGTTTCTCCACCAATCCATACCTTTGAGTTTACTTCTTTTACTCCTGCATCCTTTAAGCTATTTTCTGCAATTTCTTGGAGCTTTGGAACTGCTGCAATTGCCTCTGTTGAGTAAGGATCAACCGCTAATGTAACTGACCATTCCTGTAGAGATGGATCCTTTGATCCTTTTGTAGGATCACTAACATTTTCAACAATGGAAAGCGCTGATAGCTTTTCTTTTAATGCAATTTCTTGTCCATCTGTTTGTACGATAACCTGAGCAGGCGCAATTTCACCTGGTGGGTAATGCTCTGAAATGACGGTGAATCCTTCTCGAGAAGGCATATCTTCTGGAAACGATTCAAGTAAGCCATACGTATACTGCATTTTTGGAACAAAAAGACCAAGGCCTCCTAATACGACTACACAAGTGATAATAATCGTCCATGGCTTTTCTGTCACCCAACGACCGATTACTCGATAGAAGCGACTTTGCGATTTCGGACGTTTTAGCTTTTTACCTTTCTTTTCTTCAAGATTTTGAATCATCGCTTCTGTTCTAGGAATAAACGGGAAAAAAGCAAATCTGCCTAGCAATGCTAAAATAGCCGGTAATAAGGTTAATGCTGCAATTCCCATAATGAATATGGATAAGCTAAAAGGAACTGCAAAACGATCATAGGATGCATAATAAGCAAGCCCTAATGTCAATAACCCCATAACCGTTGTCATCGCGCTAATCATAATTGCTCCACCGGTTCCACTTACAGCTTTTCGTAATGCAACATATTTATCTGCTTCGATTCGTAATTCTTCTCGATACCTAGAAATTAGAAATAAACAATAATCTGTCCCAGCACCGAATAATAATACGGTCATAATGGAGATTGCTTGTGCATCAACTTCTATCCAACCTTTATCTGCTAGCAAGCCTAGCAGAGGACTAATTAATCCATAAGCAACCCCAACAGCAATTAGTGGAACAAGCGCAAGAATTGGTGATCGATACAGAACAACTAATAACACCAACACGAGCAACACGGTTGCAATAAGAAGCGTTACATCTGCTTGACTAAATAATGATACCGCATCTGTTTGAATGCCGATGGGTCCTGTTAGACGAACATGAAGCCCAGATTTTTCTAAATCCTTATCAAACACCTCTTCTCCAACACTGTTTGAGATTACTTTTTTAAGCCGTTCTAGATCATCTTCTAACAATTCTGTTGCTGTATCTGGCTCAAAAAATATAGGTGTGGTCAATGCTTCTCCGTCTGATGACGCCTCCTGCTGTAGCGCTTGTGGAGGCAACTTATGAAATGGCGGTATCATTGCTTGATATGCTAACGGATTTTCAACAAGCTCCCCATATACTTGTTGAATTTGTTCATAATCCGCCGTGTCCAATCCACCATCTCGATACCAGACAAGCAATAAAGGTGTTCCTGCATCATCGGAAAACTGCTCCTCCGTAAGCTTTGATGCCTCTACTGACATTGCATCCTCTGGTAAGAGCTGATTTGATTTTGTTTCTCGATCATTAACCTGTGGCCATACGAAGGAAAATATTGCAACAAGTAGCACCCAAATGAATATTGTCATCCATCTTGAGCGCGCTCCTGCTACAATTCCCCCCCACTTCGAAATGCCATTTTTCATCGATACTCCCCTTCCCTACTTTAAAAAATAATTTCGATTAATACTTACAAAATAAACTCTTTTTTAATTATATATACTGGTAGGTTAATTTCCAACTGTTTTTTTCCTCGTATATTAATCAATATGTGGTATACTGTTTCCGAATGAATGTATGAGGAGAGAAATGCAATGAATCATAAAAAACAACGCACCCCTGGTAGACCACCTGCTAATCATCAAAAGCTGCCAACTGATCAGTTAATTTTACAAAAAGCCGCCCAGCTATTTCTCGAAAACGGCTATAAGGACGTTTCCATGGATGATGTTGCTAAAAGCTGCCAAGTAACAAAAGCAACTGTTTACTATTATTACCAAACAAAGGCAGATTTATATTCCGAAACAATGACTCAAATGATGGAGCGCGTGCATCAAATTATGATTCAAATTCTCTCAGAAGATGCACCACTATATACACGGCTTTATCAAGTTGCTTCAGCTTATTTAAATGCAACCGTGCATATTGATATGGACGATATGATCAAAGGAACCAAAAATTCATTATCTGAAACGCAAATAAAAGCAATGCAAGAAGCAGAAGCAAAAATATATCGTGTTGTCGCTAACGCATTAGCAACGGCCATGCATACAAAGGAAATCAGACAAATAGATCCTCTTTTTGCAGCACATGCATTTATTTCACTATTAAAAATCGGGAATTATCGAGATACAGACAATAACGGCCTTTTCGCATCTGTCGATGATTCGGTTTTAAATATTATTAATTTCTTCTGGAAGAGCATCGCAAACGAATAACTGTCAATTCAAATGTTTTTATACGTGCTCTAAAATAGGTAAGCCTGTTTGAGCAATTTTTTCTTTTCCGTGTGCGTTTAAAATCTCATTTACAGTAATTCTTGCTGACTCTAAAATTGTTGGCAAGCCACTCCCTGGGTGTGTTCCCCCACCAACAAGCCAACAACTCTGAAGCTCCTCAAACTGGTTATGCGGTCGAAATATCATCATTTGTGATAGCTGGTGACCTAAATTAAAGGTAGCCCCTTTATAAACAAATATTTCGTTTTCCCAGTCTGCTGGAGTAATCATACGTTCGACCTCAATTGCTTCTTCAAGGTTTTCCATGTTGAGCGTTGCAGCGAGTTTTTCTAATACAAGCTGACGAAAGCCTTCCTTTTCCTTTTCCCAGTTTAACCCGCTTTCATTATTTGGCACTGGAACTAATACATAGAGTGCTGATTTCCCTTCTGGTGCAAGCGTGGAATCTGTCACACCAGCGTTTTGCACATAGATTGATGGATCATCTGATAGCTTAAATGATTTCGTAATTTCTTCTACGTTTTTCACATAATCGTCTGCGAATATAATCGAATGGTGTGGAAGATCTACTTCTTTGTTCAGACCAAGATATAGCATAAATGTAGAGCAAGAATAAGATTTTTTAGCTAGCTTTTCTTCTCGGTACTTTTTCAGCACACCCTTTTCCACTAAATTTACCATTGCATGAGCAAAATCGGCATTCACAATAACTTCGTCTGCCTCTACACGTTCACCACTTTCTAATATAACCCCTTTTACATCCTTTCCTTCTGTCCAAAGCTGTTTTACGCCACGATTCAGATGGATGCGACCTCCATACTCTTTGACAACCTGAGCCATTGCCTTCGGAAGCTGATTTAATCCCCCTTTTATATGATAAATCCCATAGGCATGCTCCATATAAGATAATATGGCAAATGCACCCGGAGATTCCCATGGGGACATTCCTAAATATTTTGATTGAAAGGTAAAAGCAATTTTTAAATCATCCTCGGTAAAATAGCGCGAGAGAACATCAAATAATGATTTGCCCAACTCAAGCTCTGGAAGTGCACGAAGCACTTTAGGTGAAAGCATGTCAGTGATCTTACTCATTCGCTGTTGTAGTAACGGAGTTAGAACCTCCATTTTCTTTCCTATGTCCTGCATAAATTGATCATAGCCCTTGCTATTTCCAGGAAATAATTCCTCAATTCGTTCTTTCATTAGCTCGCGATCTCGTGTCATCGCCAATTTTTTATCAGCAAAAGTTAATTCATACATCTCATTTAGTTCGATTAATTCTAAATAATCGTGGACATTACGATCAACAGCTTGAAATAGCTCCTCCATAATATGTGGCATATTTAAAAAGGTTGGTCCCATATCAAAGCGAAAGTCACCAAGCTTTATTTCTGAATTTCTCCCACCAATATATGGTTGCTTTTCATATACAGTTACGTCGTAGCCTTTCCCCGCTAACAGCATCGCAGCTGCTAAGCCACCGGGACCTGCACCAACAACGATCGTTCGTTTACTCATAATTGTTCCTCCCCAAGTTTCAAAATAAAGTTATACAAACCTTATACAAACATTATACAAATAGTTTATTAGATTGCCAACTATTAAGTTAATAATTTTTATATCACCGTTGGACAAGCAAAAAAATTAGGCACTCTTTTTAAAAAAGAGGCCTAATATAACGCCATATAATGCATGCCCGAACAACCAAAAAAGTAATGCTTCACCTGACCATATGGAAGGTGTTCGTTCAGAAAGCAAAGTTAAAGGGAACAACAAAAATCCGATACCGACATTTATGAGCAAAAGTATGGACATCGATTTATTTTTTGACCATAACCGACTTTTCATTAACCAAAGCAAAGCAACAGCTAATACGATGGACACTACGAGATGTAGTGTAAATTCTATCCCTTCCGACATAGTCAATTCATTCAGCATTGGGACAAAGTCTACATTTAACAATAATGTATAAACGTTTATTGCTGTTATCGCTTCTACCCCTTTTAAAAACAACCCCAAAAGAACACCCGCAACAAGCCCTGCTAATACAGCCCAGCGCAGTTCACGCCACGTTCTCACAGATGATGCACCCCACTTTCATTCTCTACCTTTAGGCGAATTAACGATGAGCTTATTTTTTCAATATGACTGACAAACCCTTCTGGATAAGGCCGAAAGATCGTTTGCTCTAAGATATATTCCTCATTATACCGCTTTGCCCATGCATACAATAAATGCAAAATACTTCTATCTTCTCGCTCCGCATCCTTGTATTCTTGTAACAAGTGCTCCATATTCTTTTTTTCTCGCGTTGATACGTATTTAGAAAAATAACCAATCATATGCTGTAAGGCATTCATATGTTTTCCTCTTGAAAAAGAAGAAGATAACAACGCCAGCAGGCTTTGCTCATAATGCTGAAATACGTCATTGATTGAGCGTTTATCTGCATTGGCAACAATCCCTCCTAGCTTTTTCAAAACCATTGGCTGCAAGCTCATGAATAAATACTTATGCGAACGATGAAAGTTGGTTAATGATGCAAAAGACGGAGAGGATTTTACCTGATGAAACTTTGTTAACGCATATAATCGAGTCAGAAAAAGACGTTGAGTCTGAGCAGTTTGTAGCTGCTTGCGCTCGATAAAAATCGCTGCTGGAACATCCAGGTCTACACAAAAGGTTTGCTCATGCGAACGATCCTTCCAGGCACTTGCTAGTTCATTAAAGGCCTCGTGTAACGGACAATCCATAGAACAGCATTCGTATATCACGCCATCAAGGGACGGAATACTTCTCAAAAATCGCCCAATCGTCACAACCGCCGCAACCATTGGAACTTCTTTTGTAATTACCACCTTTTTATCATCAATTTCACTTACCCAGTCTTCTTGAAAGACCGCCTCGTGATCAACCGTTATATTCAATACTGCTGCCACTCGTTCCAAAAGCGACTCTAAACCTAAAAACGCTTCACCTTCACTTGAATGAAGCTCCTCTTTTTGTTCGCATTGAAGGATTGCGATGGTCGGCTTTCCCCAATCCATATACACACCCCCACTCCATATTTGCTTTATTATGGCAGAAGGTATATACGTTGTCAAATGTTTGTATAATGTTTAATATGTATTGTACAAAGTTGTATAATGTTATATAGTAAAATGGAAATAAAGGTAAAGAAAAGCTAGTGAATATCACTCATAAAAGAGGATGTTGAAATATGGAAGAACAAAAAAACACCATAACATATACGATTCAGCAAGTTTCGGAAATGACAAAACTATCTAAACAAGTGATTCGAAAATGGGAAGAGAGATACGGGGTAGTTAATCCGGAACGAATGAATAACCGATATCGTGTGTACAACCAACATGAAGTGAACCTATTACGCACTGTTAAAGGGTTAGTTGATGAAGGACACACCGTTAAGCAGGCAGCTGCATACGTTAAGCAGCACGGCATAGTACCGAACACCTCTCCTTCGAAGTCTGCAAATCCTAACAAAGCCGTACAAACAACTTATGTACAGCACCTTTTAGATAGTGGAGCCAGTTGTAATGAAAAAAAATTACTTCAGTTGCTACAACAGGCTTATCATGAAAATGGGCTCAAAACGTTTTTAGATGAAGTCATCATCCCATTTCTTATCGAAGTTGGTAACCATTGGGAGAATGGACGGTGGGGAGAATATCAAGAAGCATTTTCCAGTATGGTTGTGCGTGACTATCTCATCCAATTACAAAACGGGTTTCAATATACCGATAATGATTCACTCATTCTAGGAGCCTGTCTTCCAGGAGAACGACATGAAATACCGCTGCACATTATTCTTCTGCAGTGTATGCTGCATGGATGGAACACGATTATGATTGGAGCATCACCAGCACCAATGGCGATTCAATCAACAATCAAACAGCTTCAACCAAAAAAAGTTCTATTATCAGCTACAACGACGTATCCGTTTGAAATGGATGAACAGCTTTTACAACAATTAGATAACTTTGCTGGCACACTCCCCCATATTCAATTTTATTTGGGCGGACAGGGGGCAATCACCCACTTAAAAGGGAAGCAGTTACAGCATATAACACTATCTCACGACCTTCAGACAATACTAGGACACGAATAAGGGGCGGATAAGTTTACATGTTATTATTCCCCTTCTACTTGTTTCTCTGTGGGAAAAGCCTGTGACTGCTCAAGCGATATCGCTTCTAATTCTTTTTTTGCTGCTTGCACAATCGCGTTTATGTTGGTAATATAAGCTTCTTTTTGTTGCACGGATGCTTCCCTCGGTAGATCTTCAATGAGTTTATCAGCATACGCTTTTAACGCTGTAACTCGCTCTTGTTTCTCGTTTTCTACAAAGGAATCCCACTCGCCTTCTACGGTTTTAATTGTTTCATATAATTCTTTTTTTAATCGTTCTGTTTGCTTCGATTGTTCGTCTTTGATGACCGTATCGATATCCGCAATACTTTCTGCGGTTTTGTTTTGCAGCCAATTGGCGATTAGTGCACGCATATCCTGGTCTGCAAATACGAGCTGATAACTACCGAAAGTCATCACAACCGACAAAAAGATAATAGCAAGCCATTTTCTTCGTTGATTGCGTTTGTTTCTTTTCCGGAAATCGCGTCTACTCATTCGTATCCCCCATTATTAGAAGAATCCGTCTAGGATGTGGGCGTTCATTTCCTAGACGGCGTAACTTCCTAATTGTTATAAGGCCAGCGTTCAAATTTTCTAGTTAATTGTTAATCCCCGAAACAACATCATCCATTGCAGCCTTCGCATCATCTTCTAGTTGCTGTGCAGTAGCGACAATAATCGTTTTTTGTTCTTCAACTAGACCAGCTAAAAGCTCAGTTACTTGATTACGCAACTCCTCGATAGACCAATCTACTTGGTTTTTTAAATTCCGAATCGTAATTTCCTCATTTTCAGATATCGCTGCGCCTAATTCTTCTTGCGCCTGTCTTATTGCTTCTTCTAATTCTTGTACCGCTTCATCCTTGGCAGCGTTTAAATCTCCTGTCATTTCATCTACTGCCGCCTGTCCAAGCTCACCTGTATAAGCAGTTAAATCGTCTGTCGCATATGCAAGCCCTTCTTCAGCCTTCTGTTGAATCTCACCATACCCATCTAAAAAGACATTGTAATACTGGTAACCAATGTTGGAAAGAATTTCTCGCTTTGATTCATCCAGTGATCCTAAATGGTCAAGCTTTGCTTGAATAATTTTCTCTAGCGACTCTCCTGTAGCTAATTCCCTTGATAAATCAATGTCTATCCCTGCTTCACTTTTTAAGTTCTCGTACTCCTCCTGCAGCTCAGGCAGCTTACTCTCACCATACGCAGTAACTTCATCTTCAATCGTATCTACAGACTGATTAAACATCCCATCATACCATGCTTTTAAAGCAGCACCTGCATCTGTGTTAGCAAAAGCCAGCCCCGCTCCTGACATGATTAGACCAAACACGAGCACGCCGACGATTACTTTACCCTTCAACTTTTTAAACATTACAAGATTCCCCCTCATTTTTTATTCCCCTATCAATTCCGTTAGATAGGCCGTTACATCTTGTTCAATCTCGAGGTTGATCTCTTTCTTTTTGCGTTCCTCAAACGCTTTAAATAGCTGTTCTATTGAAACGTTTTTCTGATCAGCTAATCGTGTTAAATATTCAAGCTGATACTGTTCAATTTCAGCATTTGCATCAGATGTAACTGAAGAAATAAAGGCTTGTAGCTCTAATTTCTTCTCCTGTTCCATCCGCTCTTGCTCTAATGCTTGATCTATTCGTGTTAACTCCGCAGGAAACCAACGATTAAATGCATGAAGTGTTATGGAATAAGTGCGAAAAGCCTCTTTTATTGGTTGTCCTGTGGTTGCTTTTGAATAGATTGCTGAACAAACGATCAATAAAGAAATTGTAAAACATACTAAAATTCTTTTTTTCAACCTCACCTATCCTTTCGTATGAAGTATTTTAGCTTACAAAAATGTACAACTTCCCTCGCAGTCCCTATATTAACAGAAAATTTAAATAGAAAAATCGGAATTTTATACTATTTATTGAATAGTCTAAAAGAACCTGCTAGACTTTTTCGTTTGCAAAATAATGTAGAATAGCTGTCAGAAAAAAACTATTTTTGTTGAAATGTCGGACAAGCTTGTAGAATGGATAAAATACTAAGAAGATGCTTCACAGAGGTCTAGTGCTTTCTTATTACAGAGGAATGAAATTTAAGGTCTAATGTCGCGGTATAAAGGGATTGCTTTTTCTGATTATTTCTAAAAAACATGAAGTGAACTCGCGATGTTACCTTATCAATAATACACATGATACAATAGAAAAATACAATTAGTTGGAGGGATTTACATGACAATCGATTTTACAAACAGACTGAACACACTACAAACTCATTTAAAATCGCAAAACATTGAGGTTGCAATGATTACAACCCCTGCAAATGTTTTCTATTATACTGGTTTTCAATCTGACCCGCATGAGCGATTTATGGCATTAATCATTGATAATCGGAAAGATGAAATGATGCTCTTTGTGCCGGCATTGGATAAAGATATGGCTGCTGATGCTTCCATCGTAAAAAACATTGTAGCGATCTCTGATGAACAAGACCCTTACCATATACTGAAGGAAAACCTAAATGGACAAATTACACGATTTGGACTTGAAATGAAAGTCGTTACGATGTATCAGCACAACCAATTATCGAAAGCATTTCCAGAAGCTACCTATTTCGATATTCAACCTTTTATAAATGGACAGCGCTTGAAAAAATCGAGAAATGAAATTGTACATTTACAAAAAGCAGTGGATATTATTGAAAAAGTCATGGCAGAAGGAATTAAAAAAGTAAAGGTTGGCATGACGGAGCTTGAATTAGCTGCCGAGCTAGAATATTTAATGAAAGCGTTCGGAGCTGAAGGACCTTCCTTCTCTACCATTGTACTAGCAGGAGAAAAGTCTGCATTGCCTCACGGTGTACCAGGGGAACGCACCATTCAACACGGTGATTTCCTCCTCATTGATATGGGAGTAAAAATAAGTGAGGGATATTGTTCCGATACAACACGCACCTTTGTTATTGGAGAAGCCTCTGAAAAGCAAAAAGAAATCTATGACATTGTCTTACAATCGAACCAAGCGGGAATTAAGGCTGTTCAATCAGGGGTTCCGTTAAAGACCTTTGATATTGCAGCAAGAAAGGTAATACAAGACAAAGGATATGGCGCTTATTTTAACAATCGTGTCGGGCATGGATTAGGAATTGAGTTACACGAAGAACCATCGATCCATGAAAATAATGAAGCACTTGCAGAAAACGGCATGCTTTTCACAATTGAGCCTGGTATCTACATTCCTGAATTAGGTGGCGTAAGAATTGAGGATGAAGTATACATCAATGAAACAGGAGAAATAGAAATCTTAACGAAGTTTCCAAAAGAGCTGCAAATCCTATCTTAAACGCTTGAACAGCACCTGCATTCACGCAGGTGCTTTACTTTTAATTTCTTTCCACCGTCAAATGACGCCATTCCTGTGGTAGCAGGGCTTGGTATTTTGGTTGTAAAAACCGGTCATCTACTAAAGCGATTACACCTGTATCAGCTTCCGTTCGTATTAGACGTCCTCCTGCTTGAAGCACTTTATTCATGCCAGGATATACGTAGGCATAGTCATGGCCATTTTGGTTCAGCTTCATAAAGTAATCCTTTATAATATCCCTTTCTAATCCAATTTGCGGGTATCCGACCCCAATAATAATTACTCCCTGAAGGCGATTCCCCCTTAAATCCACGCCTTCAGAAAAAATACCCCCTAACACCGCAAACCCGATTAATCGTTCTTTCCGTTCTGCATCAAAAGCCGCTAAAAAGTCCTCGCGTTGCTGTTCAGACATTCCTGCAGATTGAACGATTGTTTCTAGCTCAGGGGCAAGCTCTATAAATTTCGCATAAGCAAGCTGCATATAATGATAGGATGGGAAAAAAACTAAAAAATTTCCCGATTGCTTTTTCATTAAATCAACGAAAAATTCAACCATTGGATTTATCGTATGATTTCGATCTCGATAGCGCGTAGATAATGGTTTAATCATTACCTTCACCTTCTCTCGCTCGAAAGGAGATGGTATGGAAACCGTATAATCTTCTGCTGTTCCACCTAACAGCTTTTTATAATATTCACCCGGAATTAATGTTGCAGAAAAAAATACCTTTGAACGAAATCCCTTACTCATCTGTTTAATAAGATGCGATGGATCCATACAAAAAAGCTTCAAACTTACCTCACTTTGATCAACCATACAGTACGTTGTATACCGATGATCATATAACCGGGCAATTTTCACAAATGCTTGCGCAGAAAAATACGCCTCCAGCAAACGTTCATTTTTCCCATCATCCTCTAAAAGGACATCCTCTGCATGCATGGAAAAGATTTCTACTTTATCAACTAAATCAATATCCAACTCTTCTCCAACTACGAATCCCTCCTGTTTTTTAACAAACAGGTGCTCACTCACTGCTTTTGCAGATTTAGCAATGGCTGGGTTTATTTCTTCATACGTGCGTTCTACATCATAGTAATGTGACTTTACTAAAGTAGCGGAATACATTTCTCGTGCTCGATCCACAAGATTATGTGCTTCATCAATAAGCAATGCTGTCTGTTTTTTATGCTCCTCGATCAGCCTTTTTAAGGATACGCGCGGATCAAAAATATAATTGTAATCACAAATAACAACATCAGCCTCATAGGCAAGGTCTAGAGAAAATTCAAAAGGACAAACTTGATGCTTGCGAGCATAAGATTCAATGACATTCCTAGTCATCAAGCATTCCTGCTCTAAAATATCTAGCATGGCACCATTAATCCGGTCATAATAGCCATCTGCGAAAATGCAATTCGCTTTATCACAAACTATTTCTTCTTGAAAACAAATTTTATCCTTTGCGGTAATTGTAACAACTTTTAATTGAACGCCATTTGCGATTAATTGCTTTAAAGCTTCTTCTGCAGCAGTGCGTGTTATCGTTTTTGCCGTTAAATAAAAAATCCGCTCAATATGGCCTTCTCCTATTGCCTTAATCGCCGGAAATATCGTAGACATCGTCTTGCCAATTCCTGTTGCTGCTCTCGCAAACAGATTTTTATTGCTTTCTATCGTTTTATAGACAGTTCCCGCTAGCTTTCGCTGGCCATCTCGATACGATGCAAAGGGAAAGGCTAACGCTTTACTCGACTCTGTTCGTTTCTCGGCATGGCTTTGTTTCCGATTTGCAAACGATGCATACTGATTTACAACCTGATGAACAAAGTCCTCAAGCTCCTTAAAGCTCATCTCATTTTGTAGTTGCTTTTGTTTTCCCGTTTGTGTTTGGACGTAGGTTAGCTGAATCGTTACCTGTTCTAATGCATGGTCCTTCGCATACATGTATCCATAAAAATTAGCTTGTGCCCAATGAACTGGATAGGAATCTGCAGTAACTTGAGCGAGGGCATGCTTTGTAGACTTTATTTCATCGATAATAATCGAACCGTCTTCTTCGACAAGTAGCCCGTCACAGCGTCCATCAACAAGGAGTGTAATATCCCCAACGGAAATTTCTGTTTTTAAATACACTTCCTTTTGGTCTTGATCGCGATACGTTTTTTGGATGGTTTGATGAATCCTTGTTCCTTCTGTTAGTGAAGCTGTCGTTCGAAATCCTGATTCGATACTTCCGCTACGAAACACATGCTCTACTAAGGCACGCACAGATATTCTATTTATATATGTCATGTCATCACCTAATTTAATCTATCAATCAAGAAATCGCCTCTTTACAGCAATCCTCGTCCTTCTATCGTAGCACATATGTTTGCATAGAACCACGGATTATGAGGAATCGCTTGTCAAGAAGCCATTCTGAAAAGGTATATAAAACTTCAAAATATCAATCAGCCTTTATAAGGTGTTCTGAATTAAGAAAGCATGGATACAAAGTTGATGGAATATTAAATGAGCTCAACTATTGTATGTTTATCTTTTCCTTTTGTTTGATGAATCGCTCTATTAAAATCAAACGCACCAATAAAATTATACACAATGGTAATCTCCTGTGTCTTGGTTTGATGACCTTTCGCTGACACTAAAATTTTGTCGATTAATTCTTTTAAAATTGCCGTTTCCAACTTCTCCAGTTTCGTAAACTTTCTAGCGATATGGACAAATTTGCGGACATTTGTTTTCTTTTTCTCGTGTTCTTTTAACTCTTTTTGTAATGTATGACATGACGCTTTTAATCTTTCTTGTTCTTTCTCATACTCACCGGATAAGCGAAAAAATCGGTGATCACTGAGGTTCCCAGAAATCTAATCCTCTTAAAAGCGTTTGAAAATAACATCTAATTCAACGATACGTTTAGTCTTAGTTTTGAGTATTATTCTTTTGATGTTTAGCCTCTAATGAACACAAAGATGAGATGATGGAAGATAAAAAACACGTTTAGTAGATACGTCTTATGGAGTTTTTTATAATGGTTATATATGATATTGTTAACTATTATTTTCTGCAATTCTTTTTAATTCTTTTCCACGAGAATATATAAAGTCTGACATATACTTTTTTAAAAATAATTTGTCTACAATAACACCAATCGGACCAAAAGGCGACTTATATTCAAATACATCAATCATTACAGTAAAATCATTTATTTCAATAAATTGGTGGGTATGCTTAAAAGAACTGAAAGCTCCCTTTATCATAACATCGACAAATAAAGTAGGCTTTTTCATATGAATCACTTTTACTGTTAATCTTTGTCGAATACCAAAATGAATAGCTTCCCAAGTGACTGTATCACCCTTTTCTAATAAGCCCTCCGTAACCCCTCCTACAGCTTTCTCTTTAGTTTTAAAGCTAGTTTTAACATGTATGTCTACATTTCTTGCAAGGTCAAAACATAAATTAATAGGTGCTTGTATTATTTGTATATGCTTAATAATAGGCATTTGTTAACTCCTTATTAAATATAATTATCAGTTATTCAACTCCACCGACTTTTTATGTTCATAATAAAGATCCATGTGACGAAAAAACCTATACTAGCATCATATTGTTAAATTGTTTTTAGGTTATAAATACAGTATGATTATATAAAGGAAATATAAATTGAATATGTCAGTTTAGCTTATTTATATTCTCAACTGCATATAATTAATTATTCGTATATAGTGATTTATTAAAATAAAAGCAACTATCTTTTTGTTCGTTAATAAAACCAGTCAATACATTGTCATTTCTTTTTTTGCGAATATGGTCATAGCCATTTTTAGGATTTCAAGCTCCTGTTTCAGCCTTAGGTTTTTCTTATGAATCTCAGCGACTTCCTTGGGTGTAAGATCTGAGCCGTCTACAAGAGTAAAATCTTTAACTCATTTATAAATAGTGACTTCGGAAACGCCATATTCGCCACTTAAATCTCTAACAGATTGACCAGAACGATATAATTCAACAACCATTTTACGAAAATCATCATTATATCTTTGACTATTTTTCTTATGTTTCATTGGACACATCCTCCTAAATTTATTGTAGGGACTTAACTAAGATGTGTCCATGAAACTATACTAGCATCTTTCCTTGGGAACATAGTCAATTAAATTAATTTAAATCGCAATAATTTAAAGATATAAAACAATTTAAGGAGGAAATCACTTGCTCGAAAAAATAATTATATCTATTGTTTCTTCTGTTTTATTTAGCTTAATTTTAGGTCTAATCACTTTTTTTAGTATGGATTCGGGAGATCAAACATCACTGTTAAGTTCTTTTTTTGTATACTTAATATTCTCCCTTCCAGTTTTTATTATTGGAGGTGCTTTATTCTCATATTTCGTAGAAGCTTATTTAGATGGAAAAAACATTAATTATATAATTAAACTAATTCTATATGGTGTAGGAGGAATAATTTTAGGTGGAGCTTATCTTATTTTAATTGCTAATAATCTCAATGATGCTAAATGGAGTTCCATAATTATTGTTTCATTTGGAGCAGCGATGATTTATTACCACCTTTTATTAATAAATATAAAATATAATACGATTTCTAAATTCTTTTCTTTATTATCCAAATAATAGTTTGAAAGATTTTTAAACTCTCCTTCTAGAATTAAAACTGTATAATCACTAGAAGCGAGAGTTTTTGAATTCAAAATATTAATATTAAAAACGAAGTAACTTTTTATATTATTAATTTAGTAGTCTAAAAGACATATTATAATTTTATATGGACTCTATTTACAGATTTGATTTACTCCAAACTTTATTTGGGTGAGTAGGAAGTAAATGATAAATATTAATCATCGGCGCTCTATGGATAGTAGTATAAGATGAACCTTTTAAATAAACTTCATGATGTGGTGCTTGATCATGCGTACCAACAAATCTATATTTTCCATTTTTATAAATATCAGCTTCAACACGATAGTCAATATCAGCAGCAATGAACGGCAATGGATCTTTAACTGCGTGATTCACATAGAAGCTCGCCTTATTTGAAGTCCTACTTACAACGTGTAATTTAATTCCACTTATGTCAGCATAACCTTGCTTCATAAATTCTTTATTTGAATTGTAAGCCTTTGTTACACCCCTATATTTTTGCATACTCACAGTTGAAGAGTTAGATGTAAAGTTCACAGCTACATTTACCTTAGTTCTATATTTGTTACTGGTAGCGCTATAACTTCTATTGTCACCTCTAAACCATTTATATTTTGAAAGAGGATTTGGATTTTTAACCCAATAGTCTTTTAAAAATGTTTTATATACAACATCGTAACTTTTAGTTGATGCTATAGTATTTATTAAAGGTTCTCTTTCTTCTTCACTTAATAAATGATCTGAGACCACACCTATTTCTTTACTGATTTCTATTTCTTGATACTTTAATTGCTCTAATTCTTTTTCTGTAGGTGATAGATTATACTTCTTCAACTCCTCTAGGGAAGTATTATATTCATTTTCTGATACTTCTCTAGATGCTTTAATTGTATAGATGTAATTTTCATCAGGATTAAATGATGAATCTTTATATTCACTATCATTTACCGATGCTATAAGTTTTTCATTTCGATAAATATTGTATTTATCGACACCCTCTATTTTTCCCCAATCAAGAGAAACTTCTCCTTCTCTTACAATAGTAGTTATAGGCAATTCTCTTAAAATATGTTGATCATTATTCGTTGCTAAAGATTTTGTTTCAGGGAATTTCGTTTGCGTGAAACGAATTAATATTCACTTATCGTAGGAAGAAGATAGATATTTGACAGTTGTTGATTGATTTTAACTAAACGATACTGTGATGGAAATAGTGTTATAAAGATTAATCCATAATATTTAAGTGAAAATCACTAAATTAAAAAATGTCAACCAAAGGGGGGTGGTTCACATTTTCATTCGCTTCAAACCATTGTTCCTAATGGGTTTGAAGTTCTTTTTTAATGTTTTTCTACCCCACTGTTAGATAAGGGGGGTAAAGCGTGGATGAAGCCACGCAGGCTTCACCCAAAACAGCGATTTTCGCTTCTCATACCGCTGCCTTGGGCGGCCTTTAATTAGCCTTTGGTTAATAGACTGATATGTGCGAGCATAAAAGCAGCTTTAATGTAATTATTTTCCTGTTCTTTTATCTAACATCAAATATGCATTTGAAATATCATTCTTTTAATTAAACACTATAAAATTAAAACTTGTACAAATCCCGCTTGAATACTGCCTAAGAATGTTTATTTTATAAGGTTTTCTTATGTCAACATGTTAATCTGTCCTCTCTTTTTCCAACGAGCACGGTTTTCGTCCCCGCCATTCTTCCTGCTTCTACATCCTGTTCTCGATCTCCCACCATATAACTACTTGCTAAATCAATGTGATGCTTTTTAGCAAGATCAAAGAGCATTTTTGGCTGCGGCTTTCGACAGAGACACCCTTCATGAGGCTTGTGTGGACAATAAGCAACATCATCTACATGTGCGCCGAATACCGCTAGTTCACGCAGCATGTGGTCATGAACGGCATGAAGTGTTGATTTTGTCATATAACCAAGTCCAACGCCACCTTGGTTGGTGACGATAAAGACATGAAGCCAGCATCATTAAACCGTTTTATCGCTTCTCCAACACGCGGTAATAAATAAACATCAGCTGGCTTATTTACAAATTTCACCCGATCTGTAAGCACTTCATTGACAACGCCATCACGATCTAAAAATATGGCCTTGTTCACATAACCATCTCCTTCTATTTAATAAGAGATAAATCTTTTTCACAGCATGCACTTCTATTATTTAAAAAAGAGTGAAAAAAGACTTGATATCAAATCTTTTTTCACTCTTTATTATGAATATATTCATACGCCGCTATCAATAAAAATGGTTAATACTTTTGCACCTTTATTATCGACAGGGATGAAAAGATGGGGATTCGTTCCTTTAAAATAGGCAGTATCTCCTTTTTCCAACAAATGCTTCTCGTCGGCATAAAGCAAGTAGATTGCGCCCTCGAGAACATAAATAAATTCATCCTGTGAATGCGTGTATGGATCATGTCTTAAATTTGTATCCTTTGGTGTCACATGAACGATTGTTGGCTCTACTCCTGTAAATGGGGATCGGGCTAAAAGCTCATAGGAATAGCCCATATTCACATCGCCAACCTGGAATGTTCGATCGTCTTTTGCGAGCATGACTAGATCTTTTTCCGGTTGGTCATCTAACACCCAAGAAAGCGGAATTTCTAACGCGTCACAAATTTTCGAAAGCGTTGCAACAGCAGAAGCTGTTTGGCCATTTTCAATTTTTGAAAGTAAGCTTTTGGAGATCCCACATTGATCTGCAATTTGCTGCTGTGTTTGTTTACTGCGTAATCGAGTCTGTTTTATTTTCGTTCCGATATGCTGTAAATTGATTGGAAGTCTCCCCTTTCCAACTTGTCCTAATCGTGTTTATATCATAGAACAGTGCTGAAGACTCGTCAAGCACGCTTTGATAACGTAGAAATTTCTACACAGCTAGCATTATCTAAATTATTTTGTTTGTGACATAAAAAACCCATCATCTATCCGAGGATAAAATGATGGATTTCCAAAAGATAACACCTAGCAAATTTCAATATTCCTTTATCTCTGCTTTGCCATTTTATTGATGTGCAATAGCATAAGCGAGTGATTTGCTAGGAAGTGTTTTTCCCAGTTTATTTTGCATAAACAATCCTGCTTCTTGCATTTTCCGTTCGCTTATATTCGTTTTAATTCCCATTCCGTGTAAGAGATAAAGTACATCATTCGTTGCGACATTTCCTGCTGCACCTGGGGCGTATGGACAGCCTCCTAATCCTCCGACAGAGCTATCAAAACGAGTAATCCCGTACTCCAAGGAGGTAAGAATGTTTGCGATAGCCATCCCTCTCGTATCGTGATAATGAAGGATAATCTTTTCTTTTGGGTATGTCTTAAGTACAACATCGAGTAATGCTTCGACTTGGGATGGCACAGCAGTTCCAATCGTATCACCAAGGGAGATATCGTCTATGCCATATGCAAATAAATGATCAATAACCTTTCGTACCTGTTCTGGATTGATTTTTCCTTCATAGGGGCAATCAAAAACAGTAGATACATATCCTGTCACATGTTTTCCAGCATCTTTGGCATTTTTAATTACCTCTCCAAGCACTGGATATGTCTCGCTCAATGACTTATTAATATTTTTTTTATTATGACTTTCACTTGCTGACATAAAGACCGATGCACCATCAATTCCCGCTTCCAAGGCAAGATCTAATCCTTTTTGATTAGGTACTAATGCGGAATATCGAACATCGGGGTTACGAGTTATTTTCCGCCCCACTTCATGGGCATCTGACAGCTGTGGAACCCATTTTGGATGAACAAATGATGAGTATTCAATTTCTTTCACACCCGTTTCAGATAGCATATTGATCCAGGCAATCTTATCTGATGTTGCCACACGCTTTTTTTCGTTTTGCAGTCCGTCCCTCGGGCCAACCTCTTTAATTTCCACAAACTCTGGCCAACGCCCCATTATCATCACTCCCATTCAAATAGGTTAAAAAATGAATGCGCTTTCATTGTATAATATTAATTTTTTCTTCTTCCTGTTCCAGTTCACCGATATACCATATATATTCACTGTTGTTTACTGGTATTCAACTTTGTTGAATACACTATATAATAAAAATTCATGAATTGTCAACTGACATTCATGAATAGATCACTCTATGAATTTGTATAACTACAGCTTTCTTATAGGCATATTTTGTTCTATAAAAACCTAGAACCGCTAATTACTAAGGTGATTGATATGGATTAGGAGAAAATAAACAATTGAAAAAAAACAAAGACAAGTATAATAGAGGCAGCTAGATTAATATTCGCATATACTTTTCGCCCCTTTTCATATTCAGCCAACCCAATAATTAATGTCAATGCAGCTAAAGCCACTGTTAAATAAGGTAAAAAGTGAAAATTGTTCGTTATTAATGCTAGAGTAGCCAGTAGAAGAACGACAAATTGCAAGATTAGTTTTATTATACGGAGCAATTGGTACTCCCCTTTCCAATTAATAGCAACGTCTATATATAATACGAATAAAGGGGCCATTTTGTTTCATTAATACCCTTATATATCCATTTTAAGCTAAAAAAAAACTTGCAACCAATCTTTGAAAAGGAATTATTTACCACTATTATATCAAACGTTTTCACTTAGTCCAACAATTTACAATTTTGTAAATTAGATTCAAGCTACTTACTCAGCACCTCTTATTGGTCTTGTTATATTCCATTAATTGTTCCTTTCTTGTACCCATGTTAGTTAATCGTACAAAAAATGCCGACAAGAAATCCTTTCTCTACGGCATTTTTGAGACTTACTATATGATTAACGAACGACTGCAGGCCCAACTAGCACTTTTGGATTTGTTCCTAAAGCAAGTCGACAAATTGTAGCATAGCCTAGCTTTTGATAGCTAGCTAGAAGCTCGAGCAAATCATCAGCAGTCTCGTCCATCTTTAATTTCTCTACCTCTTTTTGGTATAGAGCAAGTACGAATTCACTTTGATGTGCTGGCGTACACTTACCTGGATTCTCATCCATGATAAGACAGCCTAAGAATTGTAGCTTATATTGTAATTGTCGAGTTAATTGAATCACATTGACAAATTTCTGATAGAGTGCAGGTTTAGCTTGTCGCATATTTTCGATCGCTTTTTGCGCGCGAAGCAACTCACTAAAGCTCGTTGTTGTAAGCATATAATCTCTCCTCTCTCGGTTTTTATGGATAATAGTGCTCTCAGACAGAGCTAACAGTTTAACAGTTACTTGTTAATCCCATGGTTTATTTAGGGTTAAATGAGATACAAGCTCCTTATTTTGTTTTCGCTTGATACTACGCATCTTGGCGCGTTCTTTCCCAGTCTCATACAAATATTTTTCTTCCTGTGATTCAGGGATTACACCAGGTACCTCTACTGGTTTTCGATCCTTCCCTAAGGCTACAAAGGTGAGAAACGCAGTTGCAGCTATTCTTCTTTCTCCTGTATCCAAATTCTCGGCAATCACTTTACAAAATATTTCCATCGAGCTTTTTCCAGTATACGTAACGTACGACTCTACACATACGGAATCATCCTGTACAATAGGTTCAATAAAATTCACAGAGTCTGTTGATGCTGTGACGCATTCTGTGACTCGAGAATGTCTTCGTGCCGTTAACGTTGCACATGCGTCCATCTTTTTCATTAAGACGCCACCAAACAATGTATGATAATTGTTCAGATCATTGATTAATACTTGATCGTTCTGAACAACACGTGTATCTTTAATTTTTTTTGGCTCCATAAGCCCATCACCTTATCTAAATGAATATTTTCCATTCCGCTGAATGGATCATGGAACTATTATAATACGGAGCCTCAATGACTGTACAATGCCGATTACACATGTGTTTCATAACACATTGTTATGAAAACGTTTTATTGCATAACAGATTCAAAGCTGTGTTGATTAGCGTAGAACATGGACAATACGTACAAGTAAATCCCAAAAAAAATTAGTGCACGAAGCACTAATTCGATTAATTCTAGCCTATGTTATGACAAGGTATCTGCTAGCTTGTCTTTTGTAAGTTTAATAAATTCCTTTTCCACTTGAGAGAGATGGGCATCCTTACGCCAAATAAACGCGAGCTTCCATTCAATGGAGGAATCGGTTACGGGTAGAGCCTCTACATTAGAGGAAAGCCCTTGTGCAACACTATCTGGAAGAAGTGTTATTCCAAGATTCGCTGCAACCATCTCTTCAATGAAATCAAGCTGGGAAGACTCTGAAATCACCTTTGGTTGAAAGCCAACATCTCGACATGCACTAACAATCATATTCCTTAACGTAAAATCCTGTGTAAACAGAATAAAGCTTTCTTTTTCCAAGTCGCGAAGCTCGACCGCTTCCTTTTTTGTTAAACGGTGAGATGCTGGAACAAGTAAGGTAAGTGTTTCTTCTGTAAAGGATACATAATCAAATGCATCATGTGTTTCTGGTAAAACAATAACACCAAAATCAAGTTTGGCATCGAGCATTTTTTCTTCAATCCCTTTCGAGCTATCTTCCTCTAGTTGAAAGGTTACCTCTGGATATACTTTATGAAAGGAAGCAATAAGCTCTGAAAAAAAGATTGAGTTAACAATCGACGGAATGCCAATACGAATATGGCCCTTTTTAAACGTCAATAGATGATCCAGCTCTTCCTGTAATGATAAAAATTCCTGTTCAATGTGCTTTGCTCGTTCGTACAATACTCGACCAGCATCCGTTAAGGCAAGTTTTTTGCGAGACCGAATAAAAAGCGGTGTCCCAAGCTCATCTTCTAATGATTTAATAATACGACTAATTGCAGGCTGGGTAATATACAAATTCTCCGCTGCTTTTGTAAAGCTCGCCACTTCTGTTACTTCAATAAAATATTGCAGATGCTTTATCTCCACAAATCCCAGCCCCTTTTTTATCGCTAATTAAAACGCACGTCGTTCGTTTCTTTTCTTAATAGTACGAGTTGATCTCCTTCATCCAATGGTAATTTCTTACGCAGCGTGACAAAGGATATCACGGCATTCTTTTTCTTAATAAATAACGGGATATCTGACTCCGCTAATAAAGGTTGCACCACTTTTGCTTTATCATCAATATGAATTGTCGTTAACGAATAGGTTGTATTTATTTTTCGATTTAACTCTGGAAAGGTTGCCTGTTCATCAAATAGCAACCGTGTCTTTACAGATACGGGTAAGTCCTTTTGTCCAACTTGTTGATATGAAACAGATGGTAAAGAAAATGTATTATGATACCCGAATTCAGGTGCAAATGATTGCACCACAAGCGCATTATAAGATTTATCCCCTGTCATTGCTAAAATCGTTTCATAGGGGGTGAGGTCTGCTTCAAATTGGGCGTGCTCCGATAAAATTTCACCATGGTAGGTTTGTACCCCTTTATCAATCGCTGGTTGTAGTCTACCACCCGATGAATCAGCAATTAGTACAGGAATCCCCATTTTTTGTAAATATGTGGCCATGGCAATCGAAAAGCTACTTGCACCTACAATTAATACACCAGGTGGTTCATTATTTGCTAGTCCTAACTTTTTCGCTATCGGCCCTAAAGAAAAACCATGTGCACATACGGTAATAAATACAAGAGCAAAGGTTAAAGCAGTTAATAAAGAAGCATCCTCGTAGCCGTCATTCATTAGTATCGTAGCGAAATAAGCCGAGACGGTCAAAGCAACAATCCCTCTTGGCGCTATCCAACCAATTAAGGTCTTTTCTGCCCTTGTAAGCTCTGTGCCGATTGTTGGCAGCCAAATCGATAATGGACGTACGATGAACAGCATCGCGAGTACAAAGCCAAGAATTGGGAGGGTAAAGATTTGGGCAATGGTTTCCCGTGGTAAAGAAGCAGTTAATAGAATAAACACGGTTGAGGTAAGCATGACAGAAATATTCTCTACAAAGTGACTAATATTTCCGATCGAGGAGACGTATTTTCTTGTCCGACCTAATGTAAGACCCATAACCGTTACAGCAAGCATTCCTGTTTCATGCATAATCACTTCAGCAATGGTAAAGCAGAGCAAAACAAACGCTAAAATAATTGGCGACTTTAAATATTCCGGAAACATCCCTTTACTAGCCATGATACTTATGATCAACCCAATAACATAACCGAGAATAACAGCAAGTATGGCTCCACCAAAAAACTGCAGCAAGTAATCCATGCTGAGATGTTCGTTTGTCATTACTTTAATTACCTCATATGCAAAAAGCGCAAGTAAAGGACCCGCTGGATCGACAATAATTCCTTCCCATTTGAGCACGGCTGCTGTACGGGGTTTTAGCTTTGCATTCCGAAGTAATGGAATAATAACCGTAGGGCCTGTTACAACAAATAGACCACCAATAATAAAGGAAATCTCTAAGTTTAAACCCGCAATAAAGTGGGCAGCTAATGATCCTAGAATCCAAGCTATAAAAGCGCCAACCGTAACAATTCTAAAAACCGATTTAGATACCCCTTTGATTTCTCGAATATCTAGACTAGAGCTTCCTTCGAATAAAATCACTGCTACAGCTAAGGAAATAAGTGGACTATATAAACCTCCTAGCGCCTCTTGTGGATTCATCCATCCTAATATCGGTCCGATTAACAGCCCTGCTATCGACATAATTACAATAGATGGCCATTGAATTCGCCAAGCAAGCCACTGTGAAAAGATTCCTAGCCCTAGTATGACTACAATGCTTATTAATGCTAATTCTTCCATCTATTCACCTTCTATATGTAGAATATATTCAACTTTGTATTTTAGATTATGCTTAATAGTTTATCAAAAAAACGAATGATTACCTAATCAAAAAATCCAAAAAAAAGCAAACCCACAGAGAGTGTGCAGCATCCTCTGTGGGTTTATTTCATACGATTTATGATAAAGGGTAAACAAAAGCTCCATTCATCATTACTGCTTTTCTTGGAACCTTTCTTGCAATCATCTCTGCCGAGGAAGCGGCATCAACAAACACAAAATCGGCTTGATCCTGTACGTTCGGCCATACTTTTTCCCCAGCTTCATTTAATGGTGTAATTCCATTGGTAATCCACTTTAACGATTGAGCAATTTGAATCTCATCTTTTCTTCCAGAAATTTCACAAAAGGTCGTTGCTTTTTCTAAAACATCTCCCGTTCCAAGCGGACTCCAAGAATCATAAAAGCCATCACACCCTAAATGAACTTGAACACCATGCTGATCTAATAGCTCAATTGGTGGTAATGTCTTTGTCAATGGTATCGTTGACATAATGCGAACATCCTGCTCTTTTAATCTATCTGCAAGTGCATGCGCTCGCGCAGTAGGGATTTGACCAATGCAAAAAGCATGACTTATTGCACTTCTTCCCTTCCAGCCAGCCTCCTCTACAATATCCAACCATTTATCTATCGTATACCAGCCCACATGGCCATCATCATGTAAGTGAATATCGACATCCACATTAAATTCTGTAGCAATATCCATTGTTGTATAAAGCGATTCTTCCACCGCTTGATCAATTCCCGCAGGATCCAATCCACCAACCATCGTTGCTCCTGAGCGCATTGCTTCTCGCATTAGAGCTGGAACATTTTCTCGAAGCAAGCCGTGTTGTGGAAAAGCAATTACTTCGGAGGTAACACGACCTTTATATTCTTCAAGTGCAGCAAGTACTCCTTCTAAATTTTTCAATCCAATATATGGATCTATATTAATATGTGTGCGGATATGAGTTGAACCGTTCGATAGTAGCGTTTCAATCATCCTACTTGCACGAGCCTTTGTACTCGGAGCAAGTTCCTTCAACTCTTCTGCTTCATATTTAAGTCGTTGCTTTAAATTTTTCACCGGTCTACTAGAACGCCATCCTAATCCCATATATGTTTTATCAAGATGATTATGCATTTCTTTAAAAGTAGGAACAGCAAGCAAGCCTCCCATGTCCTTTCGATCGAGTCCATCATGTGGTAATTCTTCTGTTTTCTCAAGGATCGCCGTGATTTTCCCCGCTTCAATCCTCAAATGAAATAGATTTGTTTCCGTATAGGAATAATTCTCTTCATCGGTATAGGAACCGGTTTCTAATTTTACATTTAATAACCATTTTGCTTCCATCATACAACCCTACCTTTGCTAATTAGTCGGATATTACATTTCCATTAGAGATGGTATGAAGCACCTTTCCTTGTCTTGCCACAGCTTCTGCTGAGCAGCTTGCTGCAACGACTACCATGTTTGCAGCATCTCCAACCTTTGGCCATACTTGTTCTCCTGCTAAATTTAACGGGCGAATTCCTCCACTTGCAAATTTCCATAATTGACTTAACCGTTTTTCATCAATAATTCGAAAACGCTCTGCAAGAATATGGAGTTTTTCTACCGTATTCCCTGTACCGAATGGACTCCAGTGATCTGTTAAACTATCATGACCAACGGATACAGAAACACCATTCTCATCCAATGTGAGAATCGGAATCGTTGGACGATTTATTGGCACAGTTGTTGTGACGTCAATGGCTGCTTTCTTTAAAACTTCCATCATATCTATTAACTCTTCTCCAACTAAATCCCCTAATGCAATCCCATGACTAATTGTTACGTTTCCTTCTAGTCCATGTTTATGTGTAAGAGTAGCAAGCTTAGAAAATGTAAACGCACCTAATGTATCTGGATCATGCAAATGGATATCGAGTCCTGCCTTAGCCTCCTTGGCAATATCAAACATCAATTCTAACGATTGATCAAGATGACGATCAATTGTTGCAGGGTCAACCCCACCAACTAAGGTAGCTCCCTTTTTCATTGCCTCACGCATAAGCTGCTCCACATTACTTCGTAGAAGCCCATGCTGCGGAAAAGCAACGATATCGTATGTTATTTGTTCGCTATACTTTTCTAATACTCGAACCGTGATTGCCAAGTTTTCTAAGCCTATCGCAGGATCAATATTACAGTGGGTACGAATATGTGTATGTCCTTGATTAATCAAATGCTTTACAACTAAATCCGCACGCGCTTCTGCTACTTCTAGCTGCTTTGGAAGCAACTTTTCTTCTTCCTCAATTCTAGTGAGAATTCCATTTGTAATCGGCTTACATGCTTTCCAAGGACCGCCAAAATATGTTTTATCAATATGAATATGCATTTCTCGAAAGCTCGGTAAGATAAGCTGTCCTTTTACATCTAAAGTTGCTACATCTTGAACTGGGTTGATCTGGTCACTGATTTCTTTTATTTTGCCGTTTTCTAGGAGAATATCCTTTTGTTCTGTTAGTGTAGCTGTTGCGCGATCCGCATATTCTTGAAATCCACACTCCAATCGAGCGTTCTGTATAAGCAATTTCCCCATGAACACTACTCCTCTCAATTAATTAGAGGAAGTCTCCTTCCTCTAATTAGATGATTTATTTAACTGTAGCAGATCCGATCATCAAGTATCCAACTGGACTAAGCCAAAAGCCTTGTACATCTTTACTCGTTACTGCTAATTGTTCGTAATTACGGATAGGAACGTAAACCGCACTTTCCATTTCAATTTGCTGAGCTTTTTCATACATTTTCTTTCGCTCTTCATCATTTGTTGTTTTACGTGCCTCGGTAATAATATTATCTACTTCACTATTTGTGTAGAAGAATGTGTTTCCAGCAGCCCCGTGTGAATCAGAGTGGAATAAATTGTACTGGTTATAATCTCCATCACCAGTAGCATTTCCCCATCCACTAATGAACATATCGTTTTTTCCGCTGTCCAACGCATCAATAAAAGCCCCGTATTCTAACACTTGAATTTCGACATCTAAGCCAATTCCTTTGAGCTGTGATTGAATAACCTCGGCCATATCAATACGTTCTTTTCGGTCACTTGTAATTAAAGTAACCTTTGTTCCTTCTTTCACACCGCTTTTTGCCATCAATTCTTTTGCTTTATTAATATCATAATCATAAGCTTTTACATTTTCACTATATCCAAACACATTCGGACTCATCGCTGAATTAGCTAGTGTTCCAACATTATTGTAAATCCCATCAATGATTGCTTCTCTTTCAATCGCATGACTTACAGCTTTTCGTAAATTAATATCAGAAAACGGTTCATCTCTTGTATTAAATCCAACATATTCAACTGCAAGCCCTTCGATGCGATGAAGCTTCATGCTATCTGATGCGTCGATACGGTCAATATCTGCAATTGGTACTTGATCAGTAATATGGGCTTCTCCAGTTTCTAGCATCGCAAGTCTTGTCGCATCCTCTGGCACTACTTCAAATACAACCTTATCGACTTTTGCTTTTTCACCCCAATATGCATCATTCTTTGATAAGGTAATATCTTTTCCAGAATTCCAAGTATCAAATGTAAATGGGCCTGTTCCAACCGGATTTTTGGATAAAGATTCTCCACCAGCTTCAATTGCCTTTGGACTAATAATGCTTGCTTCCTGACTTGCCAGGATAGATAGTAGTGGCGCATAAGGCTTGTCTAAAATCAATTGCACGGTTGTATCATCGACAACCTTTACCTCTTTAATCATACTTACCTTATCTCGTTGTGGTGATCCTGTTTCTGGGTCAAGCAAGCGATCAAATGTTACCTTTACAGCCTCGGCATTAAATGGGGTTCCATCATGAAACGCTACACCCTCATTTAAAGAAAACTCCCATGTTGTATCATTTACCTGTTTCCACTCTTTTGCAAGCTTTGGAACGATGTTCATGTCTTTATCAAAAGTTACAAGCGTTTCATAAACCTTTTGATAAAGAATATTTGCAGTTGGAATGTTTGTAATAAAGTGTGGATCTAGATTGGTTGCATCAGACAACGTTACAATGCGTAACGTTCCTCCTTCTTTTGCTCCACCGGTTTTTTCTGTAGCAGCTCCTTCGTCTTCTGAACTACCAGTAGAACATGCCTGTAGCGTAAATACGAGCATGATCAATAAAATAATGAAACTAAAAAATTTCTTTCTACCATTCTTTCGACGCATATTATACACTCCCCTTTTCTTATTAGGCTTTTACCTTATCGAATATTATAAAAGAAAAATTTCTGATTTTTTTATAAAATCTTAACTCTATTTTGTGGAATTTTGACAATTTAGAAAAAACCGATTGCACATATATTCCGTATCTTCTATCTTTAAATTTATTACAAATCATTTTTCGTTTCTATTGTAGAACATATAAAAAGGAGGATAACTATATGGAAGCAGATGCAAAAGAGCTTCAAGGACATACTTCCCTTCATTCATTACGTAAACAAAAGAGAAGGGAAAAGTATGCTGATTTTTTAACTACAATTTTTAAAAACAAGATTGCGACAATAGGTGGATTAATTATTCTTTTCTATATTTTCATCGCATTATTCGCACCACTTATCGCTCCGTTTGATCCTTTTGCAATTGATTTAAAAAACAAGCTACAGGCCCCTTCTTTAGAGCATTGGATGGGGACGGATGATAAAGGAAGGGACATATTAAGCAGAATTATTTATGGCTCTCGTCTTTCCATGGGAGTTGGCTTTGCTGCCGTTTTGTTTGGAGCCTTTTTTGGAATTATTATGGGTTTGATCGCTGGTTACTATGGAAAGACAACAGACTCCATCATTAGCAGGATTTTGGATGTAATGCTTGCTTTTCCTGGAATTCTATTAGCCTTGGCAATTGTAAGTGCATTAGGTCCTAGCTTGATTAATGTCACCATTGCCGTAGGTGTTTTTTCTATCCCATTATTTGCACGAATTGCACGTGGATCAACAATGGAGGTTCGCAATCTTGAATACATCGATGCGATTCGATCCCTTGGCGCAAGTGATCGAATCATTATTTTTAGGCATATTCTTCCTAATATTTTATCCCCATTAATTATCCAAGGAACATTACGACTTGCTACTGCAATTTTATCTGCAGCAGGATTGTCGTTTCTTGGATTAGGAGCTCAACCTCCTTCTCCAGAGTGGGGAACGATGCTTTCAAGTGGGCGAGACTTTTTATTCAGCGCCCCATACATCGCCATTTTTCCAGGGCTCACGATTGCCATTCTTGTGATGGGCTTTAATTTATTTGGAGATGGATTACGGGATGCTTTAGATCCGAGAATGAAATCATAGGAGGCTATTTAAATGGTGTTATTTTTTATTAAAAGATTGTTGCAAACAATCCCCGTTATCATCGGGGTTACTTTAGTTGTATTTCTGATCATGCAAATGGTACCTGGAGATACTGCGCAAGTTCTTGCAGGAGAAGGCGCCTCCAAAGAAACCGTTGAGGCTTTAAGAACAGAATATGGACTTGATCAACCGCTTTATGTTCAATATTTAGAATACATGAAAGGGATTATTCAAGGAGATTTTGGTGTTTCGTTAAAAAACCAACAGCCCGTATTAGATGAGATTATGGTCCGACTGCCAATTACAGTAGAACTTGCCTTTTATAGTACGTTAATTACTGTCCTTCTTGGAGTCACTGCAGGAATTATTTCTGCAATCAAGCCTTATTCCTTTTCAGACATGTCAGTTATGGTTGTTGCCTTATTAGGAATTTCATTTCCTAGCTTTTGGTTAGGCTTAATCCTTATGTACATCTTTTCTGTTGAATTACAATGGCTCCCAGTAGCAGGCTGGGACAGCATCAAGCATATGATCCTTCCTGCTCTCACTTTAGGCACTGGTGGGGCAGCAATTGTTGCTAGAATGACACGCTCAAGCATGCTCGAAGTAGTTAGACAGGACTATATTCGAACAGCGAAAGCAAAAGGACTCCGTAGTAGCCTTGTCGTTTATAAGCACGCCCTCAGTAATGCACTTATTCCTGTTATTACCGTGGTCGGTCTTCAATTTGGTGCATTGCTTGGCGGTACCGTTCTTGTGGAATCCATTTTTGCCATTAATGGGTTAGGTCGCCTGATCGTAGAATCCATTCGCATGCGTGATATACCAATGGTTCAAGGTGGTGTGCTTGTTGCTTCCTTAGTTTTTGTAATTGTGAACTTGTTTGTTGACATTTTATATAAGTTCTTTAACCGACGCATTGACATTAATTAGAAAGGAAGAGAAATATGACTGCAGATAAAGTATTAGATATTAAAGGTTTAAAAACGCATTTTATAACAAAAAAAGGTGTCGGTCGAGTTGTAGATGGAATCGATTTAACAGTATATAAAGGCGAAACATTAGGCATTGTAGGAGAATCCGGTTGCGGAAAAAGCATGACCTCCCTTTCTATTTTGCAGCTATTGCCTGCTGCTGGAAAGATTGTTGATGGCTCGATTACATTAAATGGCGAGGAGCTCCTATCCAAAAGTGAAAAACAATTGCGAAAGATACGCGGCAATCAAATATCGATGATTTTTCAAGAACCGATGACCTCGTTAAACCCCGTTATTTCGATTGGCGAACAAATCGCAGAAACGATTCGTGAACATCAGGGGTTAAACAAAAAGGAGGCAAAAGAAAAAAGCATTGAGATGCTTCGGCTAGTTGGCATTCCTTCTCCAGAAAAAAGAGCCCAGCAGGAGCCATTTCAGTTAAGTGGTGGAATGCGGCAGCGCGTTATGATAGCGATGGCACTTGCTTGTAAGCCTGCACTACTCATTGCTGATGAGCCGACAACTGCACTAGATGTAACTATCCAATCACAAATTATTGAGTTAATGAAAAAGCTACAACAAGACTTAAACATGGCAATCATATTTATTACCCATGATTTAGGTGTTGTTGCGGAAACATGTGACCGTGTTGCTGTTATGTATGCAGGAGAGATTGTTGAACAATCAACAACAGAGGAGCTATTCCGAAGACCAAAGCACCCTTATACGAAAGGGCTTTTAAATTCTTTGCCAAAAATACACGAGGATCAGGACGAATTAATTGCGATGAAAGGAAGTATTCCAAGTCCGTTTACTTCACATACTGGCTGTAAATTTGCTGCACGTTGCCCGATAGCAACTGCCGCATGCTCACAGGAGCATCCAGAATTAATCGAATATGACCGTTATCAAGTACGTTGTTTCGAATATCAGGAAGAGTAACCTAATGGAAGGGAGACATAACAAATGGAAAATAATGAACCCAAGACTCTTTTGGAAGTAAAACAATTAAAGCAATACTTTCCAGTAAAAAAAGAAAAGCTATTTGAAGCCAAAAAATATGTAAAGGCTGTTGATGATATATCTTTTACATTAGAAAAAGGGACAACCTTAAGCATTGTCGGAGAATCTGGGTGCGGAAAATCCACAACTGGAAGAGCAATTTTACGCTTAGATGAACCTACAGAGGGAGAAGTGTTATACCAAAATGTTGATCTTGCAAGGCTTTCCAAAAAAGAGCTCAAAAAAGTTCGAGGCGACATTCAAGTTATTTTCCAGGATCCATTTGCATCACTTAACCCAAGACAAACGATTCGAAGTATGTTAAATGAAGCCATGGAAATACAACAAGTTCTGGATAAGTCGAAGCGAGAAGACCGTATGCTAGAGCTAATGTCACTTGTCGGACTTCCTGCCGATGCATTGGAAAGATTGCCACATGAATTTAGTGGTGGACAACGTCAGCGTATTGGAATTGCAAGAGCGTTATCCGTAAATCCAAAAATCATCGTATGTGACGAAGCAGTTTCTGCACTTGACGTATCAATTCAAGCCCAAATCTTAAATCTATTAAAAAAGCTACAACGTAAATTCGGCTTAACCTATTTATTTATTTCCCACGATCTGAGTGTTGTTCGACATATCTCTGACCGAGTGATGGTTATGTACTTAGGGAAGATTGTAGAAATTGCTGAAAAACAGGATTTGTTTGATAATCCACAGCATCCTTATACAAAGGCTTTACTTTCAGCAATTCCCATTCCTGACCTCGATGTAAAGCGAGAAAAGATTCAAATCAAGGGAGATGTTCCTTCACCGATTGACCCGCCATCTGGCTGTCGATTCCATACGAGATGTCCATTTGCAGATGATCATTGCAAAAATGTGGAGCCGGAGTTAAGAAAAGTCGGGGAAACGAATCATATGGTAAGTTGTCATTATGCTGAAAAAATGCTCTTTAATTAAAAGGCGGTATACTGTATAATTAATTATTAAAAAAATGAATAAGGGAAGCTTGCAAAATGATTAGTCATGAAACCCTTTCTTTATATATTACAATTTGTGTACTAGCTCCTCTCATAGGAGCTTTTACTATACTATTTTTATTTATTTTTGAGAAAAAGATGGAGGCACTCGAAACACAAACAAACAAACTCGTCCTAGAACAAGAGCTGCAAAAAAGCAAATTCGAAATTTTAAGCCAAAAAATTCAGCCACACTTTTTCTTTAATACACTGAACATCATAACTGGCTTAGCTAGACTCAATCGAAAAACAGAGCTAATTCATGCGGTTGAAACGCTTTCCAAGTTTTTAAAGCGTAAATATGTTATTAGCAGCTCTTTAGCAACTATCGAAGAAGAACTATTGTACACAAAATACTATTTAGATATTCAGAAGCTACGGTTTGGTGATCGACTGCACGTTACAATTGATGCCCATCCCGATACATTACCAATGATGATCCCAACCTTTGTTATTCAAACCTTTACAGAAAACTGCTTTAAGCATAGTTTTGAAAAATATGAAGGAAAAGCGCAATTAATCATTACGATCAAGCCTTATTCAGAAACCATTCAATTAGAGGTTTGGAACAGTAAAGGTTCCATGCCTACACAGCGGCTTCCTGAACTGGCAGATGAGAAGAAAGGAATCGGATTAAAAAATATAAAAGACCGACTGCACCTACTTTATCCAAACAATACGATTCAATTAAAACTTTTTGATAATTCAGACGGAACGAAGGTATTCATGGAATGGCCGATACAGCTTCCACCTAACAGAAAGGAGTAACTTTGATGAACATCCTATTAGTAGATGATGAAAAATTAGAATTAGAGCAATTAGAATATTTATTACAGCCATATTTTCATAACCAACCAATCTATAAAGTACAGGATGTTTCTGAGGCAATGAATATCATCAAAAAGAATACGATTCATCTTGCATTTTTAGATATTCAGTTACCTGGCAGATCCGGGTTAGAACTAGCTGAAATGTTAAAAAAATCATCCAACACAAAAGTAATTATGGTAACGGCCTTTCAATCATTTGAATACGCACAGCAAGCATTACGTATACAAGTAGAGGATTATATTACAAAACCAATTGTGGAATCTGAATTAATAGAAATCATCCAACCATACATTCCTCAAACAGCATATTCAGATGTAATTAGCCAAGCTATCGAACTTATCCATCAAGACTATGGAACAAAGCTAACATTAACGGATATTGCGAATCAGATCCATGTTAGCCATGCATACTTAAGTAGAAAGTTTAACGAAGAGCTTCAAATGAGCTTTCCCGATTACTTGAACAAATTTCGAATTAAAATGGCAAAACGCATGCTAGAAGAAAAACAGCATAGTTCCATTGCTTATGTAGCAGAAAATTGCGGGTTTAGCAGCCAGCACTATTTTAGTTCTTTATTTAAAAAGGAAGCTGGTGTAACCCCACGTGAATATCGAAGGAAGCAGTGAAGAAAATGAGTAAATTGTACAAGGACTATGTAAAAGGTAGCACCTCTCTTGGAGCATCTTTTGGAGTGCTTACTTTATTATCAAGATGGGTTTCTATCATTATGTTGATTTACATTTCTGAAATGCTAATAAAGTATGGGTTACTTGGCATTATTGGTTATATTTTAACAAGCGCACTTGCTTTTATACTATTTGGTTTTATTGCTGGAACAACTCAAATAAAATATCCAACGTTTGATACAATTGGAGATATCATCCATCAAAAGACGAATGGAATCAGTCATAGATTGATGATGCATATCATCTTATTTGCAAGCTTTGGGGCACTGCTAATTCAAGCTTTTGGTATTCATATTATGCTCGAGGTTTTGTTTCCGATTCCTATAGCAATTAGCCAAGCACTGTTTTATCTCGCTTGCTTTATTTATGCCGGATTAGGTGGATTAAAACGCATATTAAAACTTGAGCCATTAAAAGTAACGATTATTTTTTCAAGTATTATTCTTATCCCTGTATATTTTTTCATTCAACAAGGAATCGAATCAGTATATGCTGGTGTCCGTCTATATCACCCCTATCTTCTCTATTGGAAAAATCATGATAGTATTTCCTTTATTGCGACTTCGTTTTTAATTACATTTGGCATGCTAATGATTGATCGCGTATCCTGGCAGCGAATAAGTATTATGCAGAAACGCAAGGCTCGTGCTACATTTAGTCTCACAGGGATGATCCTTGGCACTATCCCACTAGCACTTTTATCGATGGCACTAATTTCTCTATCTAATAAAAGCTTTGACTATGCTGGGACGATTTTCTTTGAACTAGTTTCACTATTGCAAACACCTGTGTTGACGATTCTGTTTATTACTTTTTGTATTGTCGTAGCAACATCAACCGTTGGAGCTGAAATTCACGCTACAACAGTGCTTATCGTTAACAATGTCATCCATCAAAAAGCAAAAACTAGTGATCATACGAAGTATAAACAATCCTATCTTATTGTTGCTATTATTTTATTTGTTTTATGGCTCGTGAGCCTTATTTCGCCTGAAAATATATTTCAGATTATTTTTCTATTCGGTATACTTTATAGTGCTATGATCGCACCAATGCTCTTTGTTATCTATTCCAAAACAGGTATTTATCCACTCTCTGTTTATGGTATATTTATTGCTTCATGTACAGGAGTTCTCATTTTCCTATCTGGGAGCTATCTTACTGCCATTTGGATAAGCTTTCTTATTTCAGTGGCTGTTTCATTTCTTTCCCATTTTAAAGAACATCGGAAAAGCATTTCATAATTTCTTTATTAAACTAAATTATCTTGTATTAAAAAACCAGGGAAATAACGAGTTATCGCTAAATCCCTGGTCTACTATTTATGTCATCCAATTTGGCGGGATATTCTTATCCCAATAAATTTCCCCGATTTCATGATGCGTTTCAAAATTATCCTTACTTAAATGATAATGAAAATTAAACCAATACCCTTCTTGTGGTCGGTTATCACGACGAACATGGAATCTAGCTATATCTTTTTCATTCCGCACATCATATACATGAAAGATTTTTTCGCCATGTCCTTTAGCTGGCTGCTCAGAAATCGCAAAATAAGGAGCGGCCGCTTCATTCTCTGTTAATACCGTAGTTAAGACATTCTCTATTGCTGGTAAAATAAGTGTTGTAAATTCGTCCTCTACTTGATTAGCTATTTTTGGTCCTAACTTCGCAACTGCTTGCTCTCTAGCCTTTTCTGTCAGCTCGATAATATGGTAATCCGTATCAGTTAATACGGCTGATAGTTGTGATTTCTCCTGCTCTTCATGGACAAGCTTTACAGGAGAGGCTGTCTCGTTGAAGTTTGACTTGGAAGCAAATGCATCCTTATTATCATCCGCATTCGTATTTAGTACCGCTGGCGGTACATACATTCCTAATGTTACAATTGCAACAAAAGCAACAAATATCTTTCTAATCCAGAGCTTCATACGAATTCCCCCAATATATCGATCCTTACTTAAATTTTACCACTTTTATGACGAATGTCTATCATACTTTCATTCTATTTTTAGAGGGAATTGATAGAAAGGTATCGAATTAGACTATAGTACACGTTTCATTCTATATATAAATAAAGGAGGGATTCTTTTGATTCTTTATCGTCTCCCCATTTTAATTGCTGTTATGGGACTTGTTTATATTTATATCGTTCCTGCTGAACCTTTTGCCATAAAACTCATTTTCAAAATTGTTCCGATGCTCATGATTATTTATTATGCAGCAACAAAGATGGATGAAAATAAAAAGCCTGTACACCGGCTACTTCTTATTGGATTATTTATCTGTATGATCGGAGATGCTACCATCCATTGGTTTATTATCGGGCTGGCTGCCTTTTTAATTGGCCACTTATTCTATATTGCTGGTTTTATAACGCAGTGGAAGTTCTCCATTGGACGTTTTCTAGCCATTGTTCCAATTGGAATTTATGGCTTTCTCGTTGGACGAGAAATTATCGAGGCAGTCCAGGATAAAGGACAACAATCACTTATATTACCAATCATTTTTTACATGCTTACCATTTCGGTGATGGCTTGGACAGCCATTATGACAAGGAATAAATGGGCAACCATTGGCAGCCTATTGTTTGTCATTTCGGATTCTATTTTAGCGTGGAATAAATTTGTCGTTCCGCTCCAATATGCGGATTCATTAATTATGCTTACTTACTATGCAGCACAGTTTTTTATTGCCCATAGTTTATGGACAATAAGTGGAAAACGTAAGCAGATTATTTGGTAGCTGTGTACATATAAAACAACCACATAGAAAAGGAAGCCAGTGGTGGTAGGACACTCTCCCTTGGCTTCCTTTTTAAATCATTATGCACGTTTAAAATCGATTACTTGTTCTTCATGAAGCTTGACCGTTGTCTCACTTGGTTTTGTGGTGGCAATCACTTGACCATTGCGTATTGAATAGCGAACAGCTGCTTGTTTTCGAATCGCCTCAAACTCATTTTCGGCATCTAATACAATCAGGTTAGCCGGCTTGCCTACCTCGATACCATACGCTTGTTCTATATGCATTGTCTTCGCACTGTTTGTTGTAACTAGATCGATTGCATTTACAATTTCTTCATATCCCATTAGCTGTGAAGCATGGATTCCCATGTGTAACACTTGAAGCATATTACCCGTTCCTAATGGATACCATGGATCAAAAATATCATCATGACCAAAACAAACATTCATTCCCGCTTGAAGCAGCTCTTTAACACGAGTTAATCCGCGTCGTTTCGGGTATGTGTCAAAACGTCCTTGTAAGTGGATATTTACGAGCGGATTTGCTACAAAATTAATGTCCGACATTTGTAACAATCGAAACAGCTTATATGCGTATGCATCATTGTAAGAACCCATTGCAGTTGTATGGCTGGCAGTTACCCGTTTCCCCAACCCTCGTTTGTATGCCTCTGCTGCAACCACCTCTACAAAGCGGGATTGCTCATCATCAATTTCATCACAATGAATATCTACGAGTCGGTCATACTTTTCTGCTAAATCAAAAGCGATTTTCAGTGAATCAACACCATATTCGCGTGTGAACTCAAAATGCGGGATTCCACCAACAGCATCTGCGCCCATTTTTAACGCTTCTTCTAGCAATGCTTCGCCATTCGGAAAGGATAAAATTCCTTCCTGTGGAAAGGCAACAATTTGCAAATCAACAAACGGAGCCACTTCTTCCTTTACCTCAAGCATTGCTTTTAAGGCTGTCAGCTTCGCATCTGTTACATCGACATGTGTTCGAACATGCTGAATCCCTTGGGCAATTTGCCATGTTAACGCTTTTTTAGCTCTTTGCTTTACATCATCATATGTCAATGTTTCTTTTCGCTCTGACCACCGTTGAATGCCTTCAAATAGGGTCCCAGATTTATTCCATGCAGGCTCTCCAGCTGTCAATGTCGTATCAAGATGAATATGCGGTTCGATAAACGGAGCCAGCACCAACGCACCATCCACATCAAGTACTTCTCCCTCTTTTTCCTCACCATTTGCAGGAAATACAGCCGCAATTTTTCCATTTTCAAGAACAATATCCCAACGCCCTTGTTTTCCACGCAACACTGCATTTACGATTCTCATGAATTGCTCACCTTTTCCACGTTTGATAATACAACTTCTTTATTTTTAACGTTTGCGATTACCTTTGTTCCAACTACATGAATGATGGCTGCTCCAACTAAAGCATTAATTGGCGGGATTCCAGGCAGAAAGCTAGCAGCTACCCCTGCAGCCCATGCAAATAAAGCCATCCAATTAAAGGATTGGAATGTCATTTCTTTGTATGCTTTATATTGTCCACGATGCACGATAAAGAAGTCAGCTAGAATAATCGCCCCGATTGGAGGAAGCGCTGAACCAAGCAATGTTAAAAAGCCGACAAAATTGTTATATAGCCACATTGCTGCGATCGTTCCAATTAAACCATTTATCACGACAATTTTGTGCTTTGGAATTTTTGTAATATTAGAGAGCCCTAAGCCAGAAGCATATAATGCATTATCATTCGTTGTCCAAATGTTTAATCCAAGCACAATGATTGCGGGGATTAATAAGCCTTGCATAAACATAACTTCAGAAATATCTGCCTGCCCTGTTGCAATGGAACCGATCGCCCCGAATAGAAACATCAAGGAATTCCCGATAAAAAAGGCGATGACCGTAGAAATAACCGCTGACTTCTTTGTCCGTGCAAAACGCGTAAAATCTGGTGTTAATGTGCCCGCACTAATAAATGAACCAATACAAATGGTTAACGCTGCAGCCAGTCCAATTGCCTCGGTTGGTTCATAATCGAGTAATGATTGAAAACCTCCTAGGCTTTCTGTTGCTTTAAACGCGGATGTTGTACCAAGAATAGAAATGAGAGGTACAGCGATAAAGCTTATAACCGCTAATGCCTTCATCCCAAAAAATGCCGTAATCGTCATTAATATGCCCGCAATTCCAATTAATACATAAATGTCGATTCCAGTAACCTTCTGTACTGGTACTGCAAACATGGCTGTCCCTACTCCAAACCATCCAATTTGTGTGAACGCAAGTAGAAATGAAGAGATATAAGAGCCTTTTTCACCAAAAGCATACCGTGCTAATAAATGCGTGGAAAGACCTGTTTTGGCAGCCATGTACGCTAATGCCCCTGTGTATGCTCCAAGAATAAGATTTCCTGCTAATACAATGCCGATAAACTGCATAAAAGTAAGCCCCTGTCCTAGCTCACCGCCAGACCACATACTTGCTGAGAAAAACGTTAGTCCTAGCATTACTACAAGTGTTTTCCAAAAACCATTCCGATGCGTATGAGGCACAGCCTCTAGCGAAAATTCAAGATCTATCTTTTTCATTTTAGGTTCCTCCTCTTATTTAGGCGTCTTGGCTGCTAAATATTACAGTCGAGACAGTAAATTTGATAGGTGGCACCAGAGCAAGAACCGTTGCAGAAGTCAAAAAAAGACTTCCTGTCACGATGACAAGAAGCCTGATTTTGATGAATGCACAGAACACAGCAAATTTAATATCTCAACTAAATTTTGCGATGCGCATTGTTCATCCGAATCGATATCCGCTGCCCTTGTCAGCCTCACAGGACTGAATTAAAGGTACCCTTTTCAATTAATAGAATTATTGCAGAAAAACACCTTGATGTCAATAGGATTAAATCGTAAGGAGTTTGTTACGTATTTACGGGAGCTACCTTCTACCTTTGATCGTTTCAAAGCGAAAAATAGTTTTGCTCCTTATCGTCGCATCTGAAATATACTCGCTTTCCGCGGGCGGCTGATAAGCCTCCTCGAGCTTCGCTCTACGGGTCTTATCTAGGCCTGTCCTCCCACAGGAGTCTCGATATTCCAGATGGATGATGTAACACCGTACTTACCCAAGAATTTCTTTCAAACTGATGTTTTTGTTTCGACAACAAACTAGCCAATTGTCGGAAAAGCAACGAATCCTATTCCACTCCACTTTCTAAAATCTTAAATGTCTTCTTATTGCAATCAATTTCTGCCATTGCGCCATATGGCAAAATAAATTTTGGCTCAGTATGTCCAAAATTCAGATTGTAAAGCACTGGCAAATCCTCTAAATCAAATTCCACCATTACTTGTTTGATTTCTTTTTTATATTCCTCGTAATACTTCTCATCTTGTGGCTTACCAAAAATGATTCCTTTTGTTTTTTGTAAAATTCCTTGTACAGCATAATTTCGCAACCAATATCTAATAAGATTTGGTTCTGGTTTTTCTTCCGATGTTTCAAAGAAAAGTATGCTATTCTGCCAATATTCTTTCTCAGGCCAAAGTTCAGTTCCTTTAGCAAACTCTAGCACTTCAATACAACCACCAATCAAATGTCCTTGTGCTACACCTGATCCTTGAAGTACCTCGTACCCTAAATTTTTCCGCATCGTCCGTCGACGGTGCTTGTTCTCTTCTATCCATTCTACACGCTCGCTCGTCCACTCATTAGCAGGTGTAATTTCACCAATAACTTCAGTGGAAAAAAGTGTCCGTTTCACCATTTCAATCGTATAGGGATTCATCTCCACGTTTTCAGCAAAATCAGTTAAAATTGCCGGACCATAAAAAGAAGAAACACCTGCTTTATAGCAAAACAAATGTGAAATGGTTACATCAGAATAACCCATGAAAATTTTAGGATTTTCACGTATTACTTGAAAATCGATATAGGGAAGTAAGCATATACTATCATCTCCGCCAATATTTGCAATGACTCCTTTGATGCTTTCATCCTTAAACGCAGTCATCAAATCTTCCGCACGGGCTTGTGGGTTTTTATAAAGATATGCTTCCCCTTTCAAACTATTCGGCATAGGAATAACATCTAGTCCAAAAACCTTCTTTAGTCTCTTTACTCCTTGTTCATACCGCCATCTAAGTGTACGCTCCCCCGCTCCTCCCCAAGAAGGACTTACCGTCGCAACACGATCACCTGGCTGCAACTTTTTTGGTTTTATTAGCACATTCCCCACCATCCTTATAACCCGTTATCAAATTCCTTATTCAAAGAGAATAGCGCTACGATTAGCACCAATGTTTAACACGCTTACTACCATTCCTCTAGCTCCCATGTAAACCATCTGCCATGCCCATCTGTTTCTCCCACGACTCTTGATTCGACTTCTTTGTTCATAAATGCATCTAGATGAAGCTTTCTATCCCACATATTATTATAAATATGAAAGATATCTCTGCTTTCACCAATTTGAGCGATATCACTGAGCAATCGTTCCTTCTCTTGCTTAGGGATTTGGTTGGCTACATGTGTGTGGAAAATACATACGGTATTGTTCATAGGAATTTCCTCAACTAACTCCACAAGCATGTCAATGGCATTTCCTTCAATAAGCTGTAGCTTCTCCTTATGTTTTCTCACAAGTGATACTGCCTGTTTAAACATTGCTCGTCTTTCATGGTGCTCCGGCCAAATCAATGCATACATCCATTGATAAGAGGCTTTGTCTGTAACATCATTAATATGTAAATCGATACCAATACGTCGTTCTACCGGAGGAAAGCGTTCTGAAATAATTGGCTTCCCATTTCCTCGAACCTCTGCATGAATATAGAGTGATTCCTGCTCATTACCGTAAACCTGATTATTGAAGGAATACGTATAGCGATATTTATCCCATAACAGCTGCAGCCCCGCGCTTGTTCCAATCTCAATAAATGCCAAGGGCTTATTTGTTTTACGATAAATCGAATCAAAGATGGGAAGAAGATAAGCACAGCGACGAACTTCATTTGTTTGTACCATTTTCGTTTGAAGTAAAGGAATAATTGCTTGTCGATTTCGCAAACAAAAGTCGAAGAATACTGGAAATGCTTCTGTTTCTGTCTTCGGCTCTGAAACGATACTTGCATAATAGTTTCTTAATTCATGCTCCGTACCGTTTAACAGCAAAAAGTGCACCGCTCCAAAAAATAAGTTGGGAATAGGCTGCCCTTTTCCAGCATGTGCACTCAGTTCCAGTAACTCCTTATTTGCTGCTATGTTTTTTGAAAGGAATGCATATAATGTACTCGAACCACTACACTCTTCAGCAAAACGCATAAATCGATTGGATAAAGCCTGATAATCCATTGTTCCCCTCCTTACTTCCTAGAAATAAACACTTATATGTCAACGCTCCGAACGCGAAATTGGACGTTCTAATGCTTGTATATCTTCTTCTAAGCTCGCTATTTTTTGTTCGACAACGTCTTTGGCATCATGAACACCTTGATTGTAAAAGAAGGGTCCAAGCTCCTTCATGATGAAATCTAGCATTCCTTCTGCTGCTATATCCCCAATTTCTTCTGATCGTTCTGTATAAAAGTAATCCTTTAATTTATCCATTGCTTGCTCTTTTTTCTCTTGCGGAAATTTAATATACATTTGTTTCCTCCAATCATTTATTCAAAGCTATAAATAAGTATTGCTGCTGGAATCAGTCTCCATGAGGATGCTTTTCTTGCAAATTTGCAACAGACCGTTTCACTACAGCTTTCAAGGTATCAAGATGAATGTCTTCTACCTTATTAATGTACATACAGTATTTCCCTACCGTATACGGCCCTAATTGCTTTAATAACTCACCACATTGTATATCTTCTACCTCAATATATAATCCGATCTTTGCTTTACGTGGTGAAAAACCAACTAACGGAGCTTCTCCCTCGTGTCCAGACGGAAAATAGTAATTATATTTTCCGAATCCAATAATACCCGTTCTCCACATTTTGGGATCGTATCCCGTCACCTCTGAAAATACATCAATGAGCATATACGCTTCCTCTCGCCGCTCAATACTTTCCCCGTTTTCTATAAATTCGATAACACTGTTATCTGTTTCCTGCGTTTTTTGACCATACATTGTAAACACCCCTACCCCGTTTTCAAGCTTTGCACAGCTTCACGCACTTTTTCAGCTTTCCTCTGCTAGCTTTCTTAAGCAAGCTAACAAAAAAAGCTAATAGTCCCCATTTCTTCCTCTATCGAAGCCAAATACTCTATCTCTTTTCTCTAAATTTACTATGTAGAGAAATATTACCATATGGACGGTTCGCGCAACAGGAACAACATTGACCTTTTTTACGAATCTCCTCTACCTATTTAATCAACGAACCATTCCTTCATGAAAATGCTTCGTGCAATTATGTAGCTCTAACTCCCAGGCATCCTTTTGATAGGTTACCAATGTTAGCGAACAATTATCTAAGGAAGCCTCCATATCCATGCCAGGAAATAACGTGCGTAACATATGTTTGATAAATGAGCCATGACTAACAACTAACACATGCTTTCCTTCCTGCTTTTGAAGCACATCTTGGATAAACGCCATACCTCTCGTCACAACTGCTGCTCGGTCTTCTATTCCTAAATCCTTCTCACGCCATTCTTCTCCCCATTTTTCGATTCGTTCTGCTTCTGTCGTTCCTTCAATGAGCCCGCCGTTTACCTCTCGAAGTCGTGCGTCTAAATGAACTTCTGCCTCTCTTATATGTTGACCAATTAATGTTGCCGTTTGCTTCGCTCGTTGTAGATCACTTGAGTAGATTACTTCCCAGCTCTCTGCGGCTAAACGCTGACCAATACAGTCTGCTTGTAGTTTTCCTTCTTCATCTAACGGAATATCTGAATTCCCTTGGGCCCTTCTTTCTTTATTCCAAGCAGTACACCCGTGTCTTACAAAGCCAATTCGTATCATCATACTCCCCCATCTCTATGTCTAGGATAGTCCATTGTATCTACTGTTTAAGTAGCATTTTTCTTTTTTTCTACACATGCCTCTCTTACATACGTCTTACTAGCGGTAAAGTTCCAATGTATTGGAACTTGGTGGCCTATTAAGTTATGATAAAAAGCCTTTTTCATGCTCTTTATCTAGCTAAAGAAATCGATAATCGGATCATATCACGACAAACAATCCCATTCTCAATGATTTCCGCTTCATATTTTTCTTGAAAATAACCGCGATCTACACCGGTGATTCTAAACCCACATTTTTGGTATAATGCTAGCTGTCCGATACTAGAATTTCCTGTTCCAATTTCCATTGTTTCATAGCCTTGCTCGACTGCACATCGAATGGCATGCTCAACGAGTTGTCGCCCAATGCCTCTTCCTTGTTCTTTTTCAGCTACTGCTATGTTGATTAGCTCAACGGTTCCAGGTCGTGTTGAAAGTAACACATACACGCCAATGATTTGCTCATTTTCTATCGCCACATAACAGCTTCCGCGATCAATATACCAATCAACATAGTCCTTATTAGGATCAGCTAACAGGAGCAATTCCATCGGTGGCTGATTTCCTTTATCTATTTTGTATATCTTCATTCGATTCTTCACCCTTTTATGCTACTTATCGCAATATGTTATCCTTTACTAATTCGCCATTTCTGGATGAAATTCCTTGTTTATGGAGCAGTGAATCTATTTTTCTATCAATAGTCTTAAATGTAAAGCGATAGGTAAGCATATAGAGATTAGGCTAATCTAAAAAAAGAACCGCCACTGCCTGGCGATTCCTTCATTGATTTTCTTTATTACAGACACCTGTTACACTTTCATTGTCGCTTTTTCCTTAAACACTATTTTCCACAGTAGTGGTGTCATGATAAGCAATAATGCTAAATATACATACACCCCAAAATCTAGCTGTGTTATAGCATAATGGATACCTGCAAAGATACCAGCAACAATCATGAGTAAAAACGTCTTCATCGAGCTCCCTCCTTGTTGCACACTTTCAAATGGCTTAGAGAAAGGGATACGTCCATCATTAACAACCTTATAGGCGATCAACGTATGCAAAACTGTCGACAAAAAGACGACGAGCAAATCTGGAATAATACGACTTGAAAACACAATCGTAAATATTATCGATAATGTCAAAAAAATTGGCAAATAGTACGTCATTAAAAATCCCTTTAAAGCAGCACTATAAAAAAGCGATTTATCTTCCATATCAGTTGTTTCGAATATCCATGCACCTTTGTATGAATTGGAAAACTGTAGCATGTAAACGACAATACCAATAATTATATTACTCCAATAGATATTAAGATAGGATTGACCTTGTACCAATTCTTCGTAGGTTCCGAAACTCAACTGATTAAAGAGAAATACAAATGGAAAAATAACCGCCAAGCCGAGGGTAGGATATACCTTTAGCTTTAAATCACGCTCTCTACTTAGCATCAACGTTGAAAAACGATAGAAGAAGCGCTCCTCTCGACTTCGACACACGAGCTTTTCCCAAAATGTACTTAATAATCTTTTTTTGCGTTTGTTTTTTGTTTCTTCCTCCAGCAGTTTTTGTAAATTCCGCTCAAAAGAAGGCATTAGACGGTAATACACATAAATAGATAGCACCGGAGCAGCTACTGCTAACAAAGAAAAGATAATAATCACACTCGTGTACTGTTGATTAAAAAGCAGTTCAAATGGAGCACCGAACCACATTGGCGGGATAAAAGCATGCCACCAGCTAAATTCATAAGTAAACGTTAAATCAACAACATCAAAAACTCTAGCTACGATTTGATAGCCAATGACAATACCTAATGACAACGCGATTTGAACATAGTTAATAATATCCTTTAATTTTTCACCACTAAAAAAGCGAAGAATAAAAATGTATGTGAGTGCAGTTAACGCTAAAATGAACAGAATAAGCAACATTACTTCTGCCAAAAAAAGAAGAAAATAAGCAATACCTTGCACGGCAATCATCACTGCGGATGGGATTAAAATAAATGCACCTGTAATCGTTGCTAAATAGATGGTAATATGAACAAGCTTTGCCGCACTAATCGTACGACTGCTTACAGGCTTTGTATGTAAAATTGTCTTATCTCGCACATCAAGTAGTACAGAGGAAAAATCAGAGATCATTGTCGTCATTAAAATAAACATCATAATCCCGAACATGATGCTTATTTGAAACATATAGTTTTCTCCCAAAAACAAAAATGGGACAAGTGCTAGCCCATAAAATACATAGATAAATAATGATTTAAGAAATTGGTTTCCTGCTTTCTTTGGTTTCCCCATGTTCTGACTTAAAATAGATGGAACTCGACGTTGATCCATTAGCAACTTCATCGCAACCATTTTTCGCATGAGCGGATAATCAATGTTTAGTGCTCGAAAGATTGGTTGGAAGAAATCAAGCAATTTAAGCGAACGAAAGTTATTCACCTTCATCACCATCCATCACAATGCGAACGACGTTGTCAGCTGTATGCGCATGCGCCTCAAAGCCAGTTAATCCTTTAAAAATACCTTCTAACGATCCTTGCTTACTTTCTGCTTTCAATTCCTCAAAGGATCCATCTGCAGCAATTTTCCCATCGACGAGAAGAACAATTCGATTGCTAATTTTCTCTACTACATCCATTATGTGCGAGGAATAAAAGATTGTTTTTCCTTTCGCTGCCAGCTTATCAAGTACATCTTTAATAACCATAACACTATTTGCATCTAAACCATTTAATGGTTCATCAAGAAAGATCAAGTCAGGATCGTGCAAAAGACTCGAAATGATTAACGTTTTTTGTTTCATCCCCTTGGAAAAAGAGGAAATTCTAGAATGAAATACGTCCTCCATTCCAAACGCTGTCATGAGCTCCTCTGCTTTTCTTTCTGCAACTGCCTGCTCTAACCCATAAAGCTCCCCTAAAAAAGTGAGATATTCACAGGCTGTTAAATTATCATATATCTCGGCATTTTCCGGCACATAACCAATTCTTCGTTTGTATGTATGTCCATCGGTTCTAATGTTTTGACCGAACAATTCGACGGTGCCATTGTAGCCTTCGATTAAACCGAGCATTATTTTTAAGGTCGTACTTTTCCCCGCTCCATTTGGACCAATATAACCGATAATTTGTCCTCGATAAACATCTAAGTCAATTCCTTTAAGCACCTGTTTTCCCGCAAAACTCATCATTAAGTTTTGTAAGGAAAGCACACATTCTCTCTCCTCTTTCATCCCTTCAACCCCTTTAAATCTCTGCTGTTCTTAACATATCAAGCGGTTTATGTGAATGCAAGAAGTATTTGTAAATTGATCTGTATTGAAGTCTATTATACGAAGTTCATTTTTTTACTCATACGGTTCTTTCAAAAACTTTAGGAAACGATAAACTAGCTTCTGATTTATTTATGGAAATATTCTTTTAAGGACATACTGCAAGATGTGAGGTGAACGCTTATGGTTAGACGTAGAAAAAAGGCAGAACTCAAATTATTAATAATAAGCATTGCCATTCTTTTCATAGCAACAATGGCTTATAATTTCTTGATGTGGCTCTCTTCATTGTCTTTGCTTACTTGGATTTCTATTGGAGTTTTGATAACTGGGCTAATTTGGTTAAAACAATATAGAAATAAACAAAGAAAAGTTAGAGAAATGGAAATGCAGCGACTTGAACTTCAACGACTTGGCACATTAAATCAATTGAAAAAGAGGACTTCCTTACAGTTTGAATACTACATAAGTGGTTTATTTCAACAGATGGGCTATGATGCACACGTCACAAAGCCAACCGGTGATGGTGGTAAAGATATATTAATCTATAAAGATAACTTCTTTGCGATTGCGGAGTGCAAGCGCCTTACCAAGTCAAAGGTTACTCGCCCGCAAATTCAGAAATTTCATAGTGCTATCATGGACTGCAAAGCTGAAAAGGGGTACTTCATAACAACTAGTGACTTTACAAATCAGGCGATTTCATATGTTATAGATAAGCCTATTTATTTAGTTAATGGCGAGAGATTAATTCATTTAATTGAAGAGATTACTTCTGGGGGGATAATAGATTACCAACTTGAAGATTTTTTAGGATTGTAACGAGGTAAATATAATACACCGAAAGCTTAAAAGAGCCCGCCCATCAGAAACCGATGTTCAGGCTCTATTTTCTTATCCCCTGCAGGTGTGACACCGCATCTTTTTTCGTCATATGCGTCCATTTTTCATTGTTAATTATGCTGCTGCACTTTTTTCGTTTCTTTTTCCTTCATTACAAATGACATCGGCTTATCTGCACCAGTAAATAGTTGGTATATATAAGAGGAGGTTAGCTGGTATCCTTCCTCTACCTTCTCCGCTAAATAGTTTGCTCGCTCGTATAAAATCGATCGCATTTGTTCTACCTGTCTTCCTACTTTTTGGAGCAATGCCAGCTGTTCATCCATTTCCGTTCTTATTACTTGCTGCTCTTTTTGCTGACCTGCCATTTGTTCAGCCATTGTCGTTTGCTGTGTTTGTATAGAATCGACCTTACGATCCAGTTGTATCGTTAGTTCTTCTACTGCGTTTAGTTTTTCCTTTGCTGCTCGATCATCACTCGTCAATTGCTTTAATCGAGCGACAATATCCTCTTCTGAAGCATGCATTTGTTGAAAATGATCTGCTAGGAGCTTTTCCGCATCGATAATTGTTTGAATATTTTCCTGCAGCCTTGCCATTTCATCTTCACCAGCTTGAACGATTCCTTGAAGTGCCGTTTGCTTTTCATCTAAAGCCTTAAGCTGCTGTACTGCCTTTGTTTCCATGTTTTCACGTTTCTCTTGTTTTTCAAGAAGCTGCTGCAACTTTTGAGTAATACTTTCCCACTGATTGGAAAAGGACTGCTCTTGCACTTTATACATTTCCTGAAGCATTGTAAACGATTGAGAAAACGACGCGTTTAGCCTTCTTTGTTCCCCAATCATGTCAGACATATAATCCGTTTTAAAATAGTCTTGATTGTTTGGTTTAATGGACGCTTCATTTTTAAACACACCTGGATGATCGTTGGCATTTATATATAAAGTCATGCTTTTCCACCTCTTTTTACATCGTTTCTATAGACTATGCAAACAACGTAAATATGGGCATTGCCAATCCACTATTCCTCAATTATTCTTCAGTCATTCACAATGTAACTAAAGAAATTACATCAACTGGGAAAGTATGCCGATATAAGGAACAAACCATTATTTTAAAGTGAGGTGTCATCATTGTTTTGTAGTAAATGTGGAAATCAAATGGAGAGAAATAACCAATATTGCCCAAAGTGCGGCAAGGCTAATTCGTTTATTAACGAGGGTACTGACGAACAGCTAAGTGCAACAACACATGAACAAACATATGAAGGTAATCCATCCTTAGAAGAGGAAATATACGATTATATTCAAGATGATAAAGGCTACTATGCGCGAAAGTGGGAAAAATCAGCAACTCGTAATGGTATCTCTTTTAATATTTTCGCGTTTTTATTCGGCCCATTCTGGCTCGGATACCGCAAAATGTATTTATTCGTGTTTCTCTTTTCCCTTGTGTGGTTGGTAATGGATCTTTTATTATACTTAAGTGGATATACATATAACTTAGCAAACCTACTAGCATTTGAAAATGATCCGGTCGACCAAGTAATTAGCGTTGTCACATTCGTGCTTATTGGCTTTTTCGGTAATAAGCTTTATAAAAAGCATGCCATACGACACGTAAAAAAAACGCGTGCCACAACTCCTAACTATGAGAATCGCTTAACCATTTATAAGAAAAAGGGTGGGGCCAGCTGGCTTGGTGTGCTTTTCTCATTCCTTATTCTCATTGGTGCATATGTTATACCGACCCAGTTCATTCCATTAAATGTTAGTCCTATCGATGAGGTTCAATATGCAGTATATGATGAAGAAGAAAATATTAATTTACATGATATGTTTGAAGTTGTTTTTGATAAAGGAGAATGGACCTTTATTCAAACAGTTGATAAAACAGACTATGTTGATTTCAACGGAGAACTAACAATCGACCAAGAAACGCATGAAGTTACTTTTCATTTTGCGAATAGTGACGATTATGAAGATATTGATATCCTTTCTGTTTCCGTTGATAACGAAGAGCTTGATGTATATGATTCCAGTGATTTTCTCGATTATATTTATGACTTATATCAAGAACAATAAACGAGCACACTTCTCCTAAACGGGGGAGGTGCTCGTTTTTTATTAACTTGGGCATCCTACATGATTTCCGTTGCATCAGACGGAAGTCTTCTTACCGTTTGTAAATACTTCATCATATTGCTATCATCCTTTTCTGGATAGCGGAAGGATAATTGGTCTGATAAGTCCTGTGCCAATGTACGAAAGAATTCACATGAAATAAAGATTGCTTCCCACATATCGTTATATTCAAATCCCGCATATGTTTTTTCATACATAGACCAATATTCCGTGGGCAAATAGGTTTTAAAATACTTTCCCATTTTTCCGACTGATATTTCAAAGTTATAGTTACTTCCAACCCACCAAGAAACCATTTCATCTAAGCGATGACGCACGACACATTCAAACATTTGCTTTGCATAAGGTAATTCATCCCGCCAGATTCCCTTTGCTACGTTTTGTAAACACCACCAAAAATCATTACAACAGCTACTATACATTGCTTCAGTCGGTCGTTGCACGAAGTAATCCTGATCAGTGGGAGCAGGAATATCTGGGAGTATATTGTCCTTATCGACTAATGGAACAGTAAGCATATCATTTCCATAGTTTCGAAGCATATGGTCTTCCGTTTCAATGTGAAGGTCAATTCGATTTCCATCTGTAAAAAGCATTAAATAACCATAGGTGGACAGGTTATTATTATCGTTCTTATGAAGCGCAGCATCGTTTTTATCAGGCTCTTGGAGCATTAGCAATTCTCCAAAGGCGTGAATCCATGCTTGATCTTGAATAAAAGATCTCGTTTCTGTCACTACGTACACGATATCGTAGTCTTGAAAAATATCCTTCGGCACATTCGGATTTGTTCGAGAACCATTCATATACACTGCTCGAATACGGTCATCGTCTTTCGCAATTCGAATAAGTAAGCCCATCATCTCTTGTTCTGTTCTCATAAATACCTCCCCTGTTTAGCATCGCATTATGTTCTTCTTTTATTGTAACAGTATATAAGATAAACGGATTATTTCATTCCCAACTATCCCTTTTTTACCAACGCTTAACAAGAAATTTTAATCGAAGAAATTGAAGTTGCAAAAAAAAGATTCCAATTCGTAAAATTTCTTGTATAATTATTCCGAAATGCATCACAACATATGACTAACAAGTAGACCGGGTTTAAATGAATAAAGAATACGGGAACAAGCTTCTATAAAGCTATTTTCCAGAAAGCCCGCAAGCTTTCATATAACATGTTCGCATTTTAAACAGAAAACAAAAGGGAGAGTGTAAATGAACAAGCCAATTCCAATGATTCAATTTACGAATGTTACGAAGAAATTTGGGGATGACCAACCTGTACTAGACAATGTTAGCTTTGAAATAGAGCGTGGAAAATTTTATACATTGCTCGGACCATCTGGTTGCGGTAAAACAACAATTCTCCGTTTAATCGCAGGATTTATTGAGGCAACCTCAGGTGACATTTATTTTAATGGGAAAAAATGCAACCATATTCCAGCCAACAAACGTCAGGTTAACACTGTTTTTCAGGATTATGCCCTATTTCCACACTTAAATGTTTTTGAAAATGTCGCTTTTGGTTTACGAATCAAAAAGCTTAAAAATAAAGTAATCGAAGAAAAAGTAAAGAAAGCACTTAGCTTTGTAAATCTAGCTGGTTATGAAAATCGGGAAATAAGTGAAATGTCTGGTGGACAACGTCAGCGTGTTGCAATCGCCCGTGCGATCGTTAATGAGCCAGAGGTTATTTTACTTGATGAACCATTATCAGCGCTTGACCTCAAATTGCGGACACAAATGCAGTACGAGCTGCGCCAGCTTCAGCGCCGACTAGGAATTACGTTTATTTTTGTCACACATGATCAAGAAGAAGCATTGGCAATGTCCGATGAAATTTTTGTTATTAACAAAGGAAAAATCCAACAAAGTGGTACGCCAATTGATATTTATGATGAACCTATTAATCGCTTTGTGGCGGACTTTATTGGTGAATCAAATATTGCGAAGGGAACGATGGTACGAGATTTCTTAGTTCAATTCGCAGGTCGCGAATTTGAATGTGTGGACCAAGGAATAAGTGCACAGGAGCCTGTCGAGATCGTTATCCGTCCTGAGGATCTGCAAATTACAGCGCCAGAACAAGGAAAGCTACAAATCACTGTCGATTCGCAGCTTTTCCGTGGTGTTCATTATGAAATCTTTGGCTCGGATGAAGCTGGGAATGAATGGCTCGTTCATTCTACAAAAAAAGCAAGCGTAGGTGATAAAATCGGCTTGTATTTTGATCCAGAAGCAATCCACGTAATGCGTCTTGGCGAAACAGAAGAGGAATTTGATCGACGATTAGAAGCCTACACGGAGGGAGAAGCGGATGGAAAATAAGCTGACTCGCAACCTGTATATGATTCCGTATACACTTTGGATCGTGTTATTCGTAATCGCGCCTATCATGCTTGTTTTATATTATTCCTTTTTTGATATTGAAGGAAATTTTTCACTAATTAATTATCAAAAGTTTTTTACACCCGTTTATTTAAAAATGACATTAAGCTCGTTTTGGTATGCTTTTTTAATTACGTTAATTTCCTTACTCTTTGCTTATCCAACTGCATATTTATTAACAAAAACAAAGCATAAGCAGCTTTGGCTTTTACTTATTATTGTGCCGTCATGGGTAAATCTTTTGTTAAAGGCATATGCATTCATTGGAATTTTCGGACAATACGGGATGGCAAATAGCCTCCTAGAAATGATCGGAATTGGCTCAAGGCAAATTTTGTTTACCGATTTTAGCTTTATATTTGTCGCAGTCTATATTTTTATTCCGTTTATGATTTTGCCGATATTCAATGCGCTTAACGAACTGAATCCTTCGCTTTTAGATGCTGCAAACGATTTAGGCGCATCCAAGTGGACCGCATTTCGGAGAGTTATTTTCCCATTAACTATTGATGGTGTTAAATCTGGCTGCCAAATCGTATTTATCCCTGCACTTTCCTTATTCATGCTTACAAGACTAATTGCCGGAAACCGTGTTATTACACTAGGAACCGCAATCGAACAGCATTTTCTTGTGACACAGGATTGGGGCATGGGGGCGACTATCGCTGTATTTCTCATTATCGCGATGTTTTTCATTATGTTCTTAACCCGCGATAGAAAGCGAGGGGTGTAACATGCATCATAAATCAACTCCTACTGCAAAAATATTTCTATTTATTATATTTGCGATTCTTTATACACCAATCTTCTTCCTTATCTTTTATTCGTTTAATAGCGGAGGAACGATGAGTCATTTTGAAGGATTCACCTTAGATTGGTATAAGGAGCTTTTTCATGATACACGTCTTTTCATCATTGTTTTAAACACACTCGTAATCGCTCTATTATCATCTTTAATCGCTACGATAATCGGTGTGTTTGGCGCCTTAAGTATTCACGCATATAAAAAACGAATGAAAAATACACTGCTTTCGTTAAATAATGTGCTCATCGTTAGTCCAGATGTTATTATTGGCGCATCATTTTTAATCTTATTTACTTTTGCTGGGATTAAGCTTGGTTTTTATTCTGTCCTGCTTTCCCATATCGCATTTAGTATCCCGATCGTTGTGCTACTCGTATTGCCAAAGCTAATGGAGATGAGTCCTTCTTTAGTTGATGCTGCAAAAGATCTTGGAGCAAGCAATTGGAATGTACTTACAAAGGTTGTCTTACCATATATTACGCCAGGGATATTCGCTGGATTCTTTATGGCATTGACGTATTCCTTAGACGATTTTGCAGTTACCTTCTTTGTCACAGGAAATGGATTTTCTACCTTGTCTGTAGAAATATACTCGCTTGCACGGCAAGGAATTTCATTAAATATTAATGCATTATCTGCTGTTTTATTTGTTGTCACGATACTACTCGTGATTGTCTATTATTTCATAACGCAACGTACGAATATGAAAGGAGTGGGGATTAGAAAATGAAAAAACTGCTGCAGCTTTTCATAGCAGGTATTATCCTGTCCGCAATCCTTTTATATGCGATACAAGCGATGAACGAATCACAAGGCTATAGTGGTGAGAATACACTCACCATTTATAACTGGGGAAACTATATTGATATGGATCTAATTAAACAATTTGAAAAAGAAACAGGGGTCAATGTTATTTACGAAACCTTCGATTCCAATGAAGCAATGCTAACAAAAATACAGCAAGGTGGAACTACCTATGATATCGCCGTTCCTTCCGAGTATATGATTGATAAAATGCGGGAAGAGGATCTCCTTATCCCACTAGATCACAGAAAGCTTCCAAACCTGAATAACATTGATGATCGTTTTATGGATTTGCCTTTTGATCCAGGCAATAAATATTCCATCCCCTATTTTTGGGGGACTGTAGGAATCGCTTTTAATCCAGAGCTATTGCCCAACAAAACATTCTCAAGCTGGAATGACTTATGGGATCCAGCATTAAAAAATGAAATTTTACTCGTTGATGGTGCACGTGAGGTCATAGGGATGGGGTTAAATAGTCTTGGCTACTCCTTAAACGATACGAATAAACAGCATTTACAGGAAGCTTCACAAAAGCTAGAGACGCTCACACCGAACATTAAAGCCATTGTTGGAGATGAAAATAAGTTACTCATGCAAAATAATGAAGCAGCAATTGCTGTGCTATGGTCTGGCGATGCAGCCGATATTATGTGGGAAAACGAAGCAATTGACTATGTAGTTCCAAAGGAAGGCTCCAATCTATGGTTTGATAATATGGTTATTCCAAAGACAGCTAAGAACATAGAGGCAGCTCATCAATTTATTAACTTTATGCTTGATCCTGAAATCGCTGCTCAAAACACGGAATATGTGGCATATTCAACACCTAACAAAGCAGCACTTTCCTATATGGATGAAGAAATGGTAAATGATGAACGCTTCTATCCTCCACCAGAGCTGACCGAAAAACTAGAAGTATATAAAAATTTAGGGCCAAAAATGCTTTCGTATTATAATGATCTCTTTTTGGAATTTAAAATGCATCCAAAATAAACAAGCCACGTCTGTTTCTTGATCAAGTTGAGGGGATTCTTGATCGTTTGAGGATGTTTCTTGATCGAGTTTGGGTGTTTCTTGATCGTGTTGGGTCCTTCTCGCTCGATTTTGGGGTATTCTCGCTCGAGTTGAGGGGATTCTTGATCGTTTGTCGCACTTTCTCGATCGTTTGAGGCGGTTTCTCGATCGAATTTGGGGTGTTCTCGATCGTTTGCGGCGGTTCCTCGATCGTTTGGGGGCTTTCTCGATCGTTTGAGGCGGTTTCTTGATCGAGTTTGGGTGTTTCTTGATCGTGTTGGGTCCTTCTCGCTCGATTTTGGGGTATTCTCGCTCGAGTTGCCCCGATTCTTGATCGTTTGTCGCACTTTCTTGATCGTTTGGGGCTTTCTCGATCGATTGTGGTGAATGCGAACCCATTTTCAAGCTGCGGTGGTATGATGTGTATTTTAAAACAAATTCTACTGTTTTGTCCTAACTCCTTTCTGATTTCGAACCATTATTCAGAAACAACAATACTCAGGATTGACAATCCATGATCAATAAAGGAAAATTGGAATAATATATTTCGTTAGTCTCAACGTAAAGAAGGGAGTATTTATCTTGAATCAGCGTGAACAATTCACAACAAGACTTGGTTTTATTTTAGCTGCTGCTGGATCAGCTATTGGATTAGGTGCCATTTGGAAATTTCCTTATATTACAGGGCAAAACGGTGGGGGAGCGTTCCTCCTCATTTTTATTTTATTTACATTATTACTCGGCCTTCCATTATTAATTGCAGAATTCACCATCGGAAGAACTGGGCAGCAGGATGCTGTTCGTTCGTTTAAAAAGATTGCACCTGGTACACCATGGTTTTGGATCGGTATATTAGGGATGGTAACATGCTTTATTCTTCTATCCTTTTACAGTGTTATTGGAGGATGGGTCGTAGGCTATCTTGGAATGGTATTCTCAGGTGACTTAAGTTCATTAGATACGAGCGGATATGCTGCACTGTTTGGTGAAAAAATTGCTAACCCAGCGTTCAGTTTAACCGTGCAATTTATTTTTATGGTAGTGACGATTCTTGTAGTTGCTAAAGGCGTGCAAAAAGGAATTGAACGAACAAGTACTATTATGATGCCGGCATTATCTATTTTATTTATTATCTTAGTTGTTCGTGCAGTTACCTTAGAAAACGCAGGTCTAGGAATGAACTTTCTATTCTTCCCTGATTTCTCAAAGGTTACTTCAGAAACGATTTTAGAAGCAATGGGCCAATCGTTTTTCACATTAAGTATTGGTGTTTCTGTTATGGTTACATACAGCTCTTATTTACCAAAAGATCAAAGTTTACCGCGATCAGCACTTTCCATTGTAGCAATGAATATTGCGATTGTACTTTTAGCAGGTCTTGCTATTTTCCCAGCTGTTTTTTCTTTTGGACTTGAGCCTGACGCTGGACCTGTTTTATTATTTCACGTATTACCAACTATTTTTAGTCAACTACCATTTGGGATGTTTTTCTTTGCTGCATTTTTAATCGTCTTTCTTTTTGCCGCGCTAACCTCTGCGTTTTCGATGCTGGAAATTATTGTTGCGGTCATCTCAAAAGGGGACATTCAAAAACGAAAGAAGTGGGCATGGATAATTGGTTTACTTATTTTTATCGTAGGTATCCCTTCTGCACTTTCTTTTGGTGTTTGGAGTGACATCTCGCTGTTTAATAAATCCATTTTTGATTTTGCTGATTACTTAGTCAGTAACATTTTAATGCCGATTGGCGCTTTACTGATGGCCCTTTTTGTTTCTATGAAAATGAAGAAATCTGCCTTATATGAAGAGTTAAAGCAAGGCAGTAGAATTAGCTACGGATTGTTTCGTACGTGGTTTTTCCTCATTCGCTATGTCGCACCAGTGTTAATTATTGTCGTCATGCTTGATGTACTTCAAATTTGGTAACCTTTCATACGAATATTTGATACTAGGCCCTTTTTAAAAGGGTCTTTTATTATGCCCTTGTTACAGAGGAAAAAGCTTAATGAAAGGCAAATTTACAAAACCTTTACACTACCCTCATACTCGCTTAATAAACACCTCCTATACTAGAAATTGAGAAGGGAAACCTTCAAAACTAGTTTTACCTATAAAAAGGGAGGACAATTCGAATGCAGTTAAAAAAATATTTCATGTTTCTTGTTATTGCTATTTTTGCGGTTACATTAGTAGCTTGCCAGGAGACAGACGCAGAGAAAGAAGCAAAAGAAGATAAAGGAAATACAGAAGGAACAGCAGAGCTAGAAGGAAGTGTCGTAATCGACGGTTCGGGGACAGTTTATCCTTTAATGGCTCGTATAGCTGAAGAATATATGACAACAGAGCAAGAAAACGTTTCTGTTGAAGTAAGCCGTGCTGGTACAAGTGCAGGATTCAAAAAATTCCTAGTAGAAGACGGCACAGACTTTAACGATGCTTCTCGCCAAATAAAAGAGGAAGAAGCAGCAAAAGCAAAAGAACTTGGCATCGATGTGAAAGAGCTGAAGGTTGCGTTAGACGGACTTACATTTGTTATTAATAAAGACAATGATTGGGCAAAAGAATTGAAAGCAGAAGATGTAAAAAAAATCTTCTTAGCAGATGGTAATGTGACAAAATGGTCTGATATTAATCCCGAATGGCCAGCTGAAAAAATAAATACGTATGGTCCAAACGAAAACCATGGAACATATGAATTCTTCTATGAAAATATTTTAGAAGAAAAGGATCTTGTAAGTGATGTGAATTTACAGCAAGAGTATTCTACACTTGTAAAGCTTGTTTCGGAAGATAAAAACGGCATTGCATTTTTCGGGTTTGGTTACTACGTAAACAACCAAGACAATTTGCAAGCTGTGCATGTGGACTTCGGAAACGGCGCGGTGGAGCCATCGTTAGATACCATTGCTGAGGATGGAGCATATGCAGATTTTACACGACCTGTCTTCACTTACTTGAACGTAAATCAAGCAAAAGAAAAAGCGCAGGTAAAGGATTACGCCCTGTTTGTAATGAACAACATTAACAAGTTCGCAGGGGAAACTGGCTTTGCACCAATTCCGGAAACAGAGGTACAGGAAAACATTGATTTTCTGAAAGGACTATAAAACGAGCAGCCTGACAATCAAATGCATTTATAAGATGAGGACTTCATAGTTCTCATCTTATTGCGCCTTTATAATGCGCGATTTAAGAATCGGTTTAACTCCCATTTAAATAGAGAACAACTGCATGATGATTGAATTTGACAAAGAAAGGAATTAAAATCTGATGTTTCTAAAAAGTGGGCTTCCATCAAAGCATCCTATCAATGTCAGAGAAATGATCGAAGAAAATAAGCATACCAAAAAAACAAAGCAATCTTTTGAAAAAGCAATTCCAGTTATATTATTTCTCGTAGCAGGCATTTCCATCCTGACTACAATTGGCATTATCTATATCCTATTAACACAAAGCCTTTCCTTTTTTAAAGATGTATCGATGATAGAATTTTTTACTGGAACCGTTTTAAAACCGTTAAGTCAAAACCCTGAATTCGGTGTATTACCTCTTATTACAGGTACAGTCATATCATCTTTGATTGCAATGCTTGTCGCTGCCCCAATTGGGTTAATGTCTGCAATCTATTTGAGTGAATTTGCATCAGAAAAAGTTCGCAAAGTACTAAAGCCAATGCTAGAGGTGTTAGCGGGCATTCCAACAATTGTATATGGTTTTTTTGCCTTTACATTTGTCACCCCTCTATTGCGACAAATGATTCCTGGCTTAGAAGCAACGAACATCCTTAGTCCAGGTATTGTAATGGGAATTATGATTATCCCAATGATTGCTTCGCTATCAGAGGATGCAATGAATGCTGTTCCTAACGCCATGCGTGAAGGTGCACTTGCTTTAGGATCAACAAAGCTGGAGGTTGCCTTAAAAGTAGTTGTTCCTGCTGCTTTTTCAGGAATAGTCGCCTCTTTCGTGCTTGGTATATCGAGAGCAATCGGTGAAACGATGATTGTTACGATCGCTAGTGGAAGCTCAAAAAACTTCACATTTGACATTACACAATCAATGCAAACAATGACTGCATATATTGTCGAGGTTACTGGCGGAGATGCACCGGCAGGATCGACTATTTATTACAGCTTGTATGCTGTTGCGATGACGCTATTTGTTTTCACCCTTGGGATGAACTTATTTGCTCGCTATGTCTCACGGAAGTTTAGGGAGGAATATTGATATGAAGCATATGGATAGTGCAACTGTTCAAAAAAGAATGCAATTACGTGTCACCATGAATACGGTCGCCAAAGGACTCTTTTTTCTCTCTAGCCTATTCGGTATTATCGTGCTTAGCATTTTAATTATTCGCGTTTTCTCAGAGGGAATTAGCTGGATTAATCTTGATTTTCTGTCTGGGAAACTATCAACACAGCCAGAACGAGCAGGAATTATGGGTGCCATCCTTGGTACCTTATGGCTCATGGTCGTCGTTGCCCCTGTAACAATGTTCTTAGGAGTGGGAACTGCCATTTACTTGGAGCTTTATGCAAAAAAAGGGAAGCTGCAATCCTTTATTCAAACTAATATTGCGAATTTAGCTGGGGTTCCGTCCATTGTGTATGGAATTCTAGGTATGACCGTGTTTGTTCGTGCACTTGATTTTGGCAATATCGTGCTTGCTGGCGGATTAACGATGTCCCTGCTTATTCTTCCAATCGTAATTGTAGCCAGTCAAGAAGCTATTCGGGCTGTTCCAGGCTATTTGAGTGAGGCATCCCTTGGAATGGGAGCAACGAAGTGGCAAACAATTAAAAACATCATCCTGCCTGCCTCATTACCAGGCATTTTAACCGGAGCGATTCTCTCACTTTCAAGAGCAATTGGTGAAACAGCGCCATTAGTAGTTATCGGTATTCCTGCTTTACTAATCCCTTTTCCGGGCAGTATTTTCGATAAATTTACGGTACTACCGATGCAAATTTATTACTGGACATTAGATTCATCACTCGTTACCGAATATGCTTATTTAGCTGCTGCAACGATTGTCGTGTTACTTATGGTGCTACTCCTATTAAATGCAACAGCAATTGTAATTCGCAACAAATTCCAAAGACGTTATTAATAGCTTTGCAAGCGATGTGCACCGCTTGTTCTTAAATTCTTAAAGGAGTGTGAAATAAATGAGTGCTTTAACCATTGTGAATAACGAAAAGGTCAAACCGATGCAAAATAAAACAAGTATTTTAACAGATTCAGTAGTAGAAAAAGAAGTTGTATTTGAAACAAAAGATTTAAACCTTTGGTATGGTGAGGTTCACGCATTAAAAAATATCAATTTAACGATTCATGAAAAGGAAGTAACTGCAATCATCGGTCCATCTGGATGCGGAAAATCAACCTATCTTAAAACATTAAACCGAATGGTTGAGCTTGTACCAGGAGTTCGTACGAGTGGAACGATTAATTATAATGGTAAAAGTATTTTGGATAAATCCATGCAGGTGGAAGAGTTACGGACACGAGTTGGTATGGTGTTTCAAAAACCAAATCCATTCCCAAAATCAATTTATGAAAATGTTGCATATGGTCCTAAAATCCATGGTATTCGAAATAAATTGGTGCTTGACGAAATTGTAGAGAAAAGCTTACGTGGAGCTTATATATGGGATGAAGTAAAGGATCGATTACACGAAAATGCTTATAGCCTTTCAGGTGGTCAGCAGCAACGCCTCTGTATTGCACGTTGTCTAGCGATAGAGCCAGATGTTATTTTGATGGATGAGCCGACATCAGCTCTTGATCCTAAATCGACATTAAAGGTAGAAGAATTAATTCGCGAGCTAAAGGATGATTATGCAATTGTTATCGTAACGCACAATATGCAGCAGGCAGCGCGAATTTCAGATCAAACTGCATTTTTTCTTGATGGTGAAGTCGTAGAATTTGATAAGACGAATGTTATCTTTAATGATCCTTCTGACCGCAGAACAGAGGACTATATTAATGGACGCTTCGGCTAATATTCAGCGTCTCAATATGCGTAAAGACTGGTTCGTTTGGAGGTTAAAACCTTTCCAATGAACATAACCAGTCTTTTTTATTTTGGCTCTAACGATACTTCGACCCCATTATAACTTCTATATGACTTTTATAACTAAAAAAGAAAAATGGTAAAAACACCAGCACTACACTTTTGAATTATTGACAACGTGTTTGATTGATATAATCTATCTAAGATAGTTAATAGTGAACTTATTTTTAAAAATTTAAAGCCAAATCAATACATTGTTCGTCTAATAAATGAAAGTAATTAAGGAGGTGGCTACTGTTTGTTAAATTTAGTAAGGAAGGCACAAAAAGGGAATGATAAGGCGTTTTTGTCTTTATTTCAGGAATATGAACAAGATATATATCGAATAGCTTTTGTATATGTGAAAAATCAAAGTGATGCACTCGATGTGGTTCAAGAAACAGCATATCGTTCATTTAAAACCATCAAATATCTAAAAGAGCCAAAATACTTTAAAACGTGGTTACTAAGAATAGCAATAAACTGCTCATTCGATTTACTTCGAAAGCAGAAGAAAGTAGTTCAATTAAAGCCAGAGTTCGAGAGAAATTTATCAGGAGATATCAATGAAAATACTGATTTAAAAGTGACAGTCCAAGACTTAATTGAAGGATTAAATGAAGAAGAAAAAAGTGTTGTTATATTAAGATTTTACGAAGGTTTAACTTTCAAAGAGATTTCAGAAACACTTACTATTCCTTTAGGTACGGCAAAAACAATTTTATATCGAGCTTTAGACAAGCTCCGTACTAAATTGAAAGGAGATGGTTTCTATGAGTAATAATATTAAACAAGAAATGAATAAAATTGAAATCCCAAAAGAACTGCGTGAAAAGACTAAACTGGGCGTTTCTCAAGCAAAACAAGAAATGAAAAATACTAAGAAAAAATATAATGTAAAAGTAATTGGTATTGCTGCCGCTTTACTAATATCTATCGGAGCCTTCGCTTTGTTTAATAACGGATTAAATGATACAGCAAATCATCCAGCTACACCATTTATTACTGATGATGGTGGAGTGAACATCCCGGAGATTCAATTATCAGAGGGAAATATGAATGCTGACATGATTGGCTTAATTGTATATAACGGTAAAATTTATACACAAACAAGGTCAGAGATAGACGCCAAAGCTGCAAAGGATATTTTAGGTGAAAAGCTCGGAACTACAAAAGGAACAATAGATGAATGGAGCAAAAAAGAAGCCTATGATGAAGAGTTTGCATCGACAGTGGGAAAGACAGATGTATACGCTGTTAAGGGTTACGATAAAAACTTTAGAATAATGACATATCAAGAGCAAAACGGAAAGATTTATGTCGAGTTTTTTGAGAATCTCAATGGAATTAAAATAAATAGTGGCCAAGATATTTTCGGTAAATTAAATATGGTTGGAAATATATCTTCTGCACAATATAGAACATTTAGTGATTGGGATAACAGTATTGATAATTATCAATCTATTACAGATATGGAAACAATAAATACCTTTGTTACAGAACTAAACAAGGCGAAACCTTTCCCGCGCACTCAAAACTCAGACCCAATAAGTAATTCACGGACCGACGAACAGTATAGAGAATTAAGTATTCATTTAGAAGACGGTACTACGGTTAGACTTACTCTATTAAAAGAGGGGTATATCTATTATGGATTCATGGGTGCATACTTTGAAATAAATAAAAATGTATTTTCAAAATTATGGAGTAACCTTGAATAAAATCCACAGCAATACCATTACAAAACGCTCAGATACTATATTCTGAGCGTTTACCTTAGAGCCGATAGAATGAATCAATATCTAACTTTTTACAAGATAAAAATAACAAAAAAGGCAGATTATCGTTTTTGATATGATGTGAACCCCTAGAGTTAGACCAAAAAATCTAACTCTAGGGGGGTTTTAGTATGGCAAAGTATGACTTGGCTTTTAAGCTAGCGGTGGTACAAGCTTA
>NZ_JAXOFU010000005.1:0-227856 GCF_036409425.1 Virgibacillus sp. MG-45 | reverse complement strand
CAAACCAGCCAATTATCTGCTTAATAATTTAGTCTAACTTTATGGGTTCAGTACAGATTAGCCCTTTTTTTACAAATCCTTTTCTTTATTTTTTTAAAGCAAGAATAGATGTTTCAGGTGTAACAAAAACGGTTTTTTGCTGCTCATACGTTACATAGCCAGGCTTGGCTCCATTTGGTTTTTTGACATGTCTTACCTTCGTGTAATCGACTGGCACTGAAGATGAGCTTCGCGATTTACTAAAGTAGGCAGCTAATTTAGCAGCTTCTATAATGGTCGTTTCAGAAGGGTCCTTTGAGCGAATAACAACATGGGAGCCTGGTATATCTTTCGTATGCAACCATATCTCATCACGAAAGGCTAATTTTGTTGTTAAATACTCATTCTGTTTGTTGTTTTTCCCAACGAGAATCAATGTTCCATCAGAGGATTCGTAGGTCTCTAGCTTCGGCTTGCGTTGGTTATTTGCCTTCTTTTTTTGCTTTGATTTGTGTTTCAAATATCCTTCTTCACGTAATTCTTCTCTTATTTCTTCAATATCTTCTTCACTAGCAACGTCAATTTGCTGTAATAATTGATCTAAATAGTTGATTTCAGAAATCGTTTTTTCTATTTCTATTTCGATTACCTGTCTCGACGTTTTCAGTTTTTGGTATTTTTTAAAAAAGCTTTGCGCATTTTCGCTTGGGGTTTTATTCGTTTGAAGCTGAATCGTGAACTCAATTTGATCCGGATCATAATAATCAATCACCGTTACTTCTGTATCTCCAATAGAAACTAAATGCATATTAGCAGTCAAAAGCTCTCCCATCTTTTGATACTGGTTCGCATTTTCCGCTTTCTTTAACGTTTGTCTATGTTTTTTTAGCTTGCGTTCATTCTTTTCTTTTTCATTGCGAATAAACTTAAATAAATCCTTCGCTTGTTGTTTTACACGATCCCGCTCGGCTTTTCCAGAAAAGAATTGATCAAGCATTTCGTTTGCAGTATCGAATGTTACCTTTTCACCATGAAACGCTGTTAGTGGAATGACATGAAAATCTTCGCGTTTGTTTTTGTATATCGTAGGCTCATAGTGATGTTGCAGAAGTAATGATTGTATTTCTGAGAACTTTTCAGCATATGTTTCCGGCTTTCCTAGCTCGGAACGGGCAATGATCTCTTTTGCAATCGTTGGAGAAAAGCCCTCTAATGTTTGGACTATCTGTTTATCCAGCATTCCAGCGTTAAAATCAAGCTTACGAATAAGCTCTTCCCCGTGAATCAGCAGCGGATTTGCTTTGTTTTGTGTTGGCGGAAGCAAATATTGAGCACCAGGAAGAATTGTCCGATGACGATTTTTGGCCAGCGAAATGTGCTTCATACTATCTAAAATATGATTTTTCTCCTCATCAATTAGCATGATATTGCTATGCTTGCCCATCAACTCTAAAACTAGCTTGTGATTGGCAATATCGCCAATTTCATTTCGAGTTTGGATAGAAAACGTAATAATTCGTTCTAATCCTAGTTGATCAATTGAATCTATGATTGCACCTGCCAAATATTTGCGAAGCACCATGCAAAACATGGAGGGTGTTTCTGGATTAATATATTTATCATTTGTTACATGGAATCTGGCATAGGTTGGATGGATTGAAAATAATAGGGTGTGATTTGTTCCTTGACTTCGTATAGTAAGGGTTAATTCTGTGTCTGTTGGCTGATGGATTCTAGTAATCTTTCCAGGAATTAATTGTTTTTTTAATTCTTCAGTTACTGCTCTTGTAACGATACCGTCAAATGGCATATGACTTCACCTCTCAGGCAATTATAGCATGTTTCAGGACAAGTCTGCATAGATATGGAATAAAGCAAATCTGTGCTATGAATTTAATGCTGTTTTGATTATCGCTTGGAGGAATGAATCGTGAAAAAATGGTATCAGCTTGATATTGAACGGGTAGAGCAAAAGCTTCATGTAGTAACGAGTAAGGGACTAACGCAAAAGCAAGTAGAAAAAAGACGAAAAGAATTTGGGCCTAATGTATTAGAAGGCAGCAAAAAAGTATCAAAAGGGTTAATTTTTTTAAAGCAATTTCAAGATTTTATGGTTCTCGTTCTTCTCGCTGCAACATTAATAGCAGGAATGCTCGGAGAATATATTGATGCCATTGCTATTATGGTTATTGTACTAATTAATGGATTTATTGGATATTTTCAAGAGCAAAAAGCAGAAAATTCATTGGAAAAGCTCAAGGAATTATCTGCACCTATGGCAAATGTGCTTCGTGAAGGGAAATGGGAAAAAATCGCTTCAAAGGATGTAGTTACCGGCGACGTTGTTCGGGTATACAGTGGCGATCGTATTCCAGCAGACATTCGTATTGTTCAATCTAATGGTATGGAAACAGAAGAGTCTGCACTGACCGGTGAGTCACTACCAGTTGCCAAGCATGCAACAGCTATTTCAAGTGATGACCTAGACCCACAGGATCAATTAAATATGGGCTTTAAAGGAACGATGGTTACTCGAGGTCATGCAATTGGTATTGTTGTTGGTACAGGAATGCATACCGTAATGGGGCAAATTGCTTCCTTAATGGCCAGTACAAAAAAAGTACCAACACCGTTGGAGCGAAAGCTAGCAGAGCTAGGGAAAATATTAATTTTTTTAGCATTAATGCTTACATTGCTCGTAGTCATCGTTGGAATTTATCAAGGACATCCAGTATATCAAATGTTTCTTGCAGGGGTTTCATTAGCTGTAGCCGCTATTCCAGAAGGTCTGCCAGCAATTGTGACGGTTGCCTTATCACTAGGTGTACAGCGAATGATTCGAAAGCGCGCTATCGTAAGAAAGCTTTCAGCAGTAGAAACACTCGGCTGTGCATCAGTTATTTGCTCGGATAAAACAGGAACAATGACGGAAAACCAGATGACCGTAAAATCGTTGTTCTTAAATGGAAAAAATCTTTCTGTAACTGGTGATGGATATGATGTAATTGGTGATTATTATGTACAGGAGCGTAAGATAGATCGACACTTTCCTAATTTGGAAATGATGCTTTTGTATGGAATGCTTTGTAATAATGCTTCTTTATTCGTTCGCAAAGGAAAATATTATGTAGACGGTGATCCAACTGATGGAGCTTTAATCGTTGCTGCTAGAAAACTTGGATTATCGATGGAATTAGCAGAGTCATTTCGAATTATTAAAGAGATTCCTTTTGACTCTGACCGTAAACGAATGAGTATTATTTTAGAGGATGAGAACAAGCGACGTTTTCTTATTACAAAAGGAGCACCTGAAGTATTACTACCACGGTCATCGTATGTGATGGAAGCAAATGGGCGAACGTTATTAAAGCATGCTAATAAAACGAATATTGAAGCAGCAATTGATCATATGGCTGAAAAAGCGTTACGGACGATTGCGATTAGCATGAAGCCTCTTTCTAAGAACGCTTCCTTAGATGCTGACTTTTTAGAAAAAGATATGACCTTTATTGGATTATTTGGAATGATGGATCCGCCTAGAAAAGAAGTAAAAGGGGCTATAGCCGAGTGTCAGGCCGCTGGGATAAAAACGGTAATGATTACAGGAGATCATGCTAAAACAGCAAAGGCAATTGCTGAGAATTTAAACTTGCTTCCAAATGACGGGAAGGTTATTGATGGGCAACAGTTAAATCGAATGTCAGTAGATGAGCTAGAAGCGGTTATTGATGATGTATATGTTTTTGCACGTGTAACTCCTGCCCATAAGCTTAAAATTGTCCAAGCATTTCAAGCAAAAGGACATGTCGTTGCCATGACAGGAGATGGGATTAATGATGCACCGGCGATTAAGGCAAGTGATATTGGAATAAGCATGGGGATTAGTGGAACAGATGTAACAAAAGAAGCATCATCACTTATTTTAATGGATGATAACTTTGCCACGATAAAAGCTGCTATTAATGAAGGGCGTAATATTTATGAGAATATCCGAAAATTTATCCGATATTTATTAGCATCAAATGTTGGAGAAATACTGGTCATGCTGTTTGCTATGCTTTTGGCACTACCATTACCTTTAGTACCTGTGCAGATATTATGGGTTAACCTTGTAACTGACGGATTACCGGCAATGGCATTGGGATTAGATCAGGCAGAAAAGGATGTTATGAGAAGAGGTCCTAGAAATCCTAGAGAAGGTGTATTCTCCAGAGGACTTGGCTTTAAAATTGTTAGTAGAGGAATTGTAATCGGGATTATTACATTAATTGCATTCATACTTACGTATGATCATTCTGCCCACTTAGTGCATGGGCAAACAGTGGCTTTTGCAACACTTGTCATGGCGCAATTGATTCATGTATTTGATTGTCGTTGTGAGCAGTCTATTTTTGATCGAAATCCATTTGAGAATATGTATCTCGTCTTATCTGTGCTGTCTTCCATTATTTTATTGCTTATCGTGATTTACTGGCAACCATTACAACCTATTTTCCATACGACTTTCTTAAGTGGGCGTGATTGGTTGCTCATACTCGGATTAAGTGCGATACCAACATTTTTGTTTGGATTCACAAAAAAATAAATGAAATGACGCTGGGACAAGATTTTTTTCATTCAAAAAAGCGATTGTGCGATTTACGTTCTAGCCTAATACTCTTCGCTTTTCGTGGGCAGCACTTCAACTTCCTCGAAAGCAAAAAGCGGCTTCTTCACTAAAATAAGTCTGAATATATTCAGACTTATTTTTTTATGTTTTCATTCGAATAAATTACTTATCGAGTTGTTGAGGCTGTTATCCTCTTCTGCTTTTATGGGGAAGGATCTTTTGCCATCGTTGCTCGTAACGTATTCAGGTAAAAAATTATGGTCACTTTTGTTCATGGAATTTCATTGGTATAATGAGTCTATACATAAAATGGATGTGATTTTTATGACGAACAGTATGACAGGCTATGGAAGAGATCAAATTACAATAGAAAATAATACCATTAATGTGGAAATTAAAAGTATAAATCATCGTTTTCTAGATGTCGTATTGAAGCTTCCTCGTTCCTTGCTATTCTTAGAAGAAAAAATAAAGCGTATTATTGCGAAGACGTTTCACCGTGGTCGAATTGAAGTGTTTATTAGCTTAGAAGGGACTGGTTTTGTCAGTCGAACACTTACAACAGATTGGGCTTTGCTTGATGAATATATGAATGAGCTTAAGCAAGCTAAGGAAAGGTATCAATTATCAGGGGATATTCCCATGGCTATGCTTACTGCATTACCAGAGATTATAACGATACATGAAAAGGAACAACAACCGCATGAATTGATAGGACATGTGCTTAAGAGTACAGAGCGAGCAGTGCTAAAAGTATTTGAGATGAGAAAAGAAGAAGGTGCCTTTTTAGCGAAAGATTTAACAGATAGAATAAAAACCGTTCAAAATATGGTATTATTAATAGAAGAGCGCAGAGCACAGGTTATTTCCGAATATCGTGCACGCATATTAGAACGTCTCCATGAACACTTAGAAAATTACCAGGAAAAAATTGAAGATCATCGTATTTATCAAGAAATTTCCTTACTCGCTGAAAAAGGCGATATAACAGAAGAAATCACTCGCTTGAGGAGCCATGCTGAATTGTTTGAAGAAACGATGCATCAAGCAGAAGCAATCGGAAGAAAACTTGATTTTATCGTTCAAGAAATGCACCGGGAAATTAATACGATTGGGTCGAAATCATCGGATAGTCAAATTGGCGAATGGACAGTAAACTTAAAAACAATTTTAGAGAAAATTAAAGAACAAGTTCAAAATATCGAGTAAAACGTTGTATTTTAATAACTAGTTCCCATATAATGGATGATATTATTAAATTAAAGAGAGTTAGTGAAGTAAGGGGGAAAAAGTGTGGGCTTACAATTAGTAAATATAGGTTTTGGTAATGTTGTATCTGCTAACCGGGTTATTTCCATTGTTTCACCAGAATCAGCGCCAATTAAACGGATTATTACAGTAGCTAGGGATAATAATAAATTGGTGGATGCAACGTATGGTAGACGTACGAGAGCAGTAATTATAACAGATAGTGATCATGTTGTATTATCTGCCGTTCAGCCGGAAACAGTTGGACAACGTGTATTAAGCCATGATGAAATTTCCGATGAGTAGCATAAAGTATTGATTAGATGATAAAAAGTAATTATAATTAGATGTTATCAGCATTATTAGGAGGAAACGCGTTGATTGAAGAGAAAGGCATATTATTTGTTTTATCTGGACCATCTGGAGTAGGAAAGGGTACGGTCAGAAAGGAGCTTTTTGATCGGAAAACAGATTTGAAATACTCGATTTCTATGACTACTCGTAATAAACGCCCTGGCGAGGTAGACGGTGTAGATTATTTTTATAAATCAAAGGAAGAATTTGAACAGTTAGTTGCCGAGAACAAATTACTGGAATATGCGCAATACGTAAATAATTACTATGGCACACCAAGAGAATATGTTGAGGAAACGCTGCAGGCAGGGTACGATGTTTTTTTAGAAATTGAAGTGCAAGGTGCATTACAAGTGAAGAAAAACTTTCCTGAAGGAGTCTTTATTTTTCTATTTCCTCCAAGCTTAGAGGAATTGAAAAATCGAATTGTTAGTCGTGGGACCGAATCAGATGAATTAGTTAAAAATCGTTTAAAAGAAGCAAGAAATGAAATTGAATTAATGGATGCTTATGATTATGTTGTCGTGAACGATGATGTCAATCAAGCTGTTCATAAAATACAATCCATTATTCAAAGTGAACATTTAAAGCGGGAACGAATTGCTAAACAATATAAGAAAATATTGGAGGATGAAATAAAATGATGCTTGAACCATCCATTGATGCACTACAGGACAAAATTAAATCAAAATATAGTCTGGTAACTTTATCTGCAAAACGTGCAAGACAAATTCGTGAGTTAAACAACTTAATGATTGAAACACCCAAATCACATAAATTTGTAGGTATGGCACTAGAAGAAATTTTGGCTGGAAAATTAGTAATAGAAGAAAATAAATAAGAGACAATTACCCTCGCTTATAATTAGTTCGCGAGGGTATTCTCTTTTTAGTTAAAGTGAATGAAACCGTGTAAAACAACCCTCAAAAGCAAATAGTAGAACCGACAAATGTAATGCAAAATATGGTATAACTAAACTAGAGTGATAGAAAGATTAATACAAAGAGGATGAATAAGATGGTTGCTAATAAAAACATATTATTAGGAGTTACAGGAGGAATTGCTGCATATAAGGCATGTGCACTTACGAGTAAGCTAACGCAGCAAGGCGCAAATGTACGAGTGGTCATGACAAAAAGTGCATGTGAATTTGTTTCTCCTCTTACCTTTCAAGCATTATCTCGAAACCGTGTTTATACAGATACATTTGATGAACAAGATCCTAAGGTCATTGCGCATATTGATGTTGCGGATTGGGCAGATCTCGTTATTATTGCTCCAGCAACGGCAAATATAATTGCAAAGCTGGCCAATGGAATTGCGGATGATATGTTAACTACTACATTACTAGCTACACAAGCACCTATTTACATTGCCCCGGCAATGAATGTAAATATGTATCAGCATCCAGCGGTGATGCATAATATGCAGCTACTAGTTCAAAGGGACTGTCACTTTATTGAACCAGGTGCAGGCTATCTTGCATGTGGATGGATAGGAAAAGGAAGACTTGAGGAGCCAGAACAGATTATTAAAGTAATTCAATCGCACCAGCAAATCCAGCAAAAGCTCGTAGGTAAAAAAGTACTTATTACTGCAGGTCCTACAAGAGAAAAAATTGATCCAGTGCGCTTTTTTACGAATCGCTCTTCCGGAAAAATGGGATTTGCATTGGCAGAGGCAGCAGCTTCAATGGGGGCAGAAGTTACGTTGATTACGGGGCCTGTTACACTATCAATCCAGCATAAACAAATTAAACGAATAGATATTGTTACAGCCGAAGAGATGTATGACGCTGTTTTAGCCCATTTTGATACACATGATATTGTAATCAAGTCTGCTGCTGTTGCAGATTACAGACCAAAGCTTGTTTATGACGATAAAATGAAAAAAAAGGCTGGCGAATGGCAAATTGAAATGGAACGGACAAAAGATATCTTAGCTACGCTTGGCCAAAGGAAAACAGATCAATTTCTAGTAGGATTTGCTGCAGAAACAGCACATCCTATCGAATATGGACGGAAAAAGCTATTGAAAAAAAAGTTAGATGCGATTGTTATTAACAATGTTGCGATAAAAGGAGCTGGATTTGAAGGCGATACGAATACCGTAACCTATCTAAACAAAAAAGGCTCGGAAAAACAGCTTCCACTAGCGACGAAACAAAAGATTGCGGAACAGCTATTACTATTGATTGAACAAGATATGAAGGATGAAGCATAGTGGATATTGCAAAAGTGATTGTTGACGTTCCGAGCCGACAGGTAAATCAAACATTTGACTACCTCGTTCCAACTCGTTTCCAAGAAGTGCTAGAAGTTGGAATGCGTGTTATTATACCGTTCGGTCCGCGGAAGGTCATGGGGTTTGTTGTAGGAAAAGCAGATTCCTCTCATTTTGATAAATTAAAAGAAATCGTTGACGTGCTTGATATTACTCCTGTGTTAACCGATGAATTGCTTAAACTTGGTAAGTGGCTTGCTAATGAAACATTAAGCTTTTATATTACTGCTTATCAAGCAATGCTTCCACAAGTGTTAAAAGCAAACTATGATAAAGAGCTCGTTCGTATGACAACGGAGCGGTTACCAGATCAATTAGAAATTCTATTTCAGGGACGCGATCGATTAGCATACGCAGAATTTGTCGCTGCTAAGGTTCCTTATCGCTTATTGAGAAAAGTAATAGAGACTGGAGAAATTGAGCTTGAATACATTGTAAAATCTAGAATTACGAAGAAACAAATTACAATGGTGTCACCTGCAAAGGAGCTTTATTTACTAGAAGAAGCATTATTGGATTTACCGACGTCTGCAAAAAAACAACGAGATATTATTCGTTTCTTTATTAATCATTCGGAAGCAGTGGAACAATCCGCTTTATTAAAGCAGTTTCATACAAGTCATTCTACTATTAGAACCTTAGTTCAGAAATCATTACTAAAAACATATAAGCAAGAGGTGTACCGAAATCCATATGACGATTCTTCTTTTCCACAAACAGCGCCATTACCATTAACTGAGCAGCAAGCAAAAGCAATTAAGCCGATTAAAAAGCAGATTGAGCAAGGAAAGCACGATATATTTTTACTGCACGGAATTACCGGGAGTGGTAAAACGGAGATTTATCTTCAAGCTATACAAGATGTTTTAGAAAAAGGGCAGGAAGCAATTGTACTTGTTCCTGAAATATCACTTACACCACAGATGGTTAACCGTTTTAAAGGAAGGTTTGGATCGAAAGTTGCTGTGTTGCATAGTGCATTATCAAATGGTGAAAAATATGATGAGTGGCGAAAGATCTATCGGAAGGAAGTAAAAGTAGTTGTTGGAGCACGTTCGGCTATTTTTGCACCGTTTGAAAATATAGGCATTATTATTATTGACGAAGAGCATGAGACAACCTACAAGCAGGAAGATCAGCCAAGATATCATGCGCGTGATGTTGCAATTCAGCGTGGAAAAACGAATAATTGTCCAGTTATTTTAGGAAGTGCCACACCGACACTAGAATCTTATGCACGTGCAAAGAAGCATGTTTATAAGCTATTAACCTTAAATAAACGAACAAATAATAAAGGGATGCCAGAGGTAGAAATAATTGATATGCGAAATGAGCTTCATGCAGGAAATCGCACCATGTTTTCGAGAGCGCTCAAAGAAGAAGTAGAAGCAACAATGGCGCGTGGTGAACAAATTGTGCTTCTATTAAATCGTCGCGGCTATTCCACGTTTGTCATGTGCAGAGATTGTGGCCATGTGAAAGAATGCCCCCATTGTGACATCGCTTTAACGTTTCATAAGCAGAGCAATCAATTAAAATGCCATTATTGCTCCTATGAGGAGCCAATGCCATCAAATTGTCCTTCCTGTGAGAGTGATTCTATTCGCTATTTTGGAACAGGGACCCAGCGTGTGGAAGAAGCGTTAACACAGCTTATTGCAGAAGCCCGCATTATACGTATGGATGTCGATACAACAAGTAGAAAAGGCGCACATGAACGGTTGCTGCGACAATTTGCGAACAAAGAAGCAGACATTCTTCTCGGGACGCAAATGATTGCAAAAGGACTTGATTTTGAAAATGTCACGTTGGTAGGTGTATTAACTGCTGATTCGATGTTACATTTACCTGATTTTCGTTCTTCTGAAAAAACCTTTCAGCTTTTAACACAGGTTAGTGGGAGAGCAGGTAGACATGAATTGCCAGGGAAAGTAATTGTTCAGACGTATACACCTGAACATTATAGTATTATGTTAGCGAGTAAATATGATTTTGAGCAATTTTTTCAACATGAAATGAAGATGAGAAGAACATTCCAATACCCACCTTATGTATATTTAACGTTATTAACTGTTTCTCATCCTAATCATGCGAAAGCTGTTCAGGTAACACAACGAATAGCAAGGATGCTCGTACAATGCGTGCACAAAGATACGGTTGTTCTTGGACCAACACCATCTCCAATTTTAAAGATGAAGGATAGATATCGCTATCAATGCATGTTAAAATACAAAAACGAACCAAAGCTTCGCGTATATATTAAAAAGATTATCGACCAATTAGATGAAGAAATTCGCAAGGAAGATTTACTAGTAACTGTTGATATGCAGCCGTATCAACTCATGTAAAGCTATAGGAAAGAAGGGATTTGCTTGAAACGAATTGTATTTATGGGTACACCAGATTTTTCAGTGCCAATTTTAAAAACGCTAATAGAATCCGAATATGAAGTAGTACTTGTTGTTACACAACCTGATCGACCAAAGGGAAGAAAAAAAATATTGACTCCTCCTCCTGTAAAGGTAGAAGCAGAACAGCATGGTATTCCGATTTATCAGCCTGAAAAATTGACGAAAGCATACCAGGAAATTATTGATTATAACCCAGATTTAATCGTTACTGCGGCATATGGACAATTGCTTCCTAAAGGTCTATTAGATGCACCAGCATTTGGTTGTATTAATGTTCATGCCTCGTTATTACCTGAATTACGTGGGGGAGCACCAATCCATTATGCAATCATGCAAGGAAAACAAGAGACAGGTATAACCATAATGTATATGGTTGAGAAGCTTGATGCAGGTGATATCTTAACGCAAGTTCGTGTGCCAATTGAACAAGCTGATCATGTAGGATCGATGCATGATAAATTATCAACAGCAGGGGCACAATTATTAATAGAAACCTTACCGAAGCTATTTAATGGTGAGCTTCAGCCCATGAAGCAAGATGATGTAAAGGCAACGTTTGCAGCTAATATTAAGCGTGAGCAAGAGCGTATCGACTGGAGTAAAGCAAACACTTCGATTTATAACCAAATTAGGGGACTTCATCCATGGCCAGTAGCGTTTACAACATATGATAATCAACCAATGAAAGTTTGGTGGGGAGAAGTTGATAATAATGAATATTCAGGTGTACCAGGGCAAATTGTTGCTAAGCCAAATGACGAAGGTTTAACGGTAATATGCGGTAACAAAAAAGCTGTGAGAATTACAGAAATTCAACCATCAGGAAAAAAACGAATGTCTGTCAAGGAATATTTATTAGGATCCAGTGAACGAATTAAAATCGGGAAAATATTAGGTGAGTAATTGTGGAAAAATATCTGCTTCGAAATACAATATTAGATCTTTTACTACGAATCGATCAAGACAATGGATATAGTCATTTATTAATTAATCATGAAATTAAATCAAAGCATATTCCTGTAAAAGATGAGGCTTTACTAACTGAAATAGTTTACGGAACCATACAACAAAAGCTAACATTGGACTTTTATATCCAGCATTTTATAAAAGGGAAAAAGAGGCTTCAGCCATGGGTACAGATGCTTCTTCGTATGTCGATCTATCAAATGGTTTATTTAGATAAGATTCCAGACCATGCCATCATCCATGAAGCAGTAGAAATCGGCAAACAACGAGGGCATCGTGGCATTGCAGCTTTGATTAATGGCGTGTTACGAAACATTCAGCGAAATGGCGTACCAAATACTGATTTAATTTCAGACGATGTGGAACGAATAGCCGTGGAAACGAGTCATCCTACATGGCTTGTACAACGTTGGATAACACATTACGGTTATGAAATTACAAAAGCAATGTGTATAGCGAATACAACACATAAACCAGTATCAATTCGCGTTCAACCCCTGCTAATTAATCGTGATGAAGCAATGGCAATATTGCAAAAAGAGGGGATAGAAGTTCGCCCATCTGACTTCTCAGAGCAAGGAATCATAATTGAAAAAGGGAATATCATGAAATCAGCGTTGTGGAAAGCAGGGAAAGTTACCATTCAAGATCAAAGTTCGATGCTTGTTGGTGAAATGATGCAAGCTGAACCTGGCATGAAAGTTCTTGATGCTTGTAGTGCACCTGGCGGGAAAGTAACACACCTTGCAGAAAAAATGCAAAACAGCGGTGAAATTCATGCACATGATTTACACCAACGCAAGATCAAGCTAATCCAGCAAAAAATGGAGCAGCTTCAATTGTCTATTATCGAGCCAAAGCAAGCTGATGCAAGACAACTACATACGATGTATGCGTCCGAAAGTTTTGATCGCATCCTTGTTGATGCGCCTTGTTCAGGACTAGGGGTTGTTCGAGGAAAGCCGGATATAAAATATAGTAAAACAGAAAACGATATTGCTCAATTAGCTAAAATCCAACGTGAAATTTTAGACAGTGTAGCACCATTATTAAAAGACAAAGGTAGTCTTATTTATAGTACATGTACTGTGGATCCAACAGAAAATGAAGAAGTGATAAAAGCGTTTCTTACAAGTAATCCTGAATTTAATGTGGATGCACATTTTTTTGAAGAGCTTCCCACTATATTAAATGAGTCCCAAGGAATAACACCATATGGTTTACAAATATTCCCACAAACGTATAATACGGATGGCTTCTTTTTAACTAGAGTAACACGCCACTTGTAGATGTCATATATTCTGAACTTCGCTCGTGAAGAGATGGCTTTAATTCGTTATAGATTAAAAAAACATAAAAAAATTCTTTTATTGTGCTTTTTGTGTAATACTGTATATAAATAAAAGCCTATGATTAATGGGGTGGAATGATGGAAGGACTGTTTTTAACAGATACAGGTCAGGTTAGACGCCATAACGAAGATGCTGGAGGTGTATACAAAAATGCCTCTGGTCAAATAATGGCCGTTATTGCTGATGGAATGGGTGGACATCGTGCAGGAGATGTTGCAAGTCAAATGGCAACAAAGCAAATGGAACAAAAATGGCTAGCTACATCAGAATTGACCTCACCGGAGAAGGCTGAAGAATGGCTATCTCATGCATTAAATGATATTAACCATTCAATTTACCAGCATTCAATCGAAAACGAAGAATGTAAAGGAATGGGTACAACGATTGTTATTGCGATTTGTACGAATGAGTTTTTTACAATTGCGCATATTGGTGACAGTCGATGCTATGTGCTCAATGAACACGGATTTAATCAAGTTACTGAAGACCACTCTCTCGTAAATGAACTTGTTCGATCTGGTCAAATTACGAAGGTAGATGCCCAGCATCACCCGCGAAAAAACATTGTTTTGAAAGCGTTAGGCACTGAAGAACAGGTTGCTTCGGACATTCAATCAATTAGTTGGGAATCAGGAGACAAGCTATTATTATGCTCGGATGGACTAACGGATAAGGTTGAAGATGAAGAACTATTTACTTTCATACAAGAAGCAACCGATTTAAAGACGGCAGGACAACAAATGATTCAATTAGCAAACGAACGCGGTGGGGAAGATAATGTATCCCTTGTGATGATTCAGCATATTTCATCAGAGAAAGCTGGTGATGAAGCGTGCTAAGCGGTCGATTATTAGGAGAACGTTATCAAATTAAAGAAACAATTGGTGGAGGCGGGATGGCCAATGTATATTTGGCGACCGATATAATTCTTGAAAGAGATGTAGCAATTAAGGTATTGCGATTGGAATTTGCAAATGATGAAGAATTTATTGCTCGATTTGATAGAGAAGCACAATCAGCAACCAGCTTATCCCACCCTAATATCGTAAATATTTATGATGTAGGAGAAGAAGATCATATTTTATATATGGTTATGGAATATGTAGAGGGGATGACTTTAAAGGAATATATTCACCGTCATGGACCATTGGAGGTTATGGAAGCAATTGATATTATGAAGCAAATAACCTCAGCTATTGCCCATGCACATGAAAATGATATTGTCCATCGTGATATAAAGCCTCAAAATATTTTAATCAATACATATGGTCAAGTAAAAGTAACAGATTTTGGAATCGCGATTGCATTGAGTGCTACTGCATTGACACAGACTAATTCTGTGCTAGGCTCTGTTCATTATTTATCACCGGAACAAGCAAGAGGTGGAATGGCAACTAAAAAATCGGATATTTATTCACTAGGTATTGTTTTTTATGAGCTGTTAACAGGACGGCTGCCGTTTTCTGGGCAATCCCCAGTGTCAATTGCTTTAATGCATTTGCAAAACGAAACCCCTTCTGTTCGAAGGTTTCACCCTGAAATTCCACAAAGTGTGGAAAATATTGTTTTAAAATCAACAGCAAAGGATCCATTTCACCGATTCGCTACGGTATACGAAATGGAAGCAAGTCTAGAGTCTGCACTTGATCCAAGTCGTATTAATGAAGAAAAATATGTTCCACCTAATGAGTTAGGAGAGGAAACGAAGGCGATTCCGATTATTACAGAAACGCAAATATCGGATTCACATCAAGATACGATCGTGCATCAAGCAAATGCAGATACAAAAAAAGCAAATAAAAAGGGAAAAGAAAAAGTAAAATCAAAATCGAAATCCAAACCGGTTCCAGATAAAAAGCAACGAAGAAAAAAGAAGCTTATCATTAGCTTCACTATTCTGTTTGTTTTACTTGCTTCACTTGTTGCTGCACTTTTCTTGGTTCCAGGTATGTTAAAGCCGAAGGATGTTGTTATACCAAATGTTGCTGAAATGGAGTATCAGGATGCTGTTGATGCATTGGAAGAATTAAATTTAAAAGCAGAACAAGAAATGATATATTCCGATGAAATTGAAGAAGGCTATGTTGTAAAAACGGATCCAAAAGCAGGAAAATCGGTGAAGGAAAATTATACCGTAACGGTTTTTGTTAGCCAAGGAAAAGAAAAAGAAACGTTTGAAGATTATGTAGGACGGGACTTTGATCAAGTAAAAAGAATGCTAGAAGAAAAAAATTACCAGGAAGTAATTGCGTACGAAAAGCATTCGGATCAGCCAGTAGGTGAGATTATTAATCAAATTCAACCCGCTCCAGATGCGGAAGTAATTCCTGGGGAGACAAAGGTTATCTTTGAAATAAGCAGTGGTCCAGAATTGATTAGCTTAAATAATTTACGTGGAATGTCACGTGATGAGGTAAAGGAATATTTAGCTGATCAGGGTCTTAAGATGAATGAAATTGAAGAGAACTCTGATACCGTTCCTAAAGGACAAGTTATCCGACAAAAGCCTTCTGCAAACACTGCATTGGAGAAAGGTGCAACGGTAGATGTATACATTTCCATTGGTCCAGAAGAAAAACCACCATCAACGCATTCGATTACATTTACGGTTCCTTATAATCCAGAAGAAGAGGCAGAAGAAGATGAAAAGCCAACACCTCAAACGGTTCAAATATACATCGGAGATATGAATAATCAAATATCGGAAGTTTACAAAGAAGATGAGATTACGAAGGACAAGGAGTATACGATTAAGTTAATGATTGCACCAGACTCGAATGGGGAATACAAAGTGATACGTGATGGTGAAGTAGTCCTTAACAAAACTGTAGCATACGAAGAGGGTGAATAAATGCCAGAAGGCAGGATAATGAAGGCACTGAGCGGATTTTATTATGTGAAAACAGGCCAAGAGATCATTTCGTGTAAAGGGAGAGGTGTTTTCCGTAATAAAAAGATAACTCCTTTAGTCGGAGACTTTGTCGTATATGATATAAATGATCATCGAGAAGGATACATTACAGAAATTAAACAACGAAAAAATGAATTGGTTCGTCCACCAATTGCCAATGTTGATCAGGCTGTCATTATTAGCTCAGCAGCAGAACCAGTGTTTAGTACGGTTCTGCTCGATCGCTTTTTAGTATTGATTGAAGCAAAAGAAATTAAACCAATTATTTTTATAACAAAAAAGGATAAGCTGACAGATAAAGACATGGTCAGCATGGAGAAATTCAAGCGTGAGTATGAACAAATTGGTTATCCGATCGAGTTTATTTCCACAAAAAGCACGGAAGATGTTGAAGCAATAAAGCATTACTTTAAGGAACGTGTAACGGTATTTGCTGGACAATCAGGTGTTGGGAAATCATCCTTATTAAATGCACTGCAGCCATCCTTAACCCTTGAAACAGGAGAAATATCAAAAAGTCTAGGAAGAGGAAAGCATACAACACGCCATGTGGAATTAGTAGAAATAAATGGTGGACTCATTGCGGATACACCTGGATTTAGTTCGTTAGATTTTCAAGAAATAGAACTGGACATACTCGCCACATGCTTTCCAGAGTTTAGAGAACGTCAGCATGCTTGTAAATTTCGTGGCTGTATGCATATTAATGAGCCAAAATGTGCAGTAAAAGAAGCTGTAGAAAAAGGGGACATTATGAATTATCGCTATGATCATTATGTTCGCTTTTATGAAGAAATCCAATTAAGAAAGCCGAGGTATTAACGATGACGAAAATTGCACCATCTATTTTATCAGCTGATTTTGCCAAGCTAGGAGAGGAAATAAAAGATGTAGAGGCAGGAGGTGCCGATTACATCCATGTAGACGTAATGGACGGTAATTTTGTACCAAATATTACAATTGGACCATTAATTGTCGATGCAATAAAGCCGATTACATCCCTTCCTTTAGATGTTCATTTAATGATCCAAAACCCAGATCAATATATTCAGGCATTTGCTGATGCTGGCGCTTCAATCATTACAGTTCATCAAGAAGCCTGTGTCCATTTACACCGAACAATTGAAATGATTAAAAATGCTGGCGTAAAAGCTGGTGTAACCATTAATCCAGGGACACCCATTGAAATGATTCGCGATGTTCTTCCAAATGTGGATTTAGTATTAATTATGACAGTTAACCCTGGATTCGGAGGACAGTCCTTTATTTATGAAGCGGCAGAAAAAATAAAACAAGTTGCTAAGTGGAGAAAAGAACGAAATCTAACGTTTGAGATAGAAGTAGACGGTGGTGTAAATACAGAAACAGCAAAATGGTGTACCGATGCAGGAGCAGATGTGTTAGTTGCAGGAAGTGCTATTTTTAATAAAACAGACCGTCAAGAAGCAATTCAATCAATTATAGAGTCAACAAAGGGTTAAATAGATGGTATGTGTTGCAATTGTAGCAAATGGACCGAGGGATGCATTGCCAGATTTGACCGATTATAGCGGAGAAGTAGACATTTGGATTGGAGCCGATCTTGGAGCAACCTATATAATTGAGGCAGGTATGAAGCTGGATTATGCATTAGGTGACTTTGATTCAGTTGATAAGTTACAAAAGAATCTAATAGAAAAGCATGCTTCTAATTATAAAGCGTATCCAGACGAAAAGGATGAAACAGACCTTGAAATTGCGTTAAATAAAGCAATCGAATTAAATCCTCAAAAAGTATATTTGTTTGCTGTAACCGGTGGTCGCCTAGATCATACCTTAGTGAATGTCCAAGCTTTATATCTACTTCTAGAAAAAGGGATTCGTGGAATTATAGTGGATAATTTAAATGAATTAGAAGTGACAAAGCCGGGATCGTATACTGTGCAGGAAAATGGAAGATATCCAAATATTTCTTTTCTTCCGCTAACCAATTCGGTAACAGGTTTAACATTACAAGGGTTTTATTATCCATTAAAAGCTGCGACGATTTCATTGGGTTCGACACGATGTATTTCAAATAAGCTTATTTCAAATAGTGGTACTTTTTCATACACTGAAGGCATATTAATACTAGTAAAGAGTCGTGATTCCTAATTTGTTACGATTCCAATGTAAGCTTTTTGCAAAATGAGGAGGTCGAACTCATGAAATTTTATACTATTAAACTTCCAAGATTTATCGGAGGCTTTGTTCGAATCGTGATCGGTGTTTTTAAAAAAGAGAAATAGTCAGAAGTTGCTTTTGTCAATTATTGGTTGACAGAAGCTTTTTTTATACGCTGTAAACAAGCTTTATAATTAACGTAAATATAGATGGTTCTTTGGCAAATGTGGTGATGTATTTCTTGTCTAAAGGCTTCAAGCCCAAAGATAAATTTATCACTCCTATCTCTGACGTTACTTGTGTAACAAGAGTTCGAGTAACCTACAATTAACTTTTATCCGAGTAAATCCATGATAAAATTCGTTGTACACAGTAGACCTCTATATAACAGAGGACACTATATTTAACATCAAGCCAAATCGATAGAAAAATGAAAAAAGCACCCAACAAGTGGGTGCTTCTGTTCATAACGAATGATAGTTGTATATAATTATACGCGTTCTACTTTGCCAGATTTTAAGGCGCGTGCAGAAACATATACGCGTTTTGGTTTTCCATCTACCATAATACGAACTTTTTGTACGTTAGCTTTCCAATTACGCTTGTTGGAATTCATAGCGTGGGAACGTTGGTTTCCACTGCGTGTTTGACGACCGGTTACAACACATTTTCTTGCCATGTTAATCCCTCCTACTCATACCTGTGTCAATTAATACTTATTCAATTTACCATAAGTCATTGTATAATGCAATATTTCTATAAAGAAAAATCTCTTGACAGAACAAAAATATTCGTTCATTGTTATAAGGGGCAAAAACTAATTAAGTGTGAGACGAAATCATAGATACACTTAATTGATATAGGAGACCATCTATGAATAAAATCGTCCCATAATTTTATTCAAGATCATGGTCACATTTTTTGTGGAGATAGGTCTGCTTTTAAAAAATCCATGCATGTAGTAAAATATGATTATGATTAAAGTAATGAAGGAGGATTAATATGTCCATAGAGTTGAATACAAATGATGGTCACGTGACCATTACGAATGAAGTGATTGCAACTATCGCTGGTGGTGCTGCAGTTGAATGTTACGGCATTGTAGGAATGGCATCAAAAAGTCAAATTAGAGATGGAATTGCAGAGATCCTTCGGAAGGAAAACTTTTCTCGAGGAGTGATTGTGAGACAAGAAGACAATCATCTCCATATTGATATGTATATAATTGTGAGCTATGGAACAAAAATATCTGAAGTGGCACATAATGTGCAATCACAGGTAAAGTACATATTAAATAAATCCTTAGGGTTGCAAATTGACTCCGTAAATATTTTCATACAAGGAGTACGTGTTTCTAAGGATTAAACGTAGTATTGTTTTGGAGGAGGAAGTATAGTGACGATTGACAATTTAGATGGCATGATGTTTTCGCAAATGGTACGTTTAGGAGCACACCATTTATCCAACAATGCCGAAAAAATAAATGCACTTAATGTTTTTCCAGTACCCGACGGCGATACAGGAACAAACATGAATCTCTCAATGACTTCAGGTGCAAATGAGGTTAAACAGCTTAACACGACAAACATATCCGAAGTGGCTCAAGCTTTCTCTAAAGGGCTACTCATGGGAGCGCGAGGAAATTCAGGTGTTATTTTATCCCAAATTTTTAGAGGATTTGCTAAAGGGATGGAACAAAAATCAGCCATTACACCTGAAGATCTTGCTGTTGCCTTTGATAGTGGTGTTAAAACAGCATATAAAGCGGTTATGAAGCCAGTGGAGGGTACAATCTTAACTGTAGCAAAGGATGCGGCAGCGAAGGCGGTTCAAGAAGCTTCTAAAGCAAAAGATATCATCGATTTGATGGAAAAAGTATTGAAAGAAGCAAAAGCATCCCTAAAACGTACACCAGATCTTTTACCTGTTTTAAAAGAAGTAGGAGTAGTTGACTCTGGCGGACAAGGCCTCGTAACGATTTATGAAGGCTTTTTAGCTGCTTTAAAAGGGGAAGAGCTACCTGAAAGCATTGACACGGTAGGAATGCAAGACATGGTAAATGCAGAGCACCATAAAATAGCGCAAGATTTTATGGATACATCTGAAATAGAATTCGGATATTGCACGGAATTTATGGTGAAGTTTGAAGATGATAAATTAAATGAAAAACCATTCGACGAAGAAGCATTCCGTAATGAGTTAAGTGAGCATGGTGATTCATTACTCGTTGTTTCAGATGATGATGTCGTAAAAGTCCATATTCATGCGGAATATCCAGGAAATGTGATGACTATAGGACAGCGGTACGGTAGCTTGATTAATATGAAAATCGAGAACATGCGTGAACAGCATACTTCCATTGTTGGTGATAAAACTGAGAAGAAAGCTGCACCGAAAGAAAAAGTGGAGAATGCAATCGTCACAGTTGCGATGGGTTCTGGTTTAAAAGCACTTTTTGAAAGCCTTGGAGCTTCTGTTGTTATTGAAGGTGGACAAACAATGAATCCGAGCACGCAGGATATTGCGGAAGCTATAAAAGAAGCAAATGCTAAGCATGTTATTATCTTACCGAACAATAAAAATATCGTGATGGCAGCAGAGCAAGCAGCGGAATTAGCTGATACAAATGCCGTTGTTGTTGCAACAAAAACAATTCCACAAGGGATAAGTGCGTTACTTGCTTTCCATCCGGAAAATACATTAGACGAGAATAAAGATCAAATGCTAGAGGCAAGTAAGCAAGTTAAAACAGGTCAAATTACGTATGCGGTTCGTGATACGCAAATTGACGGGATTACAATCGAGAATGGGAACTTTATGGGGATAGAAGATGGTAAAATTAAAGCGACTCATTCAGACAAATTGGAAACAGCTAAATTATTACTAGAAGAAATGATCGAAGAAGATGATGAAATCTTAACCATATTATATGGGGAAGATGTGCAAGCGGAAGAAGTAAAGCAATTGGAAGCTTATATTGAAGCTACATTTGAAGATGTAGAAATTGAAATTCATAACGGGAAACAACCTATCTATTCTTATATTTTTTCTGTGGAGTAATTAAATGTTAAAAGCTGCCTTATTATCTAAACGATATAAGGCAGCTTTTTTGGTCTGTATAGATGTAGTTTGCTTTATTCCGTAATATAAAAAGGGCTCTATACTACATGTGGTGGTACCCTTGGTTCTATCAAGGCTTCAATAGAAGCAAAAAAACACACGCATTCGGTACCTAAAAGTAAGAGTAAAAAACTAACTTTTGAAGTAGAGTTAGTAGTGATTCAGCTGTTCTTTAAAAATGACATAGTCGTAAATGGTTGTGGCTATGCCTTTTTGATTTGATTGGCACTCCGTTAATTTCCAATTCAGGTGGGCGCTTTCCACGGGCGCCACGGTAAGTGAAGTGCAAGCATTGATCGCAAAGGCGATATTTAGCTTGCCTTCATACTAACTCTTATTGCTCCACTGTATTGGCGCAATAATGATTTTCGGTTGTTTCTTTCCCTGCAGGAGTCTTCGTTGGTTTCTTCCACTAATGGTGGTGCAGCAGTTTCCAATTTTGCATCGGTATAGGTCGTAATTCGATTGCACCGATACAATTGAAATAATTTTAATGGGTTGTTGTCTTTTTCCATTTGCTTTTTCTGCGTGCAATGTGTCGTTGCTGTAGCGTTTCATGTCTTAGGTCCAGCACGCTCTGGAAGATCTCTTTCCTTTACCAAGTTAGCTGTGACCGTGCCTGTGGAAATCGGGCTTATTTCCTGTGGTTTAGGCACAAGCATTATTTATAATATACATCTAATAAAAGAGATGGTGGAGTGAAAATCATATCACCACATTTGACAGAGAACCAAAAAAACTCCATAGAGCATATCGAATGCTCCATAGAGTTTTTTGGTTGCGCTTCTGTTATTTACAAATCGATTATTTTTACGACAAAGTCTAAAACGAATAAGCTAGCAATAACTAGAAGCACAGGAGATAGCTCTTTTCTTTTTCCTAATGCAACTTTTACGATTGGATATGCGATAAACCCAAAGGCCATTCCGTCTGCAATGCTGTAAGTAAAAGGAATCATCGCCGTCACCAAAAATGCAGGGATAGCTTCTGATAAATCTTCCAATGAAATGTGACGAATGTTTTGCGCCATTAGCACACCAACGATAATTAAAATAGGGCTAATTGCCGTGTTAGGAATTATCGATATCCATGGAATGAACAGAAATGTTGCAAGAAATAAGATACTTGCTGTTAAAGCTGCAATCCATGTTTTTCCTTTAGATGCAATTACTGCTGCATTTTCTGCTGCTGAAACGGTAGGGGATGTCCCGAAAAAAGCACAAAGTAAAGAAGAAAAAGCAGTTGTCTGATAAGCGCGTGCATAATTCTCTTGTTTTTGTAGCATCCCTAGTTGTCCATGGATTAACCCCATATTTTCAAATATGAGAATCATAGCCAATGGAAAAACAGCAAGCCAAAATGATAGCTCATTGATTGCAGTAAAGGACGGAACAAAAATCGCTTCCTTCAGATCAACATCTAATGTTGCTCCAGATGATTGAAGTGTTCCGAATACATAAGCAAGTATGGTACCACCAATCATCGTTATAAGAAAATTGGCAGGAATGTTTTTTACAAACAGAAATATTGCTAAGAACAAGGTAATTAAGCTAACAATAACGATTGGACTGGTAAAGTCCCCAATTGCAACAATGGTATGTTCCCCTTTTACAACGAGACCACTTTTTTCTAATCCAATTAAAATGAGAAAAAATCCAAGTCCTACTGTTATTGCATGCTTCAGTGAGTCAGGAATTGCATTTTTAAGCACGTTTCCTAGTTTTGTAAATGCGGTAATAAGAAATATTATGGAAGCAACTAAAACAACTGCTAGACCTTCCTGAAAAGACATTCCTGTACCGGTCACAATGGAGTAAGCAAACAATGCGTTAATTCCCATGCCTGGGATTAATATTAATGGCAGCTTTGCATAAACGGCCATCAATAAAGTTCCTGTAAAGCTTGCTAAAATGGTTGCAATCATGCCACTTTCAAGCGGAATACCTGCTTCACTAAGGATAGAGCCGTTAACAATAACTATATAAACGGTTGTTAAATATCCAACAAGACCAGCAATTAATTCCGTTCCCCAAGCTTGCTTCAACTTCGGTTGTTTCACATTATAAGGCATGTTTTCTCCTCATAACTCTTTCTATCCCTCTCCCACCCGATTCCGTCTCCTTACGAAACATAGCGTAACACTTGGACGGTATCCACAAGAGATAATTATAAATGGTTTAGCTTAGGAAAGCAATGAAAGGTTCCTATATAGAGGAATTAGATAATAAATGAAGCATAAAGCAACGTTCAAATAGTGCTTAGGGATTCCATAATAATGAGAATGATATTTAACAAGGTTTTTGTTATAATCTACAATAGGTCTAAAGAAGAGAACTATATTAATATAAAGCATAGGGGTGATGTTCATGAAGTATAACTCTGTATTTGATATTATAGGTCCGGTTATGATTGGTCCGTCAAGCTCACATACCGCTGGTGCAGCAAGAATTGGAAAAGCCGCCCGGAATTTACTTGGTAGTGAACCAACATGGGCTAAAATCCATCTTTATGGATCTTTTGCAAAGACATACAAAGGACATGGTACCGACCTTGCATTAGCAGGAGGATTACTTGGCTTTGAAACAGATGATACACGTATGGCGCAATCATTAGTAATTGCAGAAGAGCAGAGCTTTCATATCCAGTTTATTGAAGACAGTGCAGCAACAGATCACCCAAACACGGCACGTTTAATTGTCGGTAATGAAAAAGACAGCATTGAATTGGTTGGTATATCAATCGGTGGTGGGAAAGTTGAAATTACCGAGTTAAACGGCTTTGAATTAAGGCTATCAGGAAATCATCCCGCCATTTTAATTATGCATAATGATCGATTTGGTGCGATTGCTTCTGTTACAAAAATATTGGCAAAGCATGAAATAAATATTGGACATATGGAAGTTAATCGGAAGGACGTAGGAAAAGAAGCACTAATGGTCATTGAGGTAGATCAAAATGTGGAGGATTCCGTATTGCATGAACTAGAAAATGCGGATCATATCATTCAAATATCTAAGATTGTAAGCTAGATAAGGGAGGAGTGTTTTCATGTTTCGAACTGTAGCAGAATTGGTTGAAATCGCAGAGAATGAAAACATTACAATATCAGAAGTAATGATTCGCCAAGAAATGGATGTGAAAAATAAATCACGTCAAGAAGTATTCGATGAAATGGAAAAAAATTTGGTTGTTATGGAAAAGGCAATAGAAGACAGTCTTAAGGGAGTTGAATCAGTTACAGGCCTCACAGGTGGAGATGCAGTGCGAATTCAAAATTATATGAAAGAGCATACACCTCTTTCAGGACACTTAGTGATGGATGCTGTAAGCAAGGCAATGGGAACGAACGAGGTGAATGCAGCGATGGGGATTATTTGTGCTACCCCCACTGCAGGAAGTGCGGGATGTGTGCCTGGTACATTGTTTGCAGTGAAAGAACGATTAAACCCTACACGTGAAGAAATGATTCGGTATTTGTTTACATCAGGTGCATTTGGTTTTGTAGTTGCGAATAATGCGTTTATTTCGGGTGCGGCAGGAGGCTGCCAAGCAGAAGTCGGATCAGCTGGTGCGATGGCTTCCGCTGCGATTGTCGAAATGGCGGGTGGTACACCACAGCAATGCGCTGAAGCATTTGCTATTACGTTAAAAAACATGCTAGGTCTTGTTTGCGATCCTGTAGCAGGACTTGTTGAAGTTCCTTGTGTAAAGCGAAATGCAGCTGGATCATCACTTGCTATTGTATCGGCAGATATGGCACTTGCTGGAGTAGAGAGTCGCATCCCGTGTGACGAGGTAATTGGCGCAATGTACCGGATCGGTAAAACGATGCCATCTGCACTTCGAGAAACAGGTGAGGGTGGGCTTGCAGATACACCAACTGGGCGTTTTTTAAAGGATAAAATATTTGGAATGTCAGATTGAAAGAGTGATGAGTACTCATGCTGAAAGATTCGATAACAAATGTAAAGGGGATTGGTCCAAAGGTAGCAGAGGAATTTGAGTTAATGCATATTTTTACAATAGAGGATCTATTGTTTTATTTTCCTTCACGCTACGATGTGTTTGAGATCAAGCCCATCGGAGAATTAATTCACGAAGATAAAGTTACCATTGAGGGAAGGGTAATTCATGATCCTTCTCTTTCCTTTTTCGGAAAGAAAAAATCCCGACTCCAATTTAATGTAGAAGTAGAGGGGATTGCGGTTAAGGCAGTTATGTTTAATCGTGCATTTGCAAAAAAGCAAATCAAACAAGGAGACATTATCACACTGACGGGCAAATGGGATGCACATCGACTGCAAATTACAGTAAGTAATTATAAGAAGGGTGCAGCAGAAACACATGCTGAAATTCAACCTATATATTCCGTTAAAGGAGATATGACGAATTTTAGATTAAAAAAAGCGATTAAACATGCTTTAGATGAATATGCGAATAATATTGATGAACTGCTCCCAGCAACCTTTTTAACAGCTTACAAGCTTCCAAAGCGAAGGGAAGCGTTATTCACGATGCATTTCCCTGAAAATAGAAATGCATTGAAGCATGCACGAAGGCGTTTTACATATGAGGAATTTTTGTTATTTCAATTAAAAATGCAGCTACTTCGAAAACTTAAACGCCAAGCAACAACAGGAAATGCGCAGCAATATGATAAAGAAACAGTGCAAGCCTTTATAGAAGATCTTCCTTTCCAATTAACTAAGGCACAAAAACAAGCTGTGGAACAAATCCTTTCCGATATGGAATCTCCTTTTCGAATGAATCGTTTGCTTCAAGGTGATGTGGGTTCAGGTAAAACAGTGGTTGCTGCCATTTGCTTGTATGCGTCCATTACTGCTGGAAAGCAAGGAGCATTAATGGTTCCAACAGAAATCTTAGCTGAACAGCATTATGAATCATTGAAAACGTTATTTGGTGACCGCGTATCGGTCGCCCTCTTAACTGGTTCTGTAAAAGGAAAGAAGCGTAGAGAACTAACAACGGCTATCGAAAACAAACAAATTGACCTTGTAATTGGTACACATGCACTGATTCAGGAAGATGTTAACTTTGATAATCTCGGTTTTGTTATTATCGATGAACAGCATCGATTTGGTGTTGAACAAAGACGGAGCTTACGGAATAAAGGACTTCACCCAGACGTACTTTTTATGACCGCAACGCCAATTCCTAGAACACTTGCTATTACCGCATTTGGTGATATGGATGTTTCCATAATTAATGAAATGCCTGCAGGAAGAAAACAAATTGAAACATACTGGATCAAAGAAAATATGCTAGATCGTGTGCTGAATTTTATAGAAAAACGAATTGCGGCTGGTGAACAGGCATATGTGATTTGCCCGTTAATCGAGGAGTCGGATAAATTAGATATTCAAAACGCAGTTGATCTTTATGAGCAACTAAAAGTGTATTATGATGCTTCGATTCAAGTTGGATTGATGCATGGCAGGTTGCATGTCGATGAGAAGGACAATGTAATGAAGCAATTCGCTTTAAACGAGATTAAAATACTAGTATCGACAACAGTAGTAGAGGTAGGGGTAAATGTTCCGAATGCTACGGTGATGGTAATTTATGATGCAGAACGATTTGGACTTTCTCAGCTCCATCAGCTTCGGGGAAGAGTAGGAAGAGGAGATAAACAAAGCTACTGTATATTAATTGCCGACCCTAAAGGGGAGATCGGAAAAGAACGGATGAAAATTATGACAGAAACAAATGATGGCTTTGAATTAGCAGAGCAAGACTTAAAACTTCGAGGACCTGGTGATTTTTTTGGTAAAAAACAAAGTGGTCTTCCAGATTTTAAAGTTGCCGATATGATTCACGATTATCGTGCATTGGAAACGGCAAGAAATGATGGCCAGGAAATAATTCGCAACGACTTGCTGTTATGTGACAAGGATTATAAAATGTTACAAAGAAAATTAGAAGAAGATGGTGTTTATTCGACAAAGCTTGATTAAATAGACACTTGCATAATTTTTATTGGTATTATATATTACTATTAGTACCAAGTCATAAAGATTTGGAGGATATTGGACGGTGCATGAATATGAGAATGCCTAAAATAGAAAGGCAACGACTTTTACAAGAAACAATAGACCAAACGCCATTTATAACGGATGAAGCATTAGCAAATAAGTTTTCTGTTAGCATTCAAACGATACGATTAGATAGAATGGAACTCGCTATTCCTGAACTCCGTGAGCGGATTAAATCAGTAGCAACATCACAATGGAATGAAACGGTTCGTGCGCTTACGATGGAAGATGTCATTGGAGAAATTGTTGATTTAGAGTTGGATAAACGTGCAATTTCCATATTAGATATTGGCAAAGAGCACGTGTTTTCTCGAAATAATATTGCCCGTGGGCATCATTTGTTCGCGCAGGCAAACTCGTTAGCGGTAGCAGTCATAAATGATGAATTAGCTTTAACAGCAAAATCGGAGATTAAATTTACTAGACAAGTTAAAGAAGGCGAAAGAGTAGTTGCAAAAGCACATGTCGAAGGAAATACAGAAAAAGGCCTTACAATTGTTCTTGTCGATAGCTATGTCGAAAACGAAAAAGTTTTCTCTGGCAAATTCTATATGTATCGTTCAGCAGAGCAACAATCAAACTAAGAGAATAAACCTTTGTCAAAATACAATCGAATAATAAATACTGCATTGAATTCTTTCAAAAGGAGTTACATAAATGAGACTAGCAATTGACGCTATGGGTGGTGACCATGCTCCACAAGCAATCGTTCAAGGAGCGATGGAAGCTATAGCAGAAAACAATAATTTACACATATTATTAGTTGGTGATGAACAAAAGATAACCCCATTTTTAACTGATTCAACCAACATTGAAGTGATGCACACCGATGAAGTAATAACGAGTGAAGATGAACCAGTTCGAGCAGTTCGCAAAAAGAAAAATGCCTCTATGGTACTGATGGCAAAAGAAGTAAAAGAAAAACGTGCGGATGCATGTATATCTGCTGGAAATACAGGAGCCCTAATGAGCGCAGGACTGTTTGTTGTTGGTCGAATCCCGGGAATTGACCGCCCTGCATTAAGTCCTACCCTACCAACTGTTGATGGAAAAGGCTTCCTAATGCTTGATGTCGGAGCGAATGTAGAAGCAAAACCAACGCATTTGTTGCAGTATGGGATTATGGGATCTATCTATGCGGAAAAGGTTCGCGCAATAAAAAATCCGACTGTCGGACTTTTAAATGTTGGAACAGAAGATGGAAAAGGAAATGAACTCACTAAAAAAGCATTTACACTATTAAAGGATGCGCCTATTAATTTTATTGGAAATGTAGAGGCGAGGGATTTACTAAATGGTGTAGCTGATGTTGTCGTTACAGATGGTTTTAGTGGAAATATTGCTTTAAAAACCATTGAAGGCACAGCGTTGACAATGTTTTCTATGTTAAAAGGAACGTTTATGAGTTCTATAAAAACTAAGCTCGCAGCTGCAGTTGTGAAAAAAGACTTAAAGGGTCTTAAAAACAAACTTGATTACGCAGAATATGGAGGAGCAGGGCTTTTTGGACTCGCTGCTCCAGTTATTAAAGCACATGGTTCTTCAAATAGTCGAGCAATCGTTAGTGCAATAAAGCAAGCTAGCCATATGGTGGAGTTTGGTGTGACAGATACGATTGCATCAACAATTGAAAATTTAGAAACAGTGAAAAAGGAGGATGTGTGAACGCATGAAAAAAGTGGCTTTTATGTTTCCAGGACAAGGTTCCCAAACAATTGGAATGGGTCAAGAAATACATGATTCACATGCTTCGATTCAAGCGCTTTATACAGAGGCAAACCAAATTTTAAATATTGATTTGAGGAAAATCATGTTTGAAGGACCAAAAGAGACCTTAACGGAAACGGAAAATGCACAGCCCGCCTTGCTGCTATCTTCCATTGCAGCACATACATTATTACTTGAAGAAGGAATTCAGCCTGTCATGCTAATTGGGCATAGCCTTGGTGAATATAGTGCACTTGTAGCAGCAGGAGCATTGTCTCTTCAGCAGGCTTTGCCACTTGTTGCAACAAGAGGACGCTTAATGGAGCAGGCTTTTCCAAAGGGACAGGGAACGATGGCAGCGGTTTTAGGTATGACGCAAGAAGCACTTGAAACAGCTTTGCAGGAGATCGATAACGAGGTTGTTGATGTGGCAAATTTAAATTGTCCAGGTCAAATTGTTATTTCGGGATCAAAAGAGGGTATTGAACAAGCTTCGACTATCTTAAAAGATAAAGGTGCGAAACGGGTAATGCCTTTAAATGTCAGCGGCCCATTTCATTCAAGGTTAATGAAAGCGGCAAATGAGGAATTCGCACATTATCTAGAGGAAATAACGTTTCATGATGCAAGCATTCCAGTTTATGCAAATGTATCAGCAGCTCCTACGACAGATAGTGAAGCGATTAAAGCTTTATTAATAAAACAGTTATATTCCCCAGTTCGTTTCGAGGAATCCATTCGGAATATGCTTGAAACAGAAATTGATGCATTTGTTGAAGTAGGAACTGGCAAGGTGTTATGTGGTCTCGTGAAAAAAATAGACAAGACAGTTCAAACCTTTGCCGTACAAGACAAGAAAACGATGGAGGAATTTATTTCCTGGTTTAAGGGGGAAGCATAAATGCTAAAGGGAAAAAGTGCCATTGTTACTGGTGCGTCCAGAGGAATCGGACGTGAAATTGCACTGGAGCTGGCGAAGCAAGGTGCAAATGTTGCAGTTAACTATGCAGGAAATGAAGTAAAAGCACAGCAAGTGGTTGATGAAATTCAAGCATTAGGAGTGCAAGCATTTAAAATTCAAGCAAATGTTGCAGATGAAGAAAGCGTCAAGGCGATGGTGAAAGAAGTGGTTGAACGCTTTGGAAGTATCGATGTTTTAGTGAATAATGCAGGAATTACAAAGGATAATTTGCTCATGCGAATGAAAGTAGATGAGTTTGATGCCGTCATCGATACAAATTTAAAAGGCGTTTTTGTCTGTACGAAATCCGTTACACGACAAATGATGAAGCAGCGTGCAGGTAGAATTATTAATGTTGCATCTATCGTTGGTGTGAGTGGAAATCCAGGTCAGGCTAATTATGTAGCTGCAAAAGCAGGTGTCATTGGTTTAACAAAAACGACGGCAAAAGAGCTGGCATCGCGCAATATTCTTGTAAATGCAGTAGCCCCTGGATTTATTTCAACAGACATGACAGATGCGTTAACTGAAGAACAAAAGCAAGCAATGCTTGGCATGATTCCATTAGAAAAATTTGGAGCACCTGAGGATGTTGCAAGAGTAGTTCGTTTTCTTGCTTCTGAGGATGCAAATTATATTACTGGTCAAACGATTCACATTGATGGTGGTATGGTGATGTAATGTGTAGATTATATTCTTTGAAGGGAGGTGAAAAGGGTGGCAGATGTATTTGATCGCGTAAAAGAAATCATAGTTGATAAGCTTGATGTAGATGCGTCTAAAGTAACGATGGAAGCTTCTTTTAAAGAAGATTTGGAAGCAGATTCGTTAGACGTTGTGGAGCTTGTAATGGAGCTTGAGGATGAGTTTGATATGGAAATTGCTGATGAAGAGGCTGAAAAAATTAATACAGTAGGTGATGCTGTTAATTATATAAACAGTCAAAACTAATAAAATCAGGATTTCCTGAAAAACTAAAATAATGGAGAGGCTGTCCACTTATAATGTGGTAGCTACAAGTTACTAGTTATAAGGGCAACCTCCATCTATTTTTTAGAGAACGAGGTGTCAACAAATGCAGTTTCATCAACTAGAAGAGCGATTAGGCATTTCATTTAACAAGCAGCAATTACTTCAACAAGCATTTACTCATTCATCGTATGTGAATGAGCATCGGGGAAAACAGTTTTCGGATAATGAGCGTTTAGAATTTTTAGGTGATGCTGTTTTAGAGTTAGGTATATCGCAATTTTTATACCGTACAAACGAAGCCATGCCTGAGGGAGAAATGACGAAACTGCGGGCAGCGATTGTTTGCGAAGCGTCCCTTGAAAAATTTGCGCGTGACCTTCATTTTGGAGAGTTTTTATTGCTTGGAAAAGGGGAAGAACAAACAGGTGGTCGAGAGCGGCCAGCGATTTTAGCGGATGTATTTGAAGCTTTTCTTGGAGCGCTTTATCTTGATCAAGGCTTTGGACAAGCATTAAATTTTCTAGAAGAACAGGTATTTCCGAAAATTACAACTGGTGCTTTTTCGCATACGATGGATTATAAAAGTCAGCTACAAGAGCTTAGTCAACAGCATAAAAATCAAACCTTGGAGTATAAAATTATTGCCGAAACAGGTCCTTCACATAATAAAGAATTTGTGGCGGAAGTAGTATTGAATGGTAAGGTGTTTGGCAAGGGAACTGGTCGAACGAAAAAAGAAGCAGAGCAAAGAGCTGCTAAACATGCAATTGATAAATACAAAAACCAATGAGGAATAAAAGTGAAAAGCTGAAATAAAACAACAACCAGGGTACAAAAAGTAGACTGGTTGTTGTTTATTTTCGATTACAGATGTACACCATTGTTAGGACTTTCTTACTGTCCGCAATTCATCTAGAAATGCTTGCACTTCAAAGGCGCTTAACGATCCTTTTTGGAGAACAAGTGCATGCATTTGCTTTAATTCTTCATACTTTTCTAAATCATAATCTGCTGCATCCATAATAGATCGATTGACAACGCTAAGCTTTTCAGCAATTTCATCTAAAATAATCTGCATATTTTCCTTTGTAGGGACGTTTAAGTTCATTATTTCACCTCGAAATGATATAGAATAGATTAAAATACCGTTCTAGCTAAGGAACACCCTTCTTTTGTCCCTTTCTTTATGATAAAATAAATGCGTTAAAAAGCCAATACGTAAATGCAGTTAACGCCCATATTAATTATGACGATATAATAGATAAAAGCTAAAATCCAGTGATAAACAGCGAGAATTTAAAGTAAGAACTCGTTAGGATTAGATTTTTGCAACATTAAGGAGAATGTATATGTTTTTGAAACGGTTGGAAAGCGTAGGTTTTAAATCTTTTGCGGAAAGGATTAATGTGGAATTTGTCCCTGGAGTGACAGCAGTTGTTGGTCCGAATGGAAGCGGAAAAAGTAACATTACTGATGCAATTCGCTGGGTACTTGGGGAGCAATCTGCAAAATCACTACGCGGCTCAAAGATGGAAGATATCATTTTCCAAGGAAGTGATACGAGAAAAGCTTTAAATGTCGCTGAAGTAACATTGGTTTTAGATAATAGTGATCAACGTCTTCCGATAGATTATGATGAAGTTAGTGTCACTCGCCGAGTATATCGTTCAGGTGATAGTGAATTCTATATTAATAAGCAATCCTGCCGTTTAAAGGATATCGTCGATCTTTTTATGGATTCAGGGCTTGGTCGTGATGCCTTCTCCATTATTAGTCAGGGAAAAGTTGAGGAAATTTTAAGCTCCAAGGCAGAGGAACGACGGACCATTTTTGAAGAAGCAGCGGGTGTGTTGAAATATAAGCAGCGTAAGAAGAAAGCCGAGTATAAGCTGGCTGAAACACAAGAAAACCTGAATCGTGTGGAAGATATTATTTATGAAATTGAGCAACAAATCGATCCACTAAAGGAGCAAGCAGAAACAGCAAAGGAATTTGTTAAACTAAAAGACCTCCTAAAAGAAAAAGAAATAGCGTTACTTGCTACTGAAATTGAGCAATTGAATAATGAATGGCAGCAAGCAATGCAACAACTCGAAAAAGAAAAAATGAATGAAATTGAACAAAAAACATTGATTCAACAAAAGGAAGCTGCTATTGAGCAAGAAAGACAGCTTATTCAAAAAATAGATAATTCTATTGAAGAAATGCAATCGAGCTTATTGCAGACAACAGAGCAGCTTGAAAAATTAGAAGGCAAAAAGCAAGTATTTAATGAGCGGACAAAGCATTATGCAGAAAACAAGGAAAAATTAGAGCAACAAAAAAAGGAATTAATGGATCGCTTAGAACGTATTAAAGAGGAGCTCCATGTTGAAAAAGAAAAGCTTGTCGCATTACAACAAGCTAGAAAGCAAACGAAGGAACTCGTTGTAGCTTTAGAAAGCAAATTAGTGAATGGTCAAGAGGATATTGCAGAGAAAATCGAGGATTTAAAAGCACAGTATATCGAGTTTTTAAATGATCAGGCCGCGAAAAGAAATGAAAGACAATCGATTCAAAATCAGCTTACGCAAATTACGTCAAAGCATCATAAACAAGTGCAAAGATTCCAAGATTTAATTGCAACTAGAACAGAGTTGACGAATTCTAGTGAACATATGAAAAAAGAATTACATGAAAAAGAATTGGAATTTCAAAGCACTGACAATGATATGAAGGAATTAAAACAAGAACTAGATGCCACACGTCATACATACCAAGAATCGCAAACGAAGCTTTATCAAGGTTATCAGTATATTGAAAAGCTAAAATCAAGAAAAGAAATGCTAGAAGAAATGAAAGAGGACTTTCAAGGCTTTTTTCATGGAGTTAAATCCGTTCTAAAAGCAAGGGAAGATAGTAAATTAACTCATATTCATGGTGCTGTTATTGAACTTATGGAAGTCCCCAAAAACTATATTACTGCTATTGAAACGGTATTAGGTGGTCAAGCACAGCATATCGTTGTGCAAGATGATCAAGCTGCCCGTAAAGCTATTGCTTGGTTAAAGCAAACGAATAATGGGAGGGCGACTTTTTTACCACTTGAATCGATTCAACAACGCTTTATTACAGGGGATATTCTTAAAAAAGTAGAACAACACCCTGGATTCGTGGATATTGCAGCAAATCTAGTTCAAACAAATGATACCTTTAGAAGAGCGATTAATCATCTCATGGGGCATGTAATTATCGCAAAAACGTTAAAGGATGCAAATGAAATAGCAAATCTTGTCATGCGCAAGTATCGTATTGTTACCCTAGAAGGAGATGTTGTGAATCCTGGAGGCTCGATGTCTGGTGGTGCGCAAAAGAAAACAAACCAATCATTATTTACGAGAGAAAAGGATTTACAGGAAATTACAGAAAAGCTAAATGACTTTGAACGAAAAGCACAGCGTTTTGAGCATAGCGTTTCAGAACAAAAATCGCGCATCACTGAACAAGAGCAAAAGCTGATGAAATTAGAGCAAAAATTGGAAGCGTGTAATATTGCGTTACAGGATGCTAAAGCAGCAGATAAAGAATATGAAATGAAGCTTCATTCAATTAATGAAAACTTATCTATCTATGATCAAGAAGAAGAGCAGCATAGGCTTGATCGTGAAGCATTAGAAACCCGTGATATACAAGTTGAAAAACAGCTTACGGAAATTGAAAAAGAACTTGCATCGATTCAGGAGCAAATTGACGAATTATCCAAACAAGAAAATGAGCTAAAAGAAAATCAGGAACTATTGCAGGATGACCTCCATCAAAAGCAAGTTCTTCTTGCAGAACAAGAAATTCAAGTCACAAACCAGCTAGAAAAAACTTCATCCCTTGAAGAACAGGTTTCTGATATAGAGATGCAGTTAAGCGACTGTACGAAAGAATTAATCGAATTAGTTGAAATGAAGCAGAGCAATGAAACAGAAGAAGAAATTGATGCAAACATTACAGCGAGTAAAGCAGAAAAAGAAAAGTTAATTATTCAAATTCAAGAAAAGCGGTCAAATCGTGCTCGGCGTACACAGCTACAACAGGATCGAGATCGCGAGTTAAAGGAAGAAAACAAAAATCACCAAGCACTTGTAACGCAAATTCAGCAACTGGAGGTTCGTTCAAATCGCCTGGATGTTGAATTAGAAACTAAATTAAACCATCTTCAAACAGAATATGTAATCACGTTTGAAAAGGCGAGTCAACTCGTTGAAAAAGTGGAAAACACGCAAGAAGCTGCCGAAGAAGTGAGGCAAATTAAACTTGCTATTGATCGATTAGGAACAGTTAACCTTGGGGCAATTGGGGAATATGATCGTATTGCGGAACGCCATTCCTTTTTATCTGAACAGCAAAATGATCTAGTAAAAGCAAAGCAAACACTATACGATGTTATTGCTGAAATGGATGAAGAAATGGAAGCACTTTTTGATGACACGTTTAGTAAGATTAAGGAAGAATTTGCAATCGTGTTTAAAGAATTATTTGGTGGAGGGCGTGCAGAATTAAAGCTTACCGACCCCAAAAACTTATTAGAAACAGGTGTGGATATTATTGCCCAACCACCAGGCAAAAAACTGCAGCACCTTGGACTTCTATCTGGTGGAGAACGTGCATTAACGGCAATTTCTCTTTTGTTTGCGATATTAAGAGTGCGTCCTGTTCCGTTTTGTATACTAGATGAAGTAGAAGCTGCATTGGACGAAGCAAATGTTATGCGCTTTGCAAAATATGTAAAACTTTATAGTGAAGTAACACAATTTATCGTTATAACTCACCGTCAAGGTACAATGGAGAATGCGGATGTACTCTACGGTGTGACGATGCAAGAATCTGGAGTATCTAGACTTGTATCCGTTCGCTTAGAAGAAACGAAGGAATTGATTCAATCGTAAGGAGGATCTAGATCAAAATGAGCTTTATGGATAAATTAAAGAATAAGTTTAAAAAAACAGATACTGAAGGGGTTTCTGAAAAATATAAAACAGGAATGGAAAAAACAAGAAATTCTTTCTCGAGTAAAATAAATGATTTAATTGCCAAGTATCGGAAAGTTGATGAAGACTTTTTCGAGGAGCTAGAGGAAGCTTTAATTTCTGCTGATGTTGGTGTTATGACGGTAATGGATTTAATTGATGAATTAAAATTGGAAGTAAAACGAAGAAACATAAAGGATACAAAAGAAGTCAGAGATGTTATTTCTGAAAAGCTTGTGGAAATTTATTATGGTGATGATAACGAAAGCATCGAAAAGCTAGAACTAAATGAGAATCAATTATCCATTATTCTTGTTGTAGGTGTAAATGGTGCTGGAAAAACAACATCGATTGGCAAGCTTGCCCATAACTTAAAGCAAGAAGGAAAACATGTTATTTTAGCAGCGGGCGATACGTTTCGTGCGGGTGCTATCGAGCAGCTTGAAGTATGGGGAGAACGTGCAGGCGTAGAAGTGGTTAAGCAGCGGGAAGGAAGCGATCCAGCTGCTGTTATCTTTGACGGTATTAAGGCAGCCAAGTCACGTAAAGCAGATGTCTTAATTTGTGACACTGCTGGTCGACTACAAAATAAAGTAAACTTAATGAATGAGCTTGCAAAGGTGCGTCGTGTGATTGAACGCGAAGTTCCTGGGGCACCACATGAAGTATTACTCGTACTGGATGCTACAACTGGTCAAAATGCGTTAAGCCAGGCAAAAACATTTTCCGAAGCAGCAAATGTGTCTGGCATTGTATTAACAAAATTAGATGGTACAGCGAAAGGCGGAATTGTGTTAGCGATTCGTCATGAACTCCAAATCCCGGTTAAGTTTGTTGGACTTGGTGAAGGAATGGAAGATCTTCAGGAGTTTGATGCGCATGCCTTTGTGTACGGGTTGTTCGCAGATATGCTTGAGACATCTGAAGACGAAGAATAACTTGACAGTAATTGTACGCTTTCGTTATTATATTACGTAAAGCAATTCTACTTAACAAGGGATGAATAAAATGCTTGAGAAAACGACCCGTGTCAATTATTTATTAGATTTTTACCAAGGGCTTTTAACTCCAAAGCAACGTAACTACTTGGAAATGTACTATACAGAAGATTATTCTTTAGGTGAAATTTCCGAATTGAAGGAAGTGTCTCGCCAAGCAGTGTATGATAATATTAAACGTACAGAAGCCATGCTTGAAACATATGAAGAGAAATTAAATTTGTACGATAAATTTCAAAAACGTATGGAGCTTATAGAACAGTTAGAACAGAAGCTAGGGAATGAAGACAAAGCACTTCAACCATTGCTTCAACAATTAAAAGAAATAGATTAGGGGGACACCTTCTATGGCATTTGAAGGATTGGCCGACCGTTTACAACATACGATTAAAAAAATTACCGGCAAAGGAAAAGTGTCTGAGCAGGACGTAAAAGAAATGACTCGTGAGGTGCGACTCGCATTACTTGAAGCCGACGTTAATTTTAAAGTAGTAAAGGACCTTATAAAGCGTATTAAGGAACGATCAATCGGGCAAGAAGTAATGGAAAGTCTAACACCAGGACAGCAAGTTATTAAAGTAGTGAAAGAAGAGCTCACCGCATTAATGGGCGGCGAGCAAAGTAAAATCGCCGTTGCTGATCGCTCACCAACCGTTATTATGATGGTGGGATTACAAGGGGCAGGAAAAACGACTACAACAGGAAAGCTAGCTAATTTATTACGCAAAAAATATAACCGTAGTCCCCTTTTAGTAGCTTGTGATATTTATCGCCCAGCTGCAATTAATCAGCTTGAGACGTTAGGAAAACAATTGGATATGCCTGTTTTCTCCATGGGAACAGATGTAAGTCCAATAGAAATTGCTACAAAAGCAATTGAAAAGGCGAAGGCAGAGCATCAAGACTATGTTATTATTGACACCGCTGGTCGACTTCATGTCGATCAGAATTTAATGGATGAATTACAGGAAATTAAAGCGAATGTAAAACCTGATGAGATTTTCCTAGTTGTTGATGCAATGACAGGTCAGGATGCTGTTAATGTAGCCGAAAGCTTTAATGACCAATTAGATATTTCTGGAGTTGTGTTAACAAAGCTTGATGGCGATACTCGTGGAGGAGCAGCATTATCCATTAAAGCAGTCACCGGAAAGCCTATTAAATTTGCCGGAATGGGAGAAAAACTAGATCAATTAGAAGTATTTCACCCAGAGCGAATGGCTTCTCGTATATTAGGTATGGGTGATGTATTAACCTTAATTGAAAAAGCACAAGCAAATGTTGACGAAAAGCAAGCAAAAGAATTAGAAGAAAAAATGCGGACGATGTCCTTTACTTTTGATGATTTTCTAGAACAAATGGGCCAAGTGAAAAAAATGGGTCCACTGGAAGACCTTTTGACAATGATGCCAGGTGCAAATAAAGTTAAAGGGCTAAAAAATGTTCAAATTGATGAAAAACAACTTTCTCATGTAGAGGCAATTGTACAGTCGATGACAAAGCAGGAGCGTCAAGATCCTAGCATTATGAATGCAAATCGAAAGAAACGAATTGCAAAAGGATCTGGAACCTCTGTTTCACAAGTGAATCGTTTACTCAAGCAGTTTGATGAAATGAAGAAAATGATGAAGCAAATGACGAACATGCAAAAAGGAAAAAAAGGCAAAGGTTTTAAATTTCCTTTCATGTAATGTAAAAACACTTTACAGGCTTCAATGTTTCTGTTAAAATTTAAAACTGTGTAAAACATATTAATGGAGGTGCAAGAAAATGGCTGTAAAAATTCGTTTAAAGCGTATGGGGTCTAAAAGAAATCCTTTTTATCGTATCGTAGTTGCTGATTCACGTGCACCACGTGATGGACGTTCTATCGAGCAAATTGGAACATATAACCCAGTAGTAAATCCAGTTGAGGTTAAAATAGATGAAGAAAAAGCATTAAACTGGATGGCAAACGGAGCAAAACCAAGTGATACTGTTCGTAATTTATTTTCAAAAGAAGGCATCATGAAGAAATTCCACGACCAAAAAAACCAAAAGTAAGGTAGTGTGATAGCGCATGAAAGCCCTAATTGAGACTATCGTTACACCGCTTGTTGATTTTCCCGAGGACATCAAGGTAACAGAAACAGAGGAAGAAGCAAAGATTGTATATCATCTTACTGTTAATCAACAAGATGTAGGGAAGGTTATTGGCAAAAATGGCCGTATCGCAAAAGCAATCCGAACAGTTGTATATGCAGCTAAGTCGGATGCAAAAAAACGTATTTATCTGGATATTATGTAAAGGGAGAGGGATGACCTTTCCCTTTTTACACATCCATACCTCTCTATTTAGATTGCGTCGGACAATGATGTGAGAGCGAGGAAAAGCAAATGAAAATCATTAAAAAGGTCCAGGTTAAGCAAATTATTACCGAAAAAAGTAAAAAGAAATTGCACGATAATTTTGTTCATCATAAACTGCGACTTGAGCAAGAGTGTCAACAACTGCTATTTGAGCAGCGGAAGCTTCAAAATAAAACTGGTGTTTCCAAACAAGAGATTATTGATCGATTTCAGCAAGAAATTAAAAATCGCAAAGAAAAAATTAAACTGATTGAGTTTAAGATAGAACAGTTAGATATGCTATCGCTTGGTAGTGAAATTGTTGAGGGAGAAGTTGAAGCTCTTGTTGAGGTCGAAGAAGGAATGCATTGGCATGAATTTATGGGGGAACAAGCAATTGTACTAGAGGATGAAGTAATCATTCGAATAGAAGAGCATGGTGAAAAAAATGACTGACAAAATGTTTAAAGTAGGAAAAATTGTAAATACACACGGAATCCGTGGTGAAGTGAAGGTGCTTAGAATTACGGATTTTGCAGAGCGCTTCACACGAGGAAATTCCTTATATATTGCGAATGCTGAAGGGAGCCTTATCAAAGTTACCATCGATGGGCATCGAATGCACAAAGGGTTTGATTTGCTTCACTTTTCAGGCTATGACAATATAAATGATGTGGAAGGATTTAAAGGTGCATTTTTGAAAATCGATGATTCTCAGCTAACAGAATTAGCAGATGGTGAATTTTATTACCATGAGATTATTGGATGTAAAGTGTTTTCCTTAACAACGAAGGAAGAATTAGGCGTTATAAAAGAAATACTCTCGCCTGGTGCAAATGATGTTTGGGTAATAAAACAAAAAGCGGGAAAGGACTTGCTTATTCCGTATATCCCAGATGTTGTGAAAGACATTGATGTGGATCAGAAAAGAATCATGATTGAACCAATGGAAGGATTGCTAGACTAATGCATATCGACATATTGACTTTGTTTCCTGAAATGTTTTCAGGCGTGATGAATTCATCCATGTTAAAAAAAGCACAGGATAAGGGAAAGCTTTCCTATGATCTTGTGAATTTTCGAGATTATACCGAAAATAAGCATAACAAGGTTGATGATTATCCATATGGTGGCGGAGCAGGAATGGTTTTGACACCACAGCCTGTATTCGATGCAGTAGAAGCTGTGACAAATAGGAAAAAAGAAAAGCCCCGTGTTATTTTGATGTGTCCACAAGGAGAGCCTTATACGCAAAGGAAAGCGGAAGAATTGGCGCAAGAAGAGCATTTACTATTTATTTGTGGACATTACGAAGGCTATGATGAGCGAATCCGTGAGCATCTAGTTACGGATGAGATATCAATTGGAGATTATATTTTAACAGGCGGCGAGCTTGGTGCGATGGTAGTCATTGATAGTGTTGTACGTTTAATACCGGATGTTCTAGGGAATCAAGCATCGGCGCCAGAAGATTCATTTTCTACTGGCTTACTTGAATATCCACATTATACGAGACCTGCTAATTTTCGGGGAATGCATGTGCCGGAAGTTCTCTTATCTGGAGATCATAAACGAATTAGAGAGTGGCGTCGACAAAAGTCGTTAGAACGGACGTATGCGCGGAGAAAAGAGCTATTAACGAAAGACATTCTCTCAGATGAAGAATGGGATTGGTTAACAAGTCATCCTAATAACAAAGTAAGCGATTAGTCGCTGGTTTATTTTCTATAAAATGTACGATGTACTGTGTAAAAGTAGTTGAACTACTAGCATCATTATGGTATATTAATGATTGTGCTTAAGTGTATGCTTTAGCGCTATAAACAATGTTCCGCTGTCATATTTACCGATATGAGCATTGGGTTGGAAGGAGTGAAACAGGATGCAACAATTAATCGAAGCTGTTACAAAAGATCAACTTCGTACAGACCATCCTGATTTCCGCCCGGGAGATACTGTAAAAGTTCACGTGAAGGTTGTTGAAGGAACCCGTGAACGTATTCAGGTTTTTGAAGGCGTTGTAATCAAGCGTCAAAACGGTGGAATCAGTGAAACATTTACAGTTAGAAAAATCTCTTACGGTGTTGGAGTTGAACGTACATTCCCTGTACATTCACCACGTATCGATAAGATTGAAGTTTCTCGCCGTGGTATTGTACGTCGTGCGAAGCTTTACTACCTACGTAATCTACGTGGAAAAGCTGCACGTATTAAAGAGCGTCGATAAGATTAGATTCTTTTCGAACACATGTAGGAAAGGAGCTTAGCATTATGTGCAAGCTCCTTTTTTACTCGATTGTTTTACAATGCAATCATTTTATCATTGAATGAAATTCTACTTATAGATTAAAATAAAACTATATAACTTGTAATGGAGGGCGATTTATGGGAAAGGCTAAGCGAAAAAGTGATTGGTTTGATTGGGTGAAGGCACTATTAATTGCTTTTGCGCTGGCCTTTATTGTGCGAACATTTTTTTTCACCCCAATTATAGTGGATGGACCATCAATGATGCCAACATTACATAATCGAGATCAGATGATTGTAAATAAATTTGATTATCGTATTCATGAACCGAATCGGTTTGATATTATTGTTTTTCATGCTTCTAATAAAAAGGATTTTATTAAGCGAGTCATCGGTCTTCCTGGAGAGCATGTAGCTGTAAGGGACAATGTACTTTACATTAATGGTGAAGCGGTTGAGGAACCTTTTTTAGAAGAACAAAAACAAAAGATGAAGCCATATCAAATATTAACAGAGGATTTTTCACTTGAGAATTTACCTGGAGAATATGAGGCAATTCCGAAAGACCACGTACTTGTTCTAGGAGATAATCGTGGGAATTCTGTTGATAGTCGTGATCTTGGACTAATTTCAATGGAGCAAATCGTAGGTAAGACTAGTGTGATTTATTGGCCATTTAAACGCATGCAAGTGTTAGGAGAGGGAGAGTAGCATACTATGACAATACAATGGTTTCCAGGACATATGGCAAAAGCAAGAAGGGAAATCGAAGAAAAGCTGAAATTAGTTGATTTTGTTGTCGAACTAGTAGATGCTCGTGCACCTTTATCCTCGCAAAATCCAATGCTTCAACAAGTATTACAGCAAAAGCGTAAAATGATTGTGCTGATGAAACGTGACTTGGCAGATCAAAAAGAAACAGATCATTGGATTACCCATTTCGAGCAAATGGATATCCCAGCAGTTGCAGTAAATGTTAATGATAGAGCCGATATCACTCAAATAATCCAAACTGCTAAAGCATTAGGAAATGAAAAAATGGCAAAGCTACAAAAAAAAGGGATTAAACCAAGAGCAGCAAGAGCAATGATCGTTGGTATTCCCAATGTAGGAAAGTCGACATTGATTAACCGCTTAGCAAATAAAAAAATTGCTAAAACAGGTGATCGCCCTGGTATAACAAAACATCAGCTTTGGATTAAGGTGAAGAAGGATTTTGAACTTTTAGATACGCCAGGAATTTTATGGCCGAAGTTTGAGGATGAAATGGTCGGCTATCGATTGGCAGCAATTGGAACGATTAAAGATCAGCTGTTATCCTTACAGGATGTAGCCGCGTTTGTTATCAATTATTTACAGCAGCATTATCCTTCTTTGATGGAAGAGCGCTATGATGTTGATAGACAAATGACGGATATGTGGGATGTTTTTACACAGATTGGGAAAAAGCGCGGTGCCTTAGAGAGCGGCGGCAATGTTAATTTTGATAAAGTAGCAGAAATTGTGCTTCAAGATTTGCGAACTGGTAGACTCGGAGCAATTACATTAGAAACGGCTTTAGATTAAATAGCATGCATCATAGGATGGATGCTATTTGTTTTGCTATGAACATGGTAAACTAAATATAATTTATCAAATTCAACAGGTTCTATAGTTTTATCGTTCACATTGCCAATAAAGAAACCGATAATAGAGATAGAAAGTAAGGTGCTAAGAAAATGAGTGCTACAATAACGGAAATTAAAACAATCTTAGCTAGTGGGGAAGTAAAGGATACATTGCTTCAAGAGCTAAAAAATGATAATCGAAAGGGTGTACAAGCCCTTTTAAAAAGATACGAAGCAAAACTACAACACGTATTATTACTAGAAAAACAGTTTCAAACAATGTGTCACTTTGAAAATGAAGGTAGAAAAAATGGGTATATGTATATTGCTGGCATGGATGAGGCTGGACGCGGTCCACTAGCTGGCCCTGTTGTTGCTGCAGCAGTTATTTTACCTCCTCATTTTAAATTGCTAGGACTTAACGATTCGAAGCAGTTAAATGAGGCACAAAGAAATGAATTTTTTCACATTATTAAAGATCAAGCTATCTCCTATAGTATTGCTGTTCAGGACAATTCCATTATTGATGACATTAATATTTTTGAAGCTACGAAACGTTCAATGCGGCTTGCATTAGATGAGCTTCATATTGCACCCGATTACGTGTTAATTGATGCGGTGAACCTTGATCGATTACCTTGGCCTTCAAAAGCAATGACCAAAGGAGACCAAAAAAGTATTTCTATCGCTGCTGCAAGTATTTTGGCAAAGGTTACCCGTGATACTCTCATGCAAGAAATTCATGAACAATATCCAATGTATCAATTTAATAGAAATATGGGATATGGAACTAAAGCTCATTTAGAGGCACTTAAAACATATGGAATCACACCATATCATCGCAAGTCATTTGCCCCAGTCAAAGGAGCAAATCAATAGGTAGGAGGTCATTTCGTTGGGTATTCAATACATATCAGGAGCTAATTCTATAATGAAAACCACGTCATCTTCTAATGAACTTCGACCTGGACAAATTGTGCAAGGTAAGATATTAAAACTTTACCCGAATAATAAGGCAGCAATCCAGTTAGGCTCAAAAATGATGATTGCTCAACTGGAAGCAGCATTGACTGTTGGAGAGAAATATTTTTTTCAAGTACAGCAAACGGCGGACATGGTTCATTTAAAGGTTGTAAACGAACAAGTAACTTTAAACTCTGAGGATAGTATGATGCAGCTATTAAAGCAGCTTGGTTTTAAGGCAACAAAAGGAATGAACATATTCACACAATTACTTGTTTATGAGAAGATCCCTTTTGATGTGCAGCAGTTGCAAAAAGCATTTCCTATTCTTGAAAAGTATGGAACCTCAACGGAAGTGTTACAAACGCTAAAGCAAATGATCGCGCAATCAATACCAATAAAAGAATCAATTTTTCAAGCAATGAAAACGCAGCACAGTTTAAGTGTATCTACACAATTATCCGGTCTTTTTAATGTATTAAAGGCAGTAAAAAATCCCACTATCGCACAGCATGCACTAATGCAACAAATTAGTGAATTAACACAGCCTGCTATGGAAGGAAAAGGAGTATTATTGGAATGGATGCTAACGGAGGCGCGTCAAGATAATCCAAGATTATTTCATATGATGAAAGCATTGCGGTTTATCGATTTATCTGTTCCATTTTCTAATTGGAAGCAGCAATTACTTCATGGTTTAGATTTGCAAGGTAATACAAAGCTAGAACAACATGCAACTTCCAGCTTTCCATTCGATGTTTCTAGGCTAAAGCAGTTGTTTACTTCTACAATAGGCATGAAGGCTACAATACAAGAGCACGCGACCACCTTTTTAAACAATTGGGCAATTGTTGAAGGGATGCCGTTAAAAGGTACTGCTAGTTTAACAGAACAGCAATTCACTTCCTTTAAACAGGCAGTTGACCATGTTTTACGAGCGTTAGGTCTTCCTCAAGAAGGTAATAATTTAGTAAATGTAAAAAATGAGCTCGGTCATCTAAAGCAAATAGTCGCAATGATTCGGACGTTAGCAGCTACAACGACTTTTGAGGAAGTATCGCACATGCTTCCTAGATTGTCCGAATCGCCTACCGTGTCACTTCCATCTCTCAAAGATGCGTTTCTCTCACATATGAATCGTTTCTTTCAGTTATCAGGGCTTTCTTTAGAAAACGAGATTGCTAGGGGGAACCAGCAGCATCAAATGAATACAATGAAAGCGTTATTGCTACAAGTTGTGCAACAGCGGGGCGATACGAACGTTTCTGATAGAGCACAGCAGTTAATTCACGTTTTAAATGGACTACAGCTTCAATCTGTGCAGGAGAGTGGTCAGCTTATTCAAGCACAGCTACAGTTTCCTGCTGGAAAGTTGGGACTGCCTCAAGATGTTAAAATAGATTTTGAAGGTAGAAAAAATGCGAATGGAAAAATCGATAGTGATCATTGTCGCGTGTTGTTTTACCTTGAACTAGCAAACTTAAAACAAACCGTGATTGATATGCACATTCAAAAACGAGCAGTGTCCATCGTTATTTTTAATGATCATCCTAAATTAAAGGATTATGCTAAAAAGTACCAGGAGGATATAAAAGCAGGATTGGCTTCCATAGATTATCAGCTAACCTCAATTGGTTATGAGCCATTTAAAGAAATGGAGCGTACAAATCCTTCCACCTCAGTGAAAAAGGATAATGCCATCTATGAAGGGGTAGATTATCGAATATGAACGAAAAAAGACAGAAGGCAGCAGCTTTACAGTATGACGTTAAGAAAAGTCATGCACCAAAAGTAACAGCAATTGGCAAGGGATTGGTAGCTGATAATATTATAGCAGAGGCAAAAAAAGCGAATGTCCCTATTCTAGAAGACCCATCTCTTGTGGAGTTACTGGCTAAGCTGAATATCAATGAAACGATTCCCGCAGAGCTCTATCAAGTAGTTGCGGAAGTATTTGCTTTTGTTTACCGAACAGATCAGGAAATAGATTTATAATCGACTAGACAACAAGTTTCGCTTATTCTTGTGAAATTTGTTGTTTTTTAATACAATGGAAATGCAGTGAATTTGATGGGAGGATGAAGGATGAACATTCATGAGTATCAAGGCAAAGAAGTTTTACGTAATTACGGCGTAAAAGTTCCGAATGGCTATGTAGCTTATACAGTAGATGAAGCTATGGAGGCTGCTAAAAAGCTCGGATCTTCCGTAACAGTCGTTAAAGCACAAATCCATGCCGGCGGTAGGGGTAAAGCTGGTGGTGTAAAGGTTGCCAAAAGTTTAGACGAAGTGCGTACATATGCAGATGAAATACTTGGAAAAGTGCTTGTAACGCACCAAACAGGCCCAGAAGGTAAGGAAGTAAAACGTCTCCTTATTGAAGAGGGCTGTGACATTAAAAAAGAATACTATGTTGGTGTTGTATTAGATCGCGCAACCTCTCGTGTGGTCATGATGGCTTCTGAAGAAGGCGGTACAGAAATTGAAGAAGTAGCAGCCAAAACACCTGAAAAGATCTTTAAGGAAGTAATCGATCCTGTTGTCGGTTTAACTGGTTATCAAGCTAGAAGACTGGCATTTCATATTAATATTCCAGATGAACTGCTATCAAAAGCGGTGAAATTCATGATGGGCCTTTATCAGGCATTCGTTGAGAAAGATTGCTCGATAGCAGAAATTAATCCACTTGTAACGACAGGTGACGGAGAAGTACTTGCACTTGATGCAAAGCTTAACTTCGATGATAACGCACTTTATCGACAAAAAGATATTATGGCGTTGCGCGATCTTGATGAAGAAGATGAAAAAGAAATTGAAGCTTCTAAATATGATTTGAGCTATATTTCTTTAGATGGAAACATTGGTTGCATGGTAAATGGTGCAGGCCTCGCCATGTCCACAATGGATATTATTAAGCACTATGGCGGTGATCCAGCAAACTTCCTAGATGTTGGAGGTGGTGCAACTGCTGAAAAGGTAACGGAAGCCTTTAAAATCATTTTGTCCGATCCAAATGTAAAAGGAATTTTTGTCAATATATTCGGTGGAATTATGAAGTGCGACGTTATTGCGGAAGGTGTAGTGGAAGCAACGAAGCAAGTAGGCTTAGAGATTCCATTAGTAGTTCGCCTTGAAGGAACAAACGTTGACCTTGGAAAGAAAATACTTGAGGAATCTAAGCTCAATATTACTTCTGCTGATTCGATGGCAGATGGTGCACAAAAAATTGTTTCCATGGTGAAGTAATAGCTTCAAAAGAAAACACAAAAATTTCGAGAAAGCTGATAGAAAGGACGGACGAAGATGAGTGTATATGTTAATAAGGATACAAAAGTTATTGTCCAAGGTATAACTGGTGGAACAGCCAGATTTCATACAAAACAAATGCTTGAATATGGAACAAAAATCGTTGGTGGTGTAACACCGAAAAAAGGCGGTACAGAAGTAGAAGGCGTTCCGGTTTTTAATACGGTACAGGAAGCAGTAGAAAAAACAGGAGCAAATGCATCTGTTATTTATGTGCCAGCTCCATTTGCTGCAGATGCCATTCTTGAGGCTGTCGATGCAGAATTGGATCTTGTAATTTGTATTACGGAGCATATTCCTGTAATGGATATGGTAAAAGTAAAACGTTATATGGAAGGCAAGAAAACGCGCCTAGTTGGACCAAATTGCCCAGGTGTAATTACACCGGAAGAATGTAAGATTGGGATTATGCCAGGTTATATTCATAAAAAAGGTCACATTGGTGTTGTATCACGTTCCGGTACGTTAACGTATGAAGCAGTTCATCAATTATCAACTGCTGGTTATGGTCAAACAACAGCTGTTGGTATTGGTGGAGACCCAGTTAATGGTACAAACTTTATTGATGTGCTTCAGGCATTTAATGAAGATCCTGAAACAGAAGCGGTAATAATGATTGGTGAGATTGGTGGAACTGCGGAAGAAGAAGCTGCAGAATGGGTAAAGGCAAACATGAAAAAACCCGTTGTTGGCTTTATAGGCGGCGCTACTGCACCTCCTGGGAAACGCATGGGGCATGCTGGAGCAATTATTTCTGGAGGAAAAGGAACTGCAGATGAGAAAATACGGATTATGAGAGAGTGTGGCATTGCAGTTGCGGATACTCCAGCAGTAATGGGAGAAACGATGATTCAGGTTCTTAAAGAACGTGGACTCGATGAAAAATGTAAAACACATTAAAAAATAATAAGAGGCTGGTACAAAGGTATTCTAGATTTAATCTGCGATGTAAGTATTCTAGGATTGTATTAGAAACTTCCGAATTGTACCAGCTCTTTTCTTAAGGATGTGATTTATTGCCCTCTACATTTCGCGATCGGTTGATTCATTTATACTATTGTAAAGGCATTACTAGAGCAAGGCTTCATAAGCTTCTTCATCAAGATCCCTCATTAACAAAACTCTACGAGTATTCTACCTCACAGCTTGCTGCTACTTTAGCTATACCAGCAAATATAGCCTACATTTTATACAAAGACCTACACAATGAAGCACTTTTGTACGACATAAAAAGAGACAGTTCCCGATATACAATTATTACAATAGTTGACGACATCTACCCTGCTATGTTAAAAACGATAAAGGACTTGCCGCTTGTTTTATTTGCGATAGGGAATATGAATCTATTACATCAGTTCCCGTCCCTAAGTGTTGTTGGAACTAGAACTCCTTCTAATGAAGGAATGAAGAAAACGACATATTTATTGTCTCCACTTATTAAACAAGGCTGGGTCATTGTTAGTGGGATGGCAAAAGGGATCGATAGCTTTGCACATCGAACTGCTTTAGCTGAAAAAGGATATACAATTGCAGTGCTAGGAAGTGGTTTTCAGCATATTTATCCAAAACAAAACGTAGGATTGTTTAAGGAAATAATCACAAGTAATGGATTAATTCTATCAGAGTATCCGCCGACAACAGCCCCTCAGCCTTATCACTTTCCAGAAAGAAATCGAATTATTAGTGGATTGGGGTTCGGAACCTTAGTAATTGAAGCAATGGAACGAAGCGGAACGCTAATTACAGTTGAACAAGCATTAGAGCAGGGAAGAGAAGTATTTGCTACTCCAGGAGACCCTTGGATTCCACAAACTAAGGGATGTCACAAAATTATTCAAGAGGGAGCAAAGCTTATATCGAAGTGGGAAGATATCGAAGAAGACTGGGAAACGATAAAAGGTATTTGGCAAAGATAACGATTGCTAATTGAATGACGTTTATCAGTTCGTTTGACAAAAGTATTATATATATTTAATATTAGTGAAGATTTCCATTTTATTAAGTGCAGTTAATGGCACACATGAAGCGCAAACTTAAGATAATTTATTTTGCACCTCATTTTAGGAGGAAAGAAATATGGCAGACTATCTTGTAATCGTAGAATCGCCTGCCAAGGCTAAAACGATTGAACGATATTTAGGAAAAAAGTATAAAGTAAAAGCATCGATGGGGCATGTTCGAGATCTTCCCAAAAGTCAGATGGGTGTAGATACAGAAGATGATTTTAAACCGAAATATATTACCATTCGAGGCAAAGGTGATATATTAAAGGACTTGAAAACATCAGCAAAAAAAGTTAAGAAAATTTATTTAGCAGCTGACCCCGATCGTGAGGGAGAAGCCATTGCATGGCATTTAGCTCATGCACTTAACATTGATGAAGATTCGAAATGTCGCGTTGTATTTAATGAAATTACAAAGGATGCAATAAAGGAATCATTTAAAAATCCAAGGTCGATTAATCATAATCTAGTTGATGCCCAGCAAGCAAGAAGAATATTGGATCGTTTAGTCGGCTATAATATTAGCCCATTATTATGGAAAAAAGTAAAAAAAGGATTGAGTGCTGGACGTGTTCAATCTGTAGCCCTCAAAATGATCATTGATAGAGAACAGGAAATTAAAGATTTTAAACCAGAAGAATATTGGACTATCGAAGCAGCTTTTCAGAAAGAAAAAGAGTTGTTTGAAGGATCTTTCTATGGAGTAGATGGGAAAAAAAGAGAATTAAAATCGGAAGTAGATGTAAAAGAAATTCAAAAGCTACTATCCGGAAAAGAGTTTGCTGTTGATAAAGTAAACAAACGTGAAAGAAGACGTAATCCAGCAAAGCCATTTACAACTTCTTCCTTACAGCAAGAAGCAGCTCGTAAATTAAATTTCCGAGCGAAGAAAACGATGATGATTGCCCAACAGTTGTATGAAGGAATTGACCTAGGAAAAAAAGCAGGTGGAATCACCGGGTTAATTACGTATATGCGTACTGATTCAACGCGTATCTCGCAAACTGCAAAACAAGAAGCGACAATTTATATTGAAGACAAATTTGGGAAAGAGTTTCTTGGAAAGCAAGCGAATGATAAGCAAAAAGAAGGAGCACAAGATGCTCACGAAGCCATTCGTCCAACTTCAGTTAATCGTGATCCAAGCTCATTAAAGGATATTTTATCTCGTGATCAATTGCGTCTTTACAAGCTTATTTGGGAACGGTTTTTAGCGAGTCAAATGGCTGCAGCTGTGCTCGATACAATGACAGTCCACTTGTTAAATAATAATGTTGAGTTTCGGGCAACCGGCTCTACTATAAAGTTTAAAGGCTTTATGAAGGTATACGTAGAAGGAAATGATGATAATAAAAAGGATGAGAACAAGCTTCTTCCAGACCTATCTGAAGGTATGATTGTACAAGCGAACTCCATTGATCCGAATCAGCATTTTACGCAACCACCACCACGCTATACAGAAGCTCGACTTGTAAAGACGATGGAGGAAAAAGGGATTGGGAGACCATCTACGTACGCCCCAACTTTGGACACCATTCAAAGAAGAGGCTATGTAAGTATTGACAATAAACGTTTTGTTCCTACTGAACTTGGTATTATCGTTATTGATTTACTAAAAGAATTTTTCCCAGAAATTATCGATGTTGATTTTACTGTGAAAATGGAAAGTGAATTAGATTCAATTGAAGATGGTAATATCCAATGGGTTCAAATCATCGATGATTTTTATGGTGATTTTAATAAGCGACTTGTAGTTGCAGAAAATGAAATGGATAAAATTGAGATCAAAGATGAGCCTGCTGGCGAGGATTGTGAGAAGTGCGGACATGAGATGGTATTTAAAATGGGTCGCTATGGGAAGTTTATGGCATGTTCTAATTTTCCAGAGTGTCGGAATACAAAACCGATATTGAAAGAAATAGGCGTATCATGTCCAAAATGTAAAAAAGGAAACATTGTCGAAAGGAAATCAAAGAAACGTCGTGTGTTTTACGGTTGTGATCAATTTCCTGAATGTGATTTCGTTTCTTGGGATAAGCCAGTTGCTAGACCTTGTCCTAAATGTGAATCCTTGCTTGTAGAAAAGCGAAATAAAAAAACAACCCAAATTCAATGTACGAAATGTGATTATAAAGAAAAGCTACAAAGCTAGATGACAAGTCGTTTGATCTATAGTCAAACGACTTTTTCGTTTGTCTTTGATTCGGTTTTGGTATGTAGTAATTAACGCTAATGATCTTATGAAACAAAAAAATTCAATGTATTATGATTAATGTTGTGATAAAACGGTTATGATGATAGTATCGTTCCCATTTTCTATGAAACGTAAATTAGTTGACTATTTAATTAAAAAGGGATATAATTCCCTATTGGTAAGTGTTTTTACTTGACACACACTGTATGATAATAAGTTTAGTAGTGAGCTTAACTTCTAAGAAAATCCTACTAAAATTCATTAAATCTTGTTTCCATTTTCAAAAAATAGTAATCGATTCTGAATCTTGTTACAATTTTGTTAAATTTATTGCTTTCTCAAATTCAGTATGATATGATTTAGTCGCTGTTCAATGGGGTGAAGACGTAATGAAGCATGAGATAGCGTGCAAGCAATTTATGGAGTATTTGCAAATTGAAAAAAACGCTTCTCCATATACTGTAAAATATTATCAGAATGATCTGGAAACATTTTTTTTGTTTATGGAGCAGGAAGGGTTAACAGAACTAGCTGAGATTGATTATCGAGTTGTGCGTTTATTCTTAACTACGTTGTATAGCCGAAAGCTGAGCAGAAGATCAGTGTCTAGAAACATCTCTAGTTTGAGAAGTTTTTATCGATTCCTAGAACGAGAGAATATCGTTACTGGCAATCCATTTGTTCAAGTATCATTACCAAAGGCAGGAAAATCAATACCAGGCTTCTTATATACAGAAGAACTTGAAAAATTGTTTGAAGTAAGTGATTTATCGAGTTCATTAGGACAACGAAATCAAGCAATATTAGAAGTTCTATATGCTACAGGTATGCGAGTTAGTGAGTGTCAAAACTTAAAACTCGTCGATATTGATTTTGCTATTGGAACAATGTTTGTAAAAGGAAAAGGAAATAAAGAACGATATATTCCTTTTGGAAGGTTTGCTGAAGCCGCTTTGGAAACTTACATACAGGACGGTAGAAAACAATTAATAGAGAAGTCTGGGAATACTACTGATGCTGTATTTTTAAATGCTCGAGGTAATCCATTAACTGCTCGTGGGATTCGCTTAATTCTTAATAAGCTAGTAGAGCAAGCGTCTCTTACTATACATGTGCACCCACATAAATTAAGACATACATTTGCAACACATATGTTAAATGAAGGTGCTGATTTACGAACCGTCCAAGAATTACTTGGGCATGAAAATCTATCCTCTACGCAAATATATACACATGTTACGAAAGATCGTTTGCGAACAGTTTATATGAACAGTCATCCTAGAGCACATCATTGAAATATGCCAGTGAAGAGGTGAGTTTATTGGCGAATGAAATGCATGCTACGACAATTTTTTCAATCATGCATAACGGACAATGCGCTATGTGTGGCGATGGTCAAGTAACTTTAGGGAACTCTGTCGTAATGAAGCATAAAGCAAAAAAGGTACGCAAGCTATACAATGGGCAGGTTTTAGCTGGATTTGCTGGTTCTGTTGCGGATGCTTTCACGCTTTTTGAAAAGTTTGAAGGTAAGCTTGAGGCGTATAATGGTAATTTAGCTAGGGCAGCTGTTGAATTAGCAAAAGAGTGGCGAAGTGACAAAGTACTTCGCAAGTTAGAAGCTATGTTGATTGTCATGAATAAGCAGCATATGTTTTTAGTTTCCGGCACTGGAGAAGTCATTGAACCAGATGATGGTATCCTCGCAATTGGTTCAGGAGGGAATTATGCTCTAAGTGCTGGAAGAGCAATGGCTAAGTATGCAGACCAAATGACAGCGAAAGACATTGCGGAAGCAGCTTTAACAATTGCTGGTGAAATTTGTGTGTTTACTAATGATCAGCTTACTCTAGAAGTTTTAGAGTAATAAGGAGGCCATTACAAAGGAATGGGTGTAGATTTAACTCCAAAGCAAATTGTGGGTCAGTTGGATAAATATATTATTGGTCAACAGCAAGCTAAAAAATCGGTAGCTGTTGCACTTAGAAATCGCTATCGACGTATGAAGCTTGAAGAAAAAATTAAAGACGAAATAGTACCAAAAAACATTTTGATGATCGGTCCAACTGGGGTTGGGAAAACCGAAATCGCTAGAAGACTTGCTAAACTTGTTGGCGCACCATTTATTAAAGTAGAAGCTACGAAGTTTACTGAAGTTGGTTACGTTGGGCGCGATGTAGAATCGATGGTTCGCGATTTGGTAGAAATGTCTGTACGCATGGTTCGTGAAGAAAAGATGAATTCAGTAATGGAAAAAGCAAAACAAGAGGCGGAAAAAATTCTTGTGACCTTGCTTGTGCCGCAGACCAAAAAGCAAACAAGTGTTAAAAATCCATTTGAATTACTCTTTTCGGGTCAGCAAAGTGATGACGACCAAGAAAAGGATCAGGAACAGGACCATGAAATCAGAACAAAACGCCAGCGAGTACAACATCAATTAGCATTAGGCGAATTAGAAGACAACATCGTTACTGTAAATATTGAAGAATTACAACCATCTTTTTTTGATATGCTTCAAGGCTCTGGCATGGAGCATATGGGTATGAATATGCAAGATGCGTTAGGACAATTCATGCCAAAAAAGAAAAAGACTCGGAAGCTTCCAGTATCAGAGGCAAGAAAAGTGCTAACTCAACAAGAAGCTCAAAAGCTGATTGACATGGAGGAAGTAGCGCAGGAAGCAATTGTTCGTGCCGAGCAATCTGGGATCATATTTATCGATGAAATCGATAAAGTTGCTGGTAAACAGGAGCATTCTCCAAATGTTTCTCGTGAAGGTGTCCAGCGAGACATCTTACCAATTGTAGAAGGATCTACAATTGTGACAAAGCATGGTCCTGTTAAAACCGATCACATGTTATTTATTGCTGCAGGGGCATTCCATATGGCGAAACCTTCGGATTTAATTCCAGAGCTTCAAGGGAGATTTCCTATTCGAGTAGAGTTAGAAAAACTTTCAACTGAGGATTTTAAGCGCATTTTAAAGGAACCGTCCAATGCCTTGTTAAAGCAATATACCGCACTGTTAAAAACAGAAGGTATTAACGTTGTGTTTACGAATGAGGCGATAGACAGACTAGCGGAAATTGCCTTTCAAGTAAATCAAGACACAGATAATATTGGAGCAAGAAGACTTCATACGATCTTGGAAAAGCTTTTAGAAGATCTATCATTTGAAGCTCCCGACATATTAATGGAAACCATTGAAATTACACCAGCATATGTCGATAATAAATTGAGCACCATCGTAAAAAACAAGGATTTAAGCCAATTTATCCTATAATTTAAAGAATTGAATGGAGGAAGATTATAATGGATCTATTAACACGTGCTAGAAAAATTAACGCAATGCTACAGAAGGCAACAGGAAAATCAGTAAACTTTAATGATATGGCTGCTTCCTTAAGAGATGTAATTAAAGGAAACATCTTTATTGTAAGTAGACGTGGAAAGCTTTTAGGATATGCAATTAACCAAGAGATTGAAAATGAAAGAATGAAGGGAATGTTAGAAGATAGACAATTTCCTGAAACGTATACAGAAGGATTGTTTAATATTCGCGAAACAACTGCTAATCTTGATGTGAATAGTGAATATACCGTATTCCCTGTTGAAAATCGCGATTTGTTTAAAAACGGTCTAACTACGATTGTTCCAATTATTGGTGGCGGAGAGCGCTTAGGTACATTAATTCTTGGTCGTTTAACTGAAAGCTTTAACGATGATGATTTACTCCTTGCTGAATACGGTTCTACAGTAGTAGGTATGGAAATTCTACACGAAAAAACAGAAGAAATTGAGATGGAAGCACGAAGCAAAGCTGTGGTTCAAATGGCAATCAGTTCCCTATCCTATAGTGAATTAGAAGCGATTGATCATATTTTTGAAGAATTAAATGGTAAAGAAGGGCTTTTAGTTGCAAGTAAAATTGCAGACCGAGTAGGAATAACACGTTCTGTTATTGTAAATGCGCTTCGTAAACTCGAAAGTGCTGGAGTTATTGAGTCACGCTCTTTAGGTATGAAGGGTACGTATATTAAGGTATTAAATGATAAATTCTTGGTAGAGCTTGAAAAGCTTCGTTCAAGATAATAAAAGAATAAAATAGGCTGTTCATCATGAACAGCCTATTTTTATTTCGTCGAGCACCAAATGATAAGACGTAGCTCCTTTTTAAAACATCGATTTGTGCAAAGGTGTTTTCCATCCTCGTTTAATAATAACTTTTCCTTATACTGATTCTCTCTTTAACAAAAAATCCAATGAAAACTAGTTCTTATGTTTCAGAAAACTTGTCGAAAACTAGCTAAATCACACGATTTTCAGGCATAAAGAACTACTATCTATTATTTGGTAGGAATTTTTATTCAAAAAAGATAATTTAACGCTCATAAATATCTCTGCGAGTTTTTATTTTTGAGAGGGAGAGGACAGGGATAATAGCAAAATAGTAATAAAGTAATGGTATTTTATTACTATTTTAATTTCCCAACATAATAATTGTCGAATTTTGGTAGACTTTATGTTTAATATAATCTACAATGTTCGTATAGTCACAAAGAATTGTGTCGGTCTTACATAAGTTTTTTGTACCAAAATTACCATTTTACATGTATGAAATACAAAAAATAGGAGGTAAGTCATGGATCTTTTTGGAGGAACTATCCAAACTTTGGAGAAATCCTTAGATTTTGCAAGTATTAAAAATCAAACGATCTCTACCAATATCTCAAATAACGACACCCCTGGATACAAAGCGAAGGATGTTGTCTTTAAAGATGTGTTAAATAATGCACTTCAAGATTCCCTTGCCGCAAAACGAACACATAAAAAGCATATTGCTTTTAATGAAGACATACATAAACCTTACCAAATGATTAGAAAAACCAATACCATGTATAACCATAATGGCAATAACGTGGATGTTGATAAAGAAATGGCTGAATTAGCTAAAAACCAAATTTATTATAATAGTCTTGTTGATAGAATTAATGGAAAGTTCCGAAGTCTTGAGTCGGTATTAAAAGGAGGTAGGTAAAGATGACGATTTTTCATTCGTTTAATGCTAGTTCAAGTGCACTCACTGCTCAGCGGCTTCGCATGGATGTAATTTCAGCAAACATAGCAAACGCACAAACAACTCGCGCAACTGTAAATGAGAACGGAGAATATGAGCCATATCGTCGGAAAATGGTAACTGTTGCACCACGTGAAGGAAGCTTTCAATCATTTTTGCATAAGGCTGCAAATGCAGAGAAAACCGATGGTGTAAAAGTAACCGGAATCGTAGCGGATGACGAACCGTTTAAATTGGTTTATAACCCAGCTCATCCTGACGCAGATGATGCAGGCTACGTTCAATTACCCAATGTTGATCCATTAAAAGAAATGGTTGATTTAATGAGTGCAACAAGATCTTACGAAGCGAATATTACTGCTTTAAATGCGAGTAAAAGCATGCTAATGAAAGCACTAGAAATCGGTAAATAGATGGGAGGATTTATATGTTGCAATCAATACAAGGGATTCAAAACTCGGGAATTATAGAAGGAAATAAACAAGTTACAAGTCCTGGAAAGGCGCAAGCAGAATTCGGTAACACGTTAAAGAAGGCAATCGAAAAGGTAAATGAAGCACAAACATTATCGGATAAAAAGACGGAATTACTCGCGGCTGGTAAAATTGATGATTTACACGATGTCATGATCACAGCCCAAAAAGCAAGTATTACATTAGAAACTGCTGTGCAAATTCAGCGTAAAGCAATTGATGCTTACAATGAAGTAATGCGAATGCAAGTGTAAGTATGAACGATCTATTTATTCATGTTTGTGAACTTTGGCGGGGGATTATATGAAGGAAAAAATGATGAAATTTAATCAGCAGGCAAAGCTTTTTTGGACAAACCGTTCAAAAACTCAAAAAGGAATTATTTTTGGTTCTATTGGAATAGTGATTGCATTATTGGTAGTTATTTCATTACTTTCTACTAGCTCGAAGTATGTTCCTTTATATAATAATTTGTCTCTTAAGGAAGTAGGACAAATTAAAGCGGAATTAGATACGAGAGGAATTCCCTATGAGTTGGAACAGGGTGGAACCATTATCACTGTGCCAAAGGAGCAAGCAGATACATTACTTGTAGAACTTGCAGGCCAAGGGATTCCGAATAGTGGGAATATCGATTACTCTTTTTTTAGTGAAAATGTTTCATGGGGCATAACAGATAATGAGTTTAATATTATGAAGCTCGATGCAATGCAAACCGAGCTGCAAAATTTGATAAAAGGAATTGAAGGCATCGAAAATGCAAAAGTAATGATTAACATGCCTAAGGAACCTGTGTTTGTGAGTGAGGCAACACTGCCTGCGAGCGCTTCAATTGTTTTAACAGTGCAGCCAGGCTATCAGTTTCAAGGGAATCAAATTAATTCGTTATATCATTTAGTGTCAAAAGCAGTGCCCAATCTACCACCTGAGAACATCGCAATAATGAACCAGTACTTTGAATATTACGATCAAAGTAATGCAGATGGTAATGTTGCACAAGATAACTATACATATCAACAAACAGTAAAAAAAGATTTTGAACGAGATATCCAACGTCGTGTACAGCAAATGCTTGGTACAATGGTTGGTTTAGATAATGTCATCGTCTCTGTAACATCTGACATTGATTTTACGAAGGAAAACAGGGTTGAGGAAATTGTCGACCCAGTAGATAAAGAAAATATGGAAGGTCTACCTGTAAGTGTAGAAAAAATACATGAAACATACTCAGGAAATCCACCTGTAGGAGGAACAACTGGAACAGGGGAAGGCGATATTCCGAATTATGAAGCGACAGAATCCAATAGTGATGGGGAATATGAACTAGTAAAAGAAACAATTAATAATGAATTTAACCGTATTCGGAAGGAAATCGTCGAAAGTCCTTATAAGGTTCGAGACTTAGGGATTCAAGTAGCGGTGAACAATGTGAAAACGAAAGACGGAAATAACATTCAATATTTATCTCAACAAGAACAGGGCGTTGTACAGGAAGGGATTGCTTCCATCCTTAATTCGATTATAAGTACGTCAGTCGATAAAGAGTATGGCGAAGTAATACCAGATGATAAAACCTCTATCGTTTTTCAAGAATTTAGTACGAATGCAAATGTTTCTGGTGGAAGTAAAGGTATTTCAACATGGATGTACATTGCTGGTGTAGCACTTTTATTGATAATCGCTATTTTAATATTCCTTTTAATACGGAATAGAAGGAAGAATGAAGCGGCATTAATGGAAGAGTCAACTAATTTAGAACAGCAAATGGAAATTCCGGACATTCAAGAAAATCCAGATTCTGAATTAGTCGTTCGCAAAAAACAGCTCGAAAAAATGGCGCAAGACAAGCCAGAAGACTTTGCGAAATTACTCCGTAGCTGGATTGGGGAAGAGTAGGAGGTTTATCGGACATGGCAAGACAAAAAGAAGGACTGACAGGAAAACAAAAAGCGGCGATACTATTAATCTCTCTTGGTCCGGACGTATCTGCTCAAGTATATAAGCATTTATCAGAAGAGGAGATTGAAAAGCTCAGCTTAGAGATTTCCTCAGTAAAAAAAGTAGATAATTCAATGAAGGAACAAGTACTAGAACAATTTCATCAAATAGCATTAGCGCAGGACTATATCTCGCAAGGTGGAATTGGTTATGCGAAAACAGTGCTTGAAAAAGCGTTTGGTTCGCAGGAAGCATCTAGTATTATTAACCGACTAACGTCTTCCTTGCAAGTAAGACCTTTTGATTTTGCAAGGAAAGCAGATCCACAGCAAATTCTAAATTTTATACAAAATGAGCATCCGCAAATTATTGCACTCGTCCTTTCCTATTTAGATCCGGAACAAGCAGGGCAAATATTGTCTGCGTTGTCACAAGAGGTACAGGCGGATATTGCGAAACGAATTGCGACAATGGATTCCACCTCTCCTGAAATAATTGGACAGGTCGAGCAAATACTCGAAAGAAACATTTCTTCATCTTTTACAGAGGATTATACGCAAACAGGTGGTATCCAAGCTGTTGTTGAAGTGTTGAATGGAGTAGATCGTAGTACTGAGCGTACGATACTTGATGCTTTAGAGATTCAAGACCCAGATCTAGCAGATGAAATTAAGAAACGCATGTTTGTCTTTGAAGATATTGTTGTATTGGATAATCGCGCAATTCAACGTGTTATCCGTGAAGTTGAAAATGAAGATTTACGATTGGCATTAAAAGTCGCTAGTGAAGAAGTTAAAGAAATCGTATTTAAAAACATGTCACAACGAATGTCAGAAACCTTTAAAGAAGAGATGGAATATATGGGGCCTGTCAGGTTGCGTGACGTAGAAGAAGCGCAAACAAGAATTGTTGCTGTTATTAGAAGACTAGAAGAAGTTGGAGAAATCGTGATAGCTCGAGGCGGAGGAGACGATATCATTGTCTAATCTACATGGCGAAAGAGTAATAAAGATTAAATCAATTCAAGTTGAATCACCACCTCAAGTCTCGACAACAAATGATAGCTTATTAATAGAGAAGAAGCATCTCCTTGCTTCGATCAAAGACTCAGAAGAGAAGTTGCAGAGCATCCAGAAAGAACAAGAAAGACTACTTCAAGAAACAACTTCTAGGATTAATGAAGCAAAAGAAAACTGGAAGAACGAGCGTAATGAATTAATGGAGGCAGCAAAGGAAGAAGGTTATCAAGCTGGTTTTGAGCTTGGGAAACAAGAAAGCCTCACACAGTATCAACAGTTAATTGAGCAGGCGAACACTATTACAGATGCTGCCCGAAAGGATTATCATGCCGCTGTTGAACGAAGTGATCAAACGATATTGGATTTAGCGATTTATATTTCAGAGAGAATATTGAATCAAGAAATTAAAGCGGAACCTTCCGCATATATCGGTTTGTTACAAGATGCAATAAAAGAAATAAAGGATAAGTCGATCATTTCAATCTATGTTCCACCAAATTCCTATGAATTTGTATTACAACAAAAAAGTGAGCTTTCTCGCATCGTAGAAGATGATACCAAGCTTTCTATTTATGCAAATGATGAGCTTCCAGAGGATGGGTGCATTATTGAACATCCATTTGGGCAGATCGATGCAAGTATTGACACGCAATTAAGCCAAATTAGACAGGCACTTAGTGAAATAATGGCGGGGAATGAATAATGAATAGTTCTCTTATAAAGCAAGCAATTGACCAAGTTGATACTTATAAGCATTATGGAAAGGTTTTACAAGTAGTTGGTTTAATGATCGAATCGTTAGGACCGGCAGCTAATATTGGTGAAGTATGCTACATTCATCCGGCAAACAAAAATAAATCCCCCGTTTTATCGGAAGTTGTTGGTTTTAATCATGAACGCATCATTCTTATGCCATATGCAGAGGTAACGGAGATTGGACCAGGCTGTCTAGTAGAATCAACAGGAAAACCATTAAGTATTAAAGTAGGAAGAGGTTTATTGGGAAAGGTAGTAGATTCTTTAGGTGTCCCTTTAGATCAATCATTGCTTCCAAAAGGATTATCAAATTACTTAACAGAGCAGACTCCACCAAATCCAATGACCCGTCCTCCAATAAATGCACCGATCCAAGTTGGAGTGAAGGCAATAGACTCACTTCTCACAGTTGGAACGGGACAGCGTATTGGTATTTTTGCAGGAAGTGGTGTTGGAAAAAGTACACTTCTAGGAATGATTGCTCGTAACAGTAGTGCAGATATTAATGTAATTGCATTAATCGGTGAACGTGGGAGAGAAGTTAGAGAATTCATTGATAACGATTTAGGGGAAGAAGGATTAAAAAAATCCATTGTTGTTGTTGCCACCTCTGACCAACCTGCTTTAATGCGGATAAAAGGAGCTTATACAGCGACAGCAATTAGTGAATATTTTCGAGACCTAGGTTATCAAGTGAATCTAATGATGGATTCTGTCACACGTGTAGCGATGGCGCAAAGAGAAATTGGTCTCGCAACAGGTGAACCACCAACAACTAAGGGATACACTCCATCTGTATTCGCGACATTACCTAAATTGTTAGAACGAACAGGCACAAATGAAAATGGCACCATTACAGCATTTTATACCGTTCTAGTTGATGGTGATGATATGAATGAGCCGATTGCCGATACGGTACGAGGGATATTAGATGGTCATTTCGTTATGGATAGGAAGCTTGCTGAAAAAGGGCAGTACCCAGCGATAAATGTCTTGAAATCAATTAGTCGTGTAATGAATCAGATTACGAGCAAAACGCATTTAGAGGTAGCCCAAAAGTTGCGATCGTTAATGGCAACATATGAAGAAAATAGTGAGCTCATTCAAATTGGCGCATATAAAAGAGGAACAAATGCTGAAATTGATCAAGCAATTTCATTTCATCCAAAGATACAGCGGTTTTTGCAACAAGGGGTCTATGAATCTGTCACATTGGATGAATCAATTACTCAAATGTCGGAGCTATTGAATGGAGGAAATGCATAAATGGTTCAAACGATGGCACTTTCCAAGGTTCTCAATTTGCGCGAACAAGAAAAAAAAGATGCACAAATTGCTTACCGTGAGTCGATGGAAATTTTTGAAGAAGTGGCAACAAAGCTTTATACGATATTAAGAAAAAAAGAGGATGCTGAAAAATCTTACGACGCGTTTTTAGCAGATTCGATTTCATTAGAAAAAATACGCGAGCAAATGGCCTATATTGAAAGTTTAAATCGCCAAATAGTAGATTTACAAGCAACGGTTCAAAAAGCGCGGGAATCAATGGAATCGAAACAGTTAAAGCTTACGGATGCGCATGTTGAAGTGAAAAAATTCGAAAGCGTAATTGAACATCGTAGACAAGCAGCGGAAGAGTTAGCTCAAAAAGTGGAAAATGAATCCATGGATGCAATATCAATCCAACAGCATATTAGCTATAAAAATAGGTGAGACATATGGTCAAGCAAAAAAAAGAAAATAAAAACAAGATGAATCCGATTCTTTGGTTTATTTTTGCCATTGTGATACCAGTGGTTATCGCATTAATTTTAGCGGCTGTTATTTTTAGCATTGCCGGCGTAAATGTGGTGGACTGGGCAAAAAACACGGGCAATAAAATTCCAGTTCTTTCATCTGTCATTACAACAGATGAAGAAAAAGTAAAGCAAGATAAAGAGCAAGAAACGAAGCGTGTAATAGAAGGAAAAGATGCACAAATTGAGGATTTAAATGAGGAAGTTGCAAGCCTTGAAGGTACGATCGAGCAGTTGAAACAGGAAATTGCTAAATTAGAAAAGAAAAATGCTAATGCATCCAAAGATGAAGCCGGTTCCGAGCAAAACAACATAAAAGCAATTGCTCGTTCATTTCAAGATATGGATGACGTGAAAGCTGCAAATATTGTTACAAAGATGGAAAAGGAAACTGCAATTATCCTAATGAATGAACTTTCAAATGAAGTTCGCGGTAAAATTTTAGGAGCAATGGATCCAGAAATAGCTGCAGATTTAACACAACGCTTAATGAATAGTAATGAATAATAAATTTTCAATTTTTAATTGAAAGGAGGTGAAAAAATGAATGCGATTGCCATGCTATTTCAACAAGGAAACGTAAACGCTCGTTTGATGGGAGAAAACAAGCAACCTACAGATGACTTAAATAAGGAAGCCTTATTTCATGCTTTATTAGCTCGAAATCAAGCGGTGCTTAAAGACGAGTCAAATCCATTTATGTCTTTTTACCAAGGCAATCCTACGCTACCGAGTAACCAGTCGCAATTGGAGTTGCAAGCACTCTTAACACAGCTTTTTCTAGGACGAGATGATGCTTCACTAGAAACTATTCCAGGGAGTGAAGGAGAAGGTATATCTGATTTAGGTTCTGAAGGTGTATTGGGGATCTTACTAGACGATAAAGCAACAACACAAGAACAAGGGGAGCTACTGGACAAGTTACTCGCGGAAGTTGAAAAACTTGGAGGGTTGAACTCATTAGACCTTGAAGCCATAAGAAACAATCCAATACTGGTAGAGCTTATACAGATTGTAAAAGAAGCCCACTCGTTATTGAAGGGAATTGTCAATGAGCAAGATATGAAACAGGTTGCTCCCAAGCTGCTTACTTTGTTAAACCAATGGGAGATGCTTAGCAAGAAAACGTCTGCTACGCCAGAGTTGGCAAAATTATTCGATGCTTTACCTAACGAGGAAAAAAGATTAAATGGCATTTGGAAGGAGCTTGTTCAAGCCTTTCATAAACGAAATCAATTTGCCTCTAATAAATTATATGCAATGGAATCCAAGGTGAGTAGTCAGGATGTAGCAAAGTGGGTTGCAAACGCAATAGAGTCAACATCAATGACGGTAGATCGCCCTGTTTTACACACTGTGCCAGCGGGTCATAACATACCAATGTCGAAGGTAGAACAATATGTGTTATACATTAATCAACCACAACACTCTCCAACTGCTGAAACAGAAACAATGGATCAGCTTCAGAGAATTGTTCAATCAAGTCGATTTTTGACGACGCCAGGTGGAAAACAACAGTTATCGATCATGCTACGCCCTGAAAATCTTGGTGAGATGATGGTTCGTTTCACACAGATAAATGGTGAAATGGCAGTGAAAATACTTGTTTCTTCCCATGCTGCAAAAGAGATGCTTGAAAAAAATATGCATCAACTAAAGCACATGTTTTCACCGCACCAGGTAGTGGTTGAAAAGCAAGAAATCACATTACAATCTTCGCAGAGCTTTACGAAAGAACAGCAAGGGGAACAAATGTTAAAGGAACAGCAACAAAACGAGTCTGGCGATGCTAAAGAGCAACAACAGCAACAGGAGGAAAATGCTGAGCTACAATTCAGTGACTTCCTAATGAATGAGAAAGTGTAGGTGAATGAGATGACTAAAATTGATCCATCACTTTATTTAAACAACCAGCCAAAGGGAAGAACGCCAAGTGCTGAGTTAGGAAAAGATGAATTTTTAAAAATATTGATGACACAGTTGCAAAACCAAGATCCATTAAATCCGATGGAAGATCGCGATTTTGTTGCACAAATGGCAACCTTCTCTTCACTTGAACAAATGATGAACATGTCTAATTCAATAGAAACATTGGTGCAAAGTCAATTGATGTCACCAGTGATTCAGTACAGTCACATGGTAGGCAAAGAAGTTACGTATCAAGTTTTCGATGATGAAACTGGCCAAGTGACAGGAACGGAAAAAGGAAAAGTGGTTGCGGTGAGTCAAAAGGATGGCTGGGCTATATTAGAGCTTGATAACGGAGAAAAGGTGTATGCTGATGCAATCACGCAAATCAGTGATCCTACTTTTGACAATGAAAATGGCGACCAAGGAGGAAACGCGTAAGGAAGTGAATCAAAATGGATCCACGTATCCAACATTTACAGCAACATCATATTTTACCGCTTCCTAAAGGACCAACTAAAGCGAAACAACCTACTGCTAGCTTTAAAGAAATATTATTACAACAAGAAGAATTAAAGCTAAGTAAACATGCCACGCAACGCCTTCAAGAGCGAAATATTACAATTAACGCAAAAGAGTGGCAGACGATTTCGCAAAAGGTTACGGAAGCAAGAGATAAAGGTGTAACAGATTCTTTAGTCGTAACAAGTAATGCTGCATTACTTGTGAATCTAAAAAACAACGTTGTCGTCACGGCAATGAACCGTGAAGAAGCAACAAGTAGAATCTTTACCAATATTAACGGAACAATCGTTATTAACCAATAGGCTGGACCCGAATGGGAAGCCAAGGGCTGTTGAAGGATTGATACAGCTAATAACATACAATAAGGGAGAATGAATATGTTACGTTCAATGTACTCAGGAATTTCAGGAATGCGAAACTTTCAAACGAAGCTAGATGTAATTGGTAACAATATCGCTAACGTTAATACCGCCGGATTTAAAAAAGGACGTGCAACGTTTCAAGATATGATGAGTCAGATGACGCGTGGAGCTCAAGCGCCAAATGCAACTCGCGGGGGAGTGAATCCTGCACAGGTAGGTCTTGGCTCGCAATTAGGTTCCATTGATAACATTCATACACAAGGCTTTCGTCAAACAACGAACAACCCATTAGACTTTGCATTAGAAGGAGATGGAATGTTTGTTGTGGCAAGTGATATTGGTGCTGATCCAACAAATATCCCGCTTGATACTGCTAGTGTAGCTTATACGCGTGCAGGGAACTTTTACTTGGATGAAGATGGAAGTATTGTTAATCCACAAGGGTTGTATTTAATAGGTTTTCCATATGATACAGCATCGGGAGCTATCTCAACTGCATCACATTCGACAATCCAAATTCCTAGCACGGCTAAAAGCTTTAGTGTGGAATCAAATGGTACGGTTACGTATATCGATCAAGCAGGTGATACACAAGTTGCAGGGCAAATTGCGCTTGCGCAATTTTCAAATCCAGCAGGTCTTCAAAAAGCAGGAAGTAACTTGTTCTTAAACACACAAAACGCAGGTTTATCAGCAAATTTACTTGTACCTGAAACAGATGGAGTAGCATCCGTTATAAGTGGTGCGCTTGAAATGTCGAATGTAGACTTAGCTGAGGAATTTACGGAAATGATTACAGCTCAGCGTGGCTTCCAAGCAAATACTAGAATCATTACAACATCTGATGAAATCCTACAGGAGCTTGTTAACTTAAAACGATAAAAATAAGGAGGTAGGAAGTGTCTAATTTAGGCACTTCCGCCCAATATGATTCAATTAACACGGCTTAATGGAGATACGTTCACCTTAAATGCAATTATGATTGAACAAATTCAATCGTTTCCTGATACTACCATTACGATGTTTAATGGGAAGAAAATTGTTGTGAAAGAACCTGAAAAAACAGTTATCCAATTAGTGACAGCATATTATGAAAAGATTGGATTACAGCGACTATTTGTGGAAGAGGCAGGTGAAGGAAATGAATAAAATGGTTAAAATGACGATCACATCATTAATTAGTTTGTTATTTATTGCTACTGTTGCAGCTGTCATCATTTTGAACCTTATTGGCAATAACAATCGAAGCGATGCACAGACGATTGATGACATCGTGGAATATTCGTATGAAACACCAGAAGTTACAACTGATCTTGAAGATGGAAGCTTTGTCCGTATTCAATTTCAAATACTAACGGATGGAAAAGATGCAAAAAAAGAAATTAGTAAACGCGAATTTCAAGTAAAAAACATCCTAATTAAAGAGCTCGCGAAGATGAATGAAGAAGATTTTAAAACCGGCTTGTCCGATCTAGAAGATGTTGTTCAATCGAAATTAAACGAAGTTATGAAAGATGGAAAAATAACCGATGTTTATACCATTAATAAGATTCTCCAATAAGGAGATTTAAAGAATAGAATGATAAGCAGTGGTATTTTCTCCAATGTGGAGGTGATTTTTTGGTCGAGGAAGTATTATCACAAAACGAAATAGATGCTTTGTTATCTGCAATTTCATCAGGTGAAATGAATGCTGACGAACTCATTCAAGAGGAAAAGGAAAAAAAGGTTCGAGTGTATGATTTTAAACGAGCTTTACGATTCTCCAAGGATCAGATTCGTAGTTTAAGCCGTATTCACGAAAATTATGCGCGTCTATTGACCACGTTTTTGTCTGGCCAACTGCGCACATATGTTAATATATCGGTCGCGTCTGTTGATCAGATTCCATACGAGGAATTTATTCGATCCATACCAAGTATGACGATATTAAATGTGTTTAGTCTTGCTCCACTAGATGGAAGAATTATCATGGAGGTAAATCCAAACATTGCATACAGTATGTTGGATCGCATTCTTGGTGGAAAGGGTACGAGCATCAATAAGGTTGAAAATCTAACAGAAATAGAGACATTACTCATGACACAGCTATTTGAAAAAGCTGTTGTTAATCTTCAGGAAGCATGGTCCGATCTTATTGAGATCGATCCAATTCTAGAAGATTTAGAGGTGAATCCTCAATTTCTTCAAATGGTTGCACCAAATGAAACGGTTGTTGTCGTATCCTTAAACACAACAATCGGTGAAGCAAGTGGAATGATCAATATTTGTATTCCACATATCGTACTTGAACCAATTATTCCGAGGCTTTCTGTACACTATTGGATGCAGGCGACACCGGAAAAGCGAGACGTAGAAGCCTCTAAGAAGATTTCTGCAAACATTCAGCCTGCATTACTTGAAGTAAAGGCGATTTTGGGAGAAACCTCCATAAATATTGAGCAATTTTTAAAACTAAAAGCAAATGATGTAATTTCATTAAATCAATCGATTGAACAGCCATTACAATTGTTGTTTAACAATGAACCGAAATTCCTTGTACAGCCTGGAAAAGTAAAAAATAAAATGTCTGTTCAACTATTGGAAGAAATTAAAGGGGGGAATCAAAATGATGGATGATGGAATGCTTTCACAGGATGAAATAGATGCACTATTGAAGGTCGGTGACGATGATGATACATCCCTTCATAGTGAAGAAGAATATTTAACAACAATTGAAAAGGATACGCTCGGAGAAATTGGTAATATTTCTTTTGGAAGCTCTGCAACGACATTGTCGACGTTATTAAGTCAAAAAGTAGAGATAACAACTCCAGAAGTATCTATTATGACGCAAACAAGCATCATGGAAGAATTCTCTATCCCACATGTTAGCATTCGAGTGAACTATACGGAAGGCTTTACAGGAAGTAATTTGTTCATTATGAAAACAGAAGATGCTGCAATTATATCGGACGTTATGCTTGGTGGAGATGGGCAATCACCTGAAGAAGAATTAAATGAAATCCACTTAAGCGCAGTTCAAGAAGCAATGAACCAAATGATGGGTGCGGCTGCTACGAGTATGTCCACTGTCTTTAAGAAAAAAGTAGATATTTCACCACCTTCGATTCAACTAAATCAAAAAGATGATGTGAAAGAAAACGAACAAATTAAGGAAGAAGAAGCGCTTGTTAAGGTATCCTTTCAATTAAAGGTTGGAACTTTAGTTGATTCTAACATTATGCAAGTGATGCCGATTGATTTTGCAAAACAATTAGTTGAAGAAATAACAAATCAAGAGGAGCAAGCAGCTACAATTGAAATGGAACGAGAAGTGGATATGAATGGGCAGAATAATCACACTAAGCCAAATGTAGTAGCAACAGACCAAATTACTGGTGAGCCACAATTTATCGGAAACCCAACAAACGTCCAAAACGCGTCTGTTCAACAAGCGGCATTCTCTAATTTTGATCAGGTTGAACTTGCTCAAAATGAACAACGTAACTTAGATATGCTATTAGATATTCAATTAAAGGTAACAGTTGAGCTTGGAAGAACGAGAAGATCTATTAAGGAGATTCTTGACATGCAAGCAGGATCGATTGTTGAACTAGATAAGTTGGCCGGAGAGCCTGTTGATATATTAGTAAATGATAAATTGATTGCCAAAGGTGAAGTTGTCGTTATTGATGAAAACTTTGGCGTACGTTTAACGGACATTGCAAGTCAATCTGATAGATTGAAAAAACTAAGATAATTATGGGGGAATTACATATGGCAAATCGTATTTTAATTGTAGATGATGCAGCATTTATGCGAATGATGATCAAGGATATTTTAGTTAAAAATGGCTTTGAAGTTGTAGGAGAAGCGCAGGATGGTGCGCAAGCAGTTGAAAAATATAATGAGTTAAAGCCTGATTTAGTAACTCTTGATATTACAATGCCAGAAATGGATGGTATTACAGCATTAAAGACAATTAAAGAGTCACATCCGGACGCTAAAATTATTATGTGCTCTGCAATGGGACAGCAAGCAATGGTTATTGATGCGATTCAAGCTGGTGCCAAGGATTTTATTGTAAAACCATTCCAAGCAGACCGTGTCATTGAAGCGATTCAAAAAGCGTTAAACTAGGAAACGAGTGAGATCGATGAAAAATAAGATTTCCATTAGTATAGGGATCATTTTGCTCATTTGGAATATTTATTTTCCAACGGAAATGATGGCGAAGGAAACGAATGTATCTGATTGGCTAGAAACAAATGAGAATAGCGAAGTAGATGAAGCGGATACAAACGAAAGCCCATCGGTTAAAGCAGATGAAGAAAGTGTAGAAAAAGTGGAGAAAAACGAATCTATATGGATTAGTATTCTAAAAACGATCATCGCATTATTTTTCATTTTAGCACTTATCTATGCACTGTTACGGTTTTTGAATCATCGGAATAAACGATTTAATCATGTAAAAACACTTGAAAACCTTGGTGGAATAGCGGTAGGTCAAAATAAATCTATTCAGATTATCCGAGTAGGTAAAAAGTATTTCTTAATCGGTGTAGGCGATGATATACATATGCTTCAAGAGATCAATGATGAAGAAATGAAACAAGAGCTAGACGTAGCAAGCGAGGAACTCATGTCTGTAAAGCCTGGCAAGTTTCTTTCTTCATTACTTAAAAACTCGGGTAGCAAACAAGGCGAAGGACGTTTTAAGAACGAGCAAAAAGATTTTAAAAATTTATTTGCGAAAGAATTACAACACCTAAGCCAGAATAGAAAAGAATTAATTAGCCAATCAAAGCAGAAGGAAGATTCCCATGAATGAATTTATAGATATGTTTTCTAGTTCAGATCCTTCATCCGTCTCTACATCGGTTAAGCTATTACTTTTGTTAACGGTATTATCTTTAGCACCAAGTATTCTAATATTGATGACGAGTTTCACTCGAATTATCATTGTTTTATCCTTTGTAAGAACATCGTTAGCAACGCAACAAATGCCACCTAATCAGGTGTTAATTGGCTTAGCAATGTTTCTAACATTCTTTATTATGGCACCTACCTTTAGTGATGTTTATGATAATGCGTTACAACCATTATTTGATGAAGAAATAACATTAGATGAAGCATATGACCGAGCGAGCTCGCCGATGAAGGAATTTATGGCAAAGCATACGCGACAAAAAGACCTTGCATTATTTATGAATTATGCCGAATTGGAAAAGCCAGAAAGTGTCCAAGATATTCCTTTGACCACACTAGTCCCTGCTTTTGCAATTAGTGAATTGAAAACAGCCTTTCAAATGGGATTTATGATTTTTGTTCCCTTCCTAATTATAGATATGGCAGTTGCTAGTGTTCTAATGTCTATGGGGATGATGATGTTACCGCCGGTAATGATTTCGTTACCGTTTAAAATATTATTATTCGTATTAGTCGATGGTTGGTACTTGATTAGTCATTCCATTCTCGATGGGTTTTAACGGTCGATTCTAAAAAAGAAGGTGTGTTTCATTGAGTAGCGAATTTGTTTTGACGCTTGCTGAAAAAGGCATTTATACCATTTTACTTGTTACTGGCCCTTTATTAATTCTTGCCTTAGGGGTAGGGCTGCTTGTAAGTGTCTTTCAGGCAACAACCCAAATCCAAGAACAGACGCTTGCCTTTATTCCGAAAATAGTTGCAGTATTAGTCGGGATGATTTTTTTCGGACCATGGATGTTAACTAAAATGGTAGAATTTACGATTGATATTTATCAAAATTTAAATAAGTTTGTAGGGTAAGATATGCTAGAATTTATAAACTTGCAAAGTATTCCTGTTTTTTTATTGGTTTTTATTCGTGTCACTGCATTTTTTGTAGTAATGCCTTTGTTTTCTTATCGTACGATACCCGTCCCATTTAAAATTGGAATTAGTTTTTTTCTAGCATTCATCCTTTACTATACGGTAGATGGCTCGGCAATTATGTTTGATAGTACATATCCTTTCTTGATACTAAAGGAAATGTTGGTTGGAGTGTTAATTGGCCTAATTGCGTATATTATTGTATCTGCCATTCAAATTGCTGGTGGATTTATAGATTTTCAAATGGGATTTGCTATCGCAAATGTGATTGATCCCCAAACTGGGGCGCAAAGCCCATTAATGGGACAGTATTTTTATATTATTGCGCTCTTATTCTTATTATCGGTTAATGGACATCATTTATTAATTGATGGGATATTTTATAGTTTTGAATTTATTCCATTAGATCGTTTCATTCCATTTCAAGATGGGACAATTGCAGATTTTGTTATTACTTCTTTTAATAAAATGTTTGTTATTGCATTTCAAATATCCATTCCTATAGTAGGTTGTTTGTTTTTAGTGGATGTGGCATTGGGAATCATTGCTAGAACAGTTCCACAGTTAAATGTTTTCGTTGTTGGACTGCCACTCAAAATACTAGTTAGTTTTGTCGTGATTCTATTTTTTATGAGCCTGTATGTTTCTTTGGCAAAAGGCTTGTTTAGTCTGATGTACGAGACAATGCATAGGTTAATGCAGTTGTTTGGAGGTGCGTAGCTTGCTATTAAAATTGGATTTACAATTTTTTGCGGGTGAAAAAACAGAAAAGGCAACGCCAAAGAAAAGGCAGGATGAACGAAAGAAAGGAAAGGTAGCGAAAAGCCAAGATGTTAATACAGGCCTATTGCTTTTATTTTCCTTTATTATATTAGTCATATTTGGTGCGTATATAAAAAATGGCATGCTGGCGATGTATCGCCAGTCCTTTACGGAATTTATTCATTGGGATATTACCGAAAAAACAGTAAGTCAACTTTTTAATGGAATAACTATTGAGACAGCAAAATTGTTAGCACCGGTATTTTTAATTGCCATAGTAGCAGGACTAGCTTCGAATTTAATGCAAATTGGTTTCTTGTTTACGACAGAGCCTTTGAAATTAGACTTAAAAAAAATTGATCCAATTCAAGGGGCTAAACGAATTTTCTCGGTTCGAGCGCTTGTAGAGCTAGCAAAATCATTATTAAAGATTACATTCATTGGTGCAATAACCTTTATGGTAATTTGGATGTATAAGGATGAAATGCTCATGTTATCCTTTAAGAATGCAGATTCATCCTTGGCTTTTTTTGGAAAGACCGCGATGGTGATGGGAATATCAGCTGCTGTTGTCTTGTTGTTTCTTGCTGTTTTTGATTATGCGTATCAACGCTATGATTTCGAAAAAAATATGCGAATGTCAAAACAGGATATTAAAGATGAACATAAGAACATTGAAGGAGATCCATTAATTAAGTCTAAAATTAAAGAAAAGCAAAGGCAAATGGCAATGCGTCGTATGATGAGCGAAGTTCCAAACGCAGATGTTATTATAACTAACCCGACACATTTTGCGGTAGCTATAAAGTACGATGAAAATAAAGCGAATGCACCATATGTCATTGCCAAAGGAACAGACTTGGTAGCTTTAAAAATTAGGGAAGTCGCAAAAGCCCATAATATTTCTACTGTAGAAAATCGTCCCTTGGCCAGAGCATTATATAGTCGACTTGAAATTGGCGATTTAATTCCTGAAGAATTTTATCAGGCAGTAGCAGAAATATTGGCTTACGTATATCGAATAGGTAAAAAAGCATAAGCAATAAGGGGAGAAGATTATGAAAGCCCGAGATTTATCCGTTCTGCTAGGTGTTATATTAATAATTGTCATGCTGGTAATTCCATTGCCAGGATGGATGCTCAGTATTCTTATTTTGCTTAACATATCGTTAGCATTAATTGTTATTCTTGTTTCGATGAATACGCAAGAGCCACTTCAATTTTCTATTTTTCCTTCTCTATTATTGCTCTTAACATTGTTCCGTCTTGGCTTAAATGTTTCTACGACGAGATCTATTTTATCAAAAGCAGAAGCAGGAGGCGTTGTAGACACATTTGGTAGCTTTGTTATTGGTAATAATCCGTTAGTCGGTTTTGTCGTATTCGTTATCTTAGTGATTATTCAGTTTCTCGTTATTACAAAAGGGGCAGAACGGGTATCCGAGGTAGCCGCACGTTTTACATTAGATGCAATGCCAGGAAAGCAAATGAGTATTGACGCTGACCTTAATGCTGGTTTAATTTCTGAGCAGCAAGCAAAAGAAAGACGTGAAAAGGTAGAAAAGGAAGCAGACTTTCATGGTTCGATGGATGGGGCCAGTAAGTTTGTAAAAGGGGATGCTATTGCTGGAATCATCATTGTATTAATTAACATTCTTTTCGGATTAATCATTGGAATGGTGCAAATGGACCTTTCTTTCCAAGAGGCAATAAATACCTTTATGCGACTCACTGTAGGAGATGGATTAGTAAGTCAAATACCAGCCTTGCTTATCTCAACCGCAACAGGAATCGTTGTAACGAGAATTAGTACGACTGGTAACCTTGGAAGCGATGTAACAGATCAGTTGCTTCAATATCCAAAGTTGCTTTTCATCGCTGCGGGTGCAATCTTTTTACTCGGTTTGACTCCGATTAACTTTTTCTTAACTACTTCCATTGCAGCAACACTTGGAATCAGTGCCTACTTTTTAACGAAGAAGCCGGAAGCATCTGAAGTTCAAGTAGAAGAAGCAGAAGATGAAACAGAGTCCTCCGCAATGAAGTCATCAGAAAATGTAGTTAGCCTTTTAAGCATGGATCCGATTGAATTTGAATTTGGCTATGCCTTAATTCCACTTGTTGATACGAAACAAGGAGGGGATCTATTAGATCGAGTGATTATGATTCGGCGTCAGCTTGCAATAGAGCTTGGAATTGTAATTCCTGTTGTTCGAATTCGTGATAACATCCAATTAAACCCGAATGAGTATCGTTTGAAAATCAAAGGTAATGAAGTTGCCTCTGGTGAATTATTGCTTGACCATTACTTGGCAATGACACCGAATATGGAAGAAGAATCGATTGAAGGAATCGAGACAAAGGAACCTGCCTTTGGATTGCCTGCAAAGTGGATTAGTGAGGAGAGTAAAGATGAAGCTGAACTCTTAGGATATACGGTAGTAGATCCACCTTCTGTTGTTTCCACGCATATAACTGAAATATTAAAGCAAGAGGCATATACATTATTAGGAAGACAAGAAACAAAACAGCTTATCGATCATCTAAAAGAGAATTACCCGATATTAGTCGAAGAAGTTACACCAGAGCCTTTAGCAATTGGTGATATTCAGAAGGTTTTAAGCAAGCTATTAAAGGAAAATGTTTCGATTCGTAATTTGCCAGTGATATTTGAAACATTGGCAGATTTCTCAAAAATGACGAACGATGCCGATCTTCTTTCAGAATATGTAAGACAAGCATTATCTGCACAAATAACGAAGCAGTATGCACAAGAAGATATGTCTATTCGAGTCATAACTGTATCAGGAAAGGTAGAAAAGATTATTGCGGAAAGCGTGCAACAGACAGAGCACGGGAATTATCTCGCCATGGAGCCAGACGTTCAACAAGAAATAATCAAGACCATTCACGGAGAAGCCGAAAAACTTGCATTGCAGGAAGAAACAGCCATTCTTTTATGCTCTCCTGCAGTTCGGATGTACTTAAAGCAGATTTTAGATCGTTTTATGCCACAGGTCGTTGTTCTTTCTTACAATGAATTAGAGCCAAATGTAAATGTACAAAGTGTTGGGGTGGTGAATGTAGCATGAAAATAAAAAAATACGTAGCACCGACAATGCCAGAAGCGATGCATCAAATTAGAAAAGAGCTTGGCACAGATGCAGTTATCTTAAATTCTAAAGAAGTTCAAAAAGGTGGCTTCCTCGGTTTTTTTAAAAAGCGAAAAATCGAGGTGATTGCTGCTTTGGATCCTAATCCGATACGAAAAAAGCCGCAAGCTGAAACGATGGCATTTCAAGAACCTAACTTAAAAAAGAAGCCTTTTGCTCAAAAAAAGTTAAAACAAGATGATCCTGTGTTGATGGAAATTAAGTACTTAAAAAAGATGATGGAACAACAAGCGGCACAACAACCAACTACTTTTCCGCCGACATATCAACCAATGTACGAGCACCTAGTTGAGCAAGAACTAGAAGCACAACTCGCAGCATCTATTATAAATAAAGTTATCGAATTACATGATAGTTTAGTAGATGCACCTTCAACAGAGCAAATTGTAAAAGATACATTAGCAGTAATAGAAAAGCAGCTATCTCCACTAACTTTTGAAGGAATTTCTTATCAAAAAAAGATTGTTCAATTTGTTGGACCTACAGGGGTGGGAAAGACAACAACTATTGCCAAGCTAGCTGCCAATAGTGTGTTAAAGGATAAAAAACGAGTTGCTTTTATTACAACAGATACATATCGAATTGCTGCAATCGAACAATTAAAAACGTATGCAAGCATATTAGATGTTCCGATCGAAGTAGCTTATTCATTAGACGATTATAAACGAGCTGTCAATCAATACAAGGATTATGATTTAATTCTAGTTGATACAGCAGGTAGAAATTTTCGAGATGACCACTATGTGCAAGAATTAAAAAATACGATTGACCTTGAAAAAAATGTAGAAACATATCTTGTATTATCGTTAACTGCTAAACAACAGGATTTAATAGATGTTGTAAACCAATTTAGTGGAGTACCAATTAAAGAGATGATATTTACGAAAATGGATGAAACAAGTCGATATGGCAGTATTGCGACCCTGGCATTACTTCAAGGCATGGGAATAGCGTATATTACAAATGGTCAAGATGTTCCGGACGATATAATCATGCCAACACCATATAAAATTAGTAAATTTTTAGTAGGTGAATTTATTGATGGCTGATCAGGCGGAAGGCTTACGAAAACAATTAAAGGCCCCTCCACTTTCCAATGAAAAAATTGGAAAAACAATCTCATTTGTAAGTGGAAAAGGTGGAGTGGGTAAGTCAAATACAGCATTAAATTTCTCGATCGAGTTAATTCGCGCTGGATATGATGTCCTCCTCATGGATTTAGACATTGGCATGGGTAATATTGAAATATTAATTGGACAACAAACGAGTTATACCATTGTTGATATGCTCGAAAGACAATTATCGATTACCGAGATAATCGAAGAAGGTCCAAATGGGTTACATTTTTTAGCTGGTGGATCTGGATTAGCCTCTATATTCACATTAGACAATACCAAAATGGATTACTTTCTCGATCAATATGCAAAAATAGTTCAAAAGTACGACTATATTATTTTTGATATGGGAGCAGGTGTTACCGCTGAAAGCATTCATTTTGTGCTAGCATCAGATGAGTGTATTGTTGTTACAACACCAGAGCCAACCGCAATTATGGATGCGTACAGCATGATCAAGCATATTATTAACAATGAAGATAATATGCCGATATATATAGTGATGAATCAAGCTGAGAACCCCAAAAGCGGGACCAAAGCCTTAGAGAGGTTTAAACGAATTATCTTCCACTTCCTAGATATAAATGTACATATGTTAGGTGTGTTACCACAAGACAAAAACGTATCACTTGCTGTAACACGTCAAATTCCATACGTATTGTTGAATAAAAAATCTGCCGTTGCAAGGGCACTTAAGCTGCTTGTAGTAAATTATCATACAAATCAAGCAACAACAAGACGTACAAAACAAGCTGATACTTTTATCGGCAAATTAAAACGATTTGTAAAGAGGTAGCCAGCAATGAAAAAAATTCGCGTGCTAGTAATTGACGACTCTGCATTTATGAGAAAAATGATCGCTGATATTTTAGAAAGTGCTGACCACATTCAAGTAGTAGCAACTGCAAGAAATGGTGTTGACGGCTTAGAGAAAGCTAGAAAGCATGCACCAGATGTAATTACTCTTGATGTGGAAATGCCAGAAATGGATGGAATAAGCACATTAACACGTATTATGAAAGAAATGCCAACACCAGTAGTTATGCTATCTAGTCTAACGAAAGATGGTGCTGCTAAAACTGTTCAAGCTATTTCAAAAGGGGCAGTCGATTTTATTGCGAAACCATCAGGATCTATTTCACTTGATATTGCCAAGATTAAGGAAGAGATTATCTCCAAAGTAATAGCAGCTGCAAATGTAAAGCTGCAAACAGCAAAACCAAAACAAAACGATTTATCTCGAATCCTACCTAAACAGCAGAATAAGCAATTTTCTAAATCAATTGTTGCAATTGGAACCTCCACTGGAGGACCGAGAGCTATACAGCGAGTACTGACAGAGCTTCCGAAGAATATTGCTGCACCAGTTGTCATTGTGCAGCATATGCCTGCAGGATTTACTCGCTCGCTAGCAGATCGCTTAAATAGTTTGACCCAGGTTCGCGTAAAAGAAGCAACTCATGGTGAGATTTTACATAATGGAACGGTGTATATAGCACCAGGAGATTATCATATGCGAATTCGTCAAGTTGGAACTACCTATGCTATTGAGCTTTCACAAGATGCCTTAATAAGCGGCCACCGCCCATCTGTTGATGTTTTATTTGAATCCATTTCGACGTTAACAAAGCTGAACAAAATCGCTATCGTGCTAACTGGGATGGGTAGTGATGGCGCAAATAGTATAAAGCTAATGAAAGAAAAGGATCCCAATACCGTAATTATTGCAGAATCGGAGGAATCTGCTGTTGTTTATGGAATGCCAAAGGCCGCAGTGAAAACAAACTCCGTTAATTATATTGTTCATCTTCATCAAATTGGAGAAACAATCTGTAAATTACTACCGGAATAGGAGGGGATAAAATGGATACAACGCAATATTTAGATGTATTTATCGATGAAAGCACGGAGCATTTAGAGGTCTTATACAAGCAGTTACTCGAGTTAGAAAAAAAACCTTCAGAAAAAACAATTATTGAAGAAATATTCCGAGCAGCCCATACTTTAAAAGGAATGTCAGCAACAATGGGGTATCAGGATCTGGCTAATTTAACACACAAGCTAGAAAATGTGTTTGACGGCATTCGGTATGACAAGCTTTCTGTTCAAGCATCTATGTTGGATATCTTATTCGAAGCAGTGGATCATCTGAATGCAATGGTGGAGGATATTTCAAACGGAGGCAATGGTGCAAGAGATGTTGTCAATATAGCACTTCAGCTAGAAAAACTAGAAAATGGTGAAACAGTCGATTCGGATTCTACTCGTACTCGAACTGCTGACTCTAAAGAAGCTGTATCTACGCAAGCATTCGATCATCTCGATGAATTTGAATTGTCCATTTTAAATGAATCATTGGAAAGAGGGTTCCACAATTACGAAATTATGGTGGAACTAACGAATGACTGTTTATTAAAGGGCGCACGCGTGTTTATGATCTTTGAAATACTAGAGAAGCTTGGAGAAGTAATTAAATCCTCTCCAGCTGTAACTGAACTAGAAGAAGAGAATTTCGACACGAGTTTTAACATCTTATTTGTATCCACCTCTTCTCAAAATGAAATAAAGAATAAGATTAACAAAGTTTCAGAAATTCATCATGTAGAAGTAACACCTTTCTCTGTGCAATCTAATAAAACGGAAAGAGAAGAACAGCTAACAGAAACAGACGTAGCACAAGCAGTAAGTGATACCGAAGCGAATAATAATTCTACTTCTAAAACTGGGGCATCAACTAAAACAATTCGAGTAAATATTGAACGCCTTGATATGTTAATGAATTTATTTGAAGAACTTGTTATTGATCGCGGAAGGCTTGAACAGATTGCAATGGATGTAAAGCATCCAGAACTAGAAGAAACCGTGGAACGAATGACACGAGTTTCTGGTAACCTTCAAAATATTATATTAACAATGCGCATGGTTCCCGTTGACCAGGTTTTCAGTCGTTTTCCAAGAATGATTCGCAAGTTAGCTCGAGAGCTGCATAAAAACATAGAGTTAGATATTATCGGGGCTGATACGGAGTTAGACCGTACAGTAATTGATGAAATTGGTGATCCGCTCGTACATCTTTTACGAAATGCAATTGATCATGGGATCGAAACCCCTGAAGAACGCTTGCAAAAAGGAAAGCAGGCACAAGGGACAATTAAGCTAGAAGCATTTCATAGCGGAAATCATGTTTTCATTGAAATTTCTGATGATGGAGCCGGAATTAATAAAGATAAAGTATTGAACAAAGCAATTAAAAGCGGTGTCATAACAGAAAAACAATCAGAAGCTTTAACCGACCAACAAATATTTGAGTTAATTATGGAGAGTGGATTCTCTACAGCAGAAGAAATTTCTGATATTTCTGGACGTGGAGTAGGGTTAGATGTTGTAAAAAATAAAATTGAATCATTAGGTGGAAATCTCACCATTGATTCAGAAGTTGGAAAAGGATCTGTTTTTTCAATACAATTGCCGCTGACTCTATCAATTATGTCTGTATTACTCGTTGAAATAGGAAAAGAAAAATTTGCTATTCCATTGTCCTCGATTATTGAAACTGCCGTGATTCGAAAAGACGAAATCATGTCTGCACATAAGAAAAAGATAATCGATTTTAGAGGAAATGTTGTACCACTTGCATTTTTAAAGCGTATTTTTCAAGTTCCACAAGAAGAGAAAGAAGCAGATGAATATGTTTCTGTCGTTGTTGTTAAAAAAGGTGATAAATTAGCAGGTCTTGTTGTTGATTCCTTTATTGGTCAGCAAGAGGTTGTCCTAAAATCAATGGGAGATTATTTAAGTAATATATTTGCTATATCTGGTGCAACTATTCTTGGAAATGGTGAAGTAGCATTAATTATTGATAGCAATGCACTAATTAAATAGATTCAAAAAGGAAAACAGCTGTTCATTGCATTAATAAAAGGCTAGGAATGTAAACCCTAACCTTTGAAAACAAACAGGGAGGCTTGAAAGATGGAAAATGATATAATGCTGGATAAAAAAGTAATTGTGTTTCAATTAAAGGATGAAGAGTATGCTGTAGAAGTAAGTAAAGTAGGTGGGATTGAACGATTACTCCCAATTACAAGAGTTCCACAAACAGCGCCATTTGTAAAAGGAGTTATTAATTTGCGTGGCGTGGTAACACCAATTATAGATCTTCGAGTTCGATTTGGGATCGAAGAACAAGAATACAACGAATCCACTAGAATTATTATTCTCAATCTTGATGATTTAGAAGTCGGACTCATTGTAGACGCTGCTAATGATGTCATCGATATTCCAAAAGATGCTATTGAACCACCTCCAGAAGTGGTAGGAGCTGTGGATGTCGATTATATCGAGGGAGTGGCAAAACTCGATAAGCGACTTCTTATTCTCTTAGATTTACAAAAGGTATTATCGAATGACGAAATGAATGAATTAAAACATGTTGAAGGGTAATGGAATGCACTTCAATCAACTTACGAGCATGCAAAAGGATGTACTGCGAGAGATTGGCAATATCGGTGCTGGAAATGCAGCAACTTCCTTATCCAAGCTCCTTAATAAAAAAATTGACATGCAGGTTCCAGCAGTAAACATTGTTGCATTTGATGAAGTTATGGATTTATTAGGCGGGCCTGAGAACTTAATTGTAGCGATCATGTTTCGAATTCATGGGGATGCACCAGGTACTGTTTTCTTTATTTTATCGATGGAAGAAGCAGTTGAGTTGGTTAATGAAGTGACAGGCAATGAAATTACGCTTTATGATGACGATCAAGTGCCAAACGATTTAGCGATATCTGCGCTACAAGAAATTGGCAACATTTTAACAGGTTCTTATTTATCAGCTCTATCTGACTTTACAGATTTGGATTTACATCCTTCTATTCCATATTTTGGTATTGATATGGCGGGAGCGATATTAACGGTTGGCTTAAATGAGTTATCACAAGTATCGGACTATGCGATTATTATTGATACGAAAATAAACAAAAAGAAACACATGGATGGGAATATGGGGCAGTTCTTTTTCCTGCCCGATCCAGAGGCGTTTTCAAAGCTATTTCATGCATTAGGGATTAACGGCTATGAATAAGATGCAAACCGTGATTAAAGTAGGTATAGCAGATCTTAATATCGTAAAAGCACCAGACACGATTCGTACTTCTGGACTTGGCTCATGTGTTGGGGCGGTGATTTATGATTTACCAAAGAAAATTGCTGGTATGGCACATGTTATGCTACCTGACTCAAGCCTGAATAAGCAATCTAATTTAAATGAAAGTAAGTACGCAGATACAGCAATACCCAAGTTAATTGAGCTATTAGTAGAAAATGGTGCTAGAAAATCTTCCCTTCAGGCGAAGTTGGCTGGTGGAGCACAGATGTTTCAATTGTCTGTAAGCTCGGATACAATGCGGATAGGTCCAAGAAATGTAGAGGCGGTTGAAAGGCAACTTGAAATTTTTCGTATTCCAATCATTGCTTCTGACGTGGGTGGCAATTGCGGACGGACGATTGAATTTGAACCAGAAACAGGTAAATTAAAAATTAAGACAGTAAACAAAGGTGAAACGTATATTTAACTAATGGACATGGAGAGGAGCGTATGGAATGAAAAAAAATCAATCTCCTCTAGAGCAAGAGCTATGGAATCGATGGCTCCAGGATAAGGATTGTCATGCAGCAGATGACTTAATACAACACTACATGTATCTTGTTAGTTTTCATGTAGAAAGAACTGCGAGTCACTTGCCAAGCATGATTAGTAAAGATGATTTAAGAAGCTATGGATTGTTAGGTTTGTTTGATGCATTAAAGAAGTTTGAGCCTAGCCGAGAATTGAAATTTGATACATATGCTTCCTTCCGAATAAAAGGGGCAATCATTGATGGATTACGAAGAGATGATTGGGTGCCTCGGTCCATCAGAGAAAAATCAAAAAAAATTGATCATGCCGCTCAGGAGCTTTTTCAAAAACTTCAAAGAGAACCAACATCGGAGGAAATAGCTAATAAAGTAGGATTAGATGTAAAAGAGGTCGAAACAATTGTAAAGGACGCATTGTTTACAAGCATGCTGTCCATTGAAGAAAAACCAAAAGAAAATGCACAGGATCGAAAAGAGGGAATTGGCTATTCAATTCCAGATGAAATGGTTATAAAACCAGAAGACAATATTCTAAACCTTGAATTAAAGGATGAACTTAAGGAAGGGATAAAAGCGCTCAATAAGAACGAACAGATAATTATTAGTTTGTTTTACAATGATGAGCTAACATTTACGGAAATTGGACATGTATTAGGATTAACTACATCACGGATTTCACAAATTCATAAAAATGCAATTTTCAAGCTCCGTAAAACGCTTGGGAAAGTTGTCGTTCACTTTTAGTCTGCATGTGATGGTTGAGTAACTTTTTCATTATGATAGTGTTGCGAATATACTAAAGGGGCTAAGAATCATGGAACAATTACAAAGATTTTTTAAGATTAATAATTCTAAGGATCGAATGAACGCTTATCTTCATTGTACGGATGAATATAGCGAATTAGATGTACAGCTTCACGAATCAGATATGATTAATTTTTTGAAGCAGCAAAATATTCGGTTTGGTATAATCCAAGAAAATGTACAACTAATTGTATCTAAGGATGCTTCCATTCAATTTCCACTACTCATTGCCCAAGGAACTCCAGCACAACATGGAAAAGACAGTGAAACAACTTATGAATTTGACTTCAGCACAGAGATTACCAAAAGTGATGACTGGAATTTCAGAGATGTCATGCGTATTCCGTCTGTTAAAAGCGGACAGCGCCTTGCTACGATTACGGAACCAACAAAGGGTCAAGATGGAATGGATATTTTTGGTAATAAACTAGCAGCCAGAGATGGAAAACCGAGTAATGTTAAACCAGGTAAACATGTTATTTATAAAGAATCAGATTTATCCTTTTATGCAGATGCGGACGGTCAGGTTAGTGTGAATGATCGTTTTATCCATGTGCATAATGTATATGAATTAAATGAAACGATAACGATGAAAACAGGGAACATTGATTTTGTTGGTTCCATCATTATAAAAGGGGATATCCCATCTGGATATACTGTAAAAGCAGAGGGAGACATTAAAGTTTTCGGAATGGTTGAGGCAGCTACGGTTATTTCAGGTGGTTCCATTATGATTTCAGAAGGATTAGCTGGTTTACAGAAGGGTGTGCTTAAGGCAGCAGACAGTATTCATATCGGCTATATAAATCAAGGAATTGTGCACGCAGGAAAGGATTTGTATGTAGAAAATTCAATATTGCATAGTGAATGTACTGCAGAGAATCAAGTTTTCTGCCAACGAGGAAATATTATTGGTGGATCATTATCTGCTGGAAAATCGATTGAAGCAAAGGATATTGGGAATCGATTAAATACGAAAACAGAATTATATTTCGGGATTATGAAGGAAGTTAATGAGCGTGAACAAAAACTGAATGCAGAGAAGAAGGAACTGCAAGCCACATTAATAAAGCTTGAAGCGATTGGCAAAAAATTAGCCCAAAATACAAGCATTCAAAATCAAGATGCCAAAATGAGAATCACCTTGCTACGCCAACAAAATTCCATGTATAAAGTGAAGAAAAGATTGGAAGAAATTGATTCTCTTCTTCAGCAAACGAATGCGAGTATTGGAAAAGAAGAGGAAGCGACTTTACTTGTAAGAGATCATTTATTTCCAAATGTAATCGTTTCATTTGGAAAATATAAACGATTAATTAATACAAATCATAAATATGTTAAAATAAAACTAGAACAAAATGAAATCGTAATCAACAGCCTGTAATCAGGCATCCAACCTTTTAAATATAGTTCTTACCAATACTAAGGATGTGGTTCTATTGAGTTGGAAGTCAATAGAGATGCAAGTAGCGCTGCCAAGAGTACAGGATGCAGGAAAACAACAAGAACAAATGCTTAAGCAAAATCAGCATTTCCAAGAGTCGCTTGCACAAAGTCAATTAAAGCAAGAATTAGCAAAACGTAAAAAAGTAAATGAATTAGAACAGTTTGATTATGTGAAAATGAATAAGCAAGAAGAAAAACAGCAGCATGAGCGCCACAAAGAGGAAAAAAAAGACGAGCAAGAAAAACAAGCACGGAACGAACATCCTTACTTAGGAAATACCATTGATTATAGAAGATAGAAGGGGTTAAAATGATTTCATTTTTATTGTTTGTAAGCTTTTTATTACATCTTATTTCTTTGACAGTTATTTTTATCATATTTAAGCAATCATATCATTCTAAACAACAAGCACCAGATGAGCTTATTCAGCTCATGGAAACGTATATCGAGGAAATAAAAGAAGAAAATAGGCGGTTACAGGAAGATATCTTATTATCGAAGGCCAAGGAAAAGGCCAATTTCGCTGCTACTCCAGCATATATAAAGAACGAGAAGGTAGCTAAGTCAGAAGTAGTGGCTACGAATGAGGAACAGGATGAATCGTTAATCCATGCAAAAGGAAAAGATGATCAAACAGATGACCAAGTTGAAGCTTCTTTACAAGCAAGGATTTTACAGCTACATCATCTAGGGAAAAGTACAGATGCAATTGCAAAAGAGTTAAACTGTGGAAAAACAGAAGCAGCTTTAATTATAAAATTACATGCAAAAAATAATAGAAATACTTGATTGCATCATTATCGTATGATATATTTATTTTTGGTGTAAATACCAAGTTCATTCAAATTGAATGAATCAGGATAAAAACACACGTTTGTTAATTTGTATATGTGGTGCCATAATTCGGGTTCTAATTACGGAAACCCTTGGTCTTTATACAAAAATGATGCAAACGGAGGAAAAAAACCATTAGGAGGAAAAAAGAATGTCAGTAATTTCTATGAAGCAATTGCTTGAAGCAGGTGTTCACTTTGGACACCAAACTCGCCGTTGGAATCCAAAAATGAAAAAGTATATTTTCACGGAAAGAAACGGTATTTATATTATTGACCTACAAAAAACAGTGAAGAAGGTTGAAGAAGCGTACAATTTCGTAAAGGACATTGCTGCAAATGGTGGAACGGTTCTTTTCGTAGGTACGAAAAAACAAGCACAGGACTCTGTTCGCGATGAAGCAACACGTTCTGGAATGTTTTATGTAAACCAACGCTGGTTAGGTGGAACATTAACAAACTTCCAAACAATCCGTAAACGTATCAATCGTTTAAAGGATATTGAGCGTATGGAAGAAGACGGTACATTCGACGTATTACCGAAGAAAGAAGTTGTGAATCTTCTTAAAGAAAAAGAACGTCTTGTTAAATTCCTAGGTGGAATTAAAGAAATGAAAAAGCTTCCAGATGCTTTATTCGTAATTGATCCACGTAAAGAACGTATTGCAATTGCGGAAGCGCATAAGCTAAACATACCGATTGTTGGTATCGTTGATACGAACTGTGATCCAGATGAAATTGATTATGTTATTCCTGCAAACGATGACGCTATCCGTGCTGTAAAGCTTCTTACATCTAAAATGGCCGACGCTATTTTAGAAGTAAAGCAAGGCGAAGAATTAGAAGAAGCTAAGGTTGAGGAAATTAAAGAAGAAGCGACTCAAGAAGAAGCTGTACAAGAATAAATTTTCAAGAAAAGGTCAGGTGATAAGAGGATAAGCCTTTTATCACCTTTTTTGAAAGAGATATTTCACTTGATTTAGGTGCTTCCTATAACTATGAGTGATTTGTTAAGTTACAGCGTATTACTTATAGATCCAACATCACTTGCGGGGTTATCTAATTCAAGACTTAAAAATTTAGCATCAAAACATTCAAGGAGGATTTATGATGGCAATTACTGCACAAATGGTTAAAGAATTACGCGAAAAAACAGGCGCTGGCATGATGGATTGTAAAAAAGCGTTACAAGAAACAGACGGAAATATTGAAAAAGCAATTGATTATCTTCGCGAAAAAGGAATTGCAAAAGCTGCTAAGAAAGCAGATCGTATTGCAGCTGAAGGTTCCACATATATTGAAGTTCACAATAATACAGCAGTACTTTTAGAAGTAAACTGTGAAACAGACTTTGTAACAAAAAATGATCAGTTTAAACAACTTCTTGCAGACTTAGGAAAGCATTTAGTTGAACAAAAGCCTACAACCGTTGAAGAAGCATTACAGCAAAAGCTTCATGGTGAAGGAGACACTGTAGAAACATATATTAATGGTGCGGTTGCAAAAATTGGAGAAAAAATCTCCCTACGCCGTTTCACGATTTTAACTAAAGGCGATAATGATACATTCGGAAGCTACCTGCATATGGGTGGACGAATCGGTGTATTGACATTGCTAGAAGGTACGACAGATGAACAAGTTGCGAAAGATGTCGCAATGCATGTTGCTGCTGTTAACCCAAGCTATGTTTCACGTGACGAGGTTGCAGAAGAAGAAGTAAACCGTGAGCGCGAAGTACTAAAAACACAAGCACTTAATGAAGGTAAACCAGAAAAAATCGTTGAAAAGATGGTTGAAGGTCGACTAGGTAAATTCTTTGAAGATATTTGCTTGCTCGAGCAAAGCTTTGTAAAGGATCCAGACCAAAAAGTGAAGAAATATGTTGCTGATAAAAATGCTACGGTAAAAGCATTTGTTCGTTATGAAGTTGGCGAAGGTATGGAGAAGCGTGAAGAAAACTTTGCTGAAGAAGTAATGAGTCAAATTAAAAAATAAAAGCTATTGTCATAGGGGACATCTATTGTTCCCTATTTCTCAATAGAATTACTTAGCGATACAAACAAGAATAAATAAACATATAAATTTTCTATGGAGGTTATTATGACAACAGCTGGTTACCGTAGAATCGTTTTAAAGCTTAGCGGAGAAGCACTTAGTGGAGAACAAGGTTATGGTATTGAACCTAGTGTAATTCAGTCAATTGCAAATCAAGTTAAGGAAGTGGCTGAATTAGGTGTAGAGATTGCCATTGTTGTAGGCGGAGGAAACATTTGGCGTGGTAAGGTTGGCAGTGAAATGGGAATGGATCGTGCAACTGCAGATTATATGGGAATGCTTGCTACGATTATGAATTCGCTTGCTTTGCAGGATAGTTTGGAAAACATCGGTATTCCAACAAGAGTACAAACTTCTATAGAGATGCGTCAAGTAGCTGAACCATACATTCGTAGAAAAGCAATCCGTCATCTAGAGAAAAAGCGCGTTGTTATTTTTGCGGCCGGAACAGGAAATCCTTACTTCTCAACAGATACAACCGCAGCATTAAGAGCTGCCGAAATTGAAGCTGAAGTAATTCTAATGGCAAAAAATAATGTTGATGGTGTGTACTCTGATGATCCTAAGCTTAATAAAGATGCGTTTAAATATGACCGGTTATCCTTTATGGATATGCTGAACGAAGGGCTAGGCGTAATGGACTCTACAGCATCCTCTCTATGCATGGATAACGACATTCCGCTCATCGTGTTCTCTATTACAGAAAACGGTAATATTAAAAAAGCAGTTCTTGGTGAAACAATTGGAACTACTATAAGGGGGAAATAAAAAGTGAAAGAAGCAGTCTTGAAAGATATGCGTGATAAAATGGAACAAGCAGTACAAGCATTTTCCAGAAGTCTTGCGACAGTAAGAGCGGGAAGAGCGAATCCTAGTCTTTTAGACAGTGTATATGTTGACTATTACGGGGCCTCTACACCTCTAAATCAGCTTGCTACAGTATCAGCTCCAGAAGCTCGTTTATTAGTCATTACTCCTTACGATAAAACAGCTGTAGGTGAAATTGAAAAAGCGATTCAAAAGGCAGATTTAGGCTTATCTCCATCTAGTGATGGGAATGTGATTCGCATTAATATTCCACCATTAACTGAAGAAAGACGCAAAGATTTAGTTAAAGTAGTCGGCAAATACGCAGAGGAAGCACGCGTGCAAATTAGAAATATTCGTCGTGATGCCAATGATCGCTTGAAAAAACTTGAGAAAGACAGTGAAATCACGGAAGATGAACTTCGTCAGTCTCAGGATGATGTACAAAAAGAAACAGATAATTTCACTGGTAAAATTGATCAGCTTGCAAAAACAAAAGAAAACGAAATTATGGAAGTTTAGTCTTAAAACGATTAGAACCCACAATCCATAGAAGATTTATTAACATGCTTTCATCGGGTGAAAACAAATAAGATGCAAAAAGCCCTCTTGTTTAAGAGGGCTTTTGTTTTTCGAATAGATGAAAACTAGGTATAATGAAGAATGGATTTTCATGTTATAATAATGATTCAATATCTTTTCTTATCATATATATATAGTGTAGGATTCTATGGATTGTTTGCTGAGAACAATCTTCAATATTCGGAGGACAATTTATGTCGATAAAACTTCCATTTTTAAAAAAGAAACAAAAAAAGCCATTAAACGATTTTGAGCTTATAAATATCCCTTCCCATGTGGCCATTATCATGGATGGAAATGGGAGATGGGCAAAAAAAAGAGGACTACCACGTATTGCGGGGCATAAAGCGGGTATGGATACCGTTCAAACAACTGTGAGGGCTGCAGTGAAATATGAGGTTGATGTTCTAACCTTATTTACATTTTCCACTGAAAATTGGAAGCGGCCGAAGCTAGAAGTTGATTTTTTGATGAAACTTCCGAAAGAGTTTCTACATAAATATTTACCAGAATTAATGGAAAATAATGTTCGAGTAGAGACAATTGGAGATTTTGATTCGTTACCTGCACATACGAGAGAAGCGGTTCAGCATGCGAAAGAACAAACGAAAGAAAATGATGGATTATTACTCAATTTTGCTTTGAATTATGGGGGTAGAGATGAGATAATCCAAGCAATGAAACAAATCGTTACAGATGTAGAACAGCAACAGCTTTCAGCTGAGTCACTAGATGAACATGTTTTTGCTAACTATTTGTATACGAAAGGGCTGTCAGATCCAGACTTACTCATTCGTACAAGTGGTGAACAACGAATAAGTAATTTTTTACTCTGGCAATTAGCTTACTCAGAATTTTGGTTTACAGAGACTTATTGGCCAGATTTTACAGAAGAAAAATTTGTAGAGGCGCTTCAGGATTATCAGCTTCGGAAGCGACGCTATGGAGGATTATAAGGTGATGATAATCAAATGAAGCAACGGATAATTACCGCAAGCTGGGCATTACTTATTTTTATTCCAATTTTAATTTATGGCAATTGGCCATTTACAGTTTTGTTATATGCATTAGCGACAATTGCTTTAATTGAGTTTATGCGTATGGGAAAAATACCTTTATTTTCTTTTCCGGCGTTACTTGCTATTGCTGTTCTTTGGTTATTATTAGACCGTAACTTGATGACTTTTTTTACGAAGGCCGAATGGCTTATGCTGTTCGTATTGCTAATTCTAGCTTTTACAGTGGTTATTAAGAATAAATTCACCTTTGAGAATGCTGGTTTTGTTATTTTAGCTACGATTTATGTTGGAATGGGTTTTTATTATTTTCTAGAAACCCGTGCTGATGGGTTAGCTAAGATTTTCTTTGTACTATTACTCGTTTACGCAACGGATACAGGAGCTTATTTCGTTGGTAAAGCATTGGGAAAACATAAGCTCTGGCCAGAAATTAGTCCGAATAAAACAATTGAAGGAGCAATTGGCGGCATTGTTTTAGCCGCTATTGTAGGTATTGTTTTTCAATTAATGTATCCATTTGAATTATCTATGTCAGCTGTACTAGGCGTAACGGTACTTGTCTCTATTTTTGGACAAGTAGGTGACTTAGTTGAATCTGCCTTTAAGCGTCATTTTGGCGTAAAAGATTCTGGAAATATTTTACCAGGCCATGGTGGCATCCTTGACCGATTTGACAGCTTGATTTTCGTGTTTCCAATGCTTCACTTTATTCAGTTTATCCATTGAATAAAATTAGTTTTAATTAGGAAAACAGATAAATATAATATATTTATTATATATAAAACATATGGTATAGTGTAAACTAATTAATAGAAAGACAAGATCGTTTTAAAAGAACTGGTTATGGATACAAGAAAGGAATTTTCTCCCTAATTTTTAAAGGATGGTGCAGCATTTGAATACAATTATTGCGTTTATTTTTATGTTTGGACTGCTTGTGTTCATTCACGAGCTAGGCCACTTAATCTTTGCCAAGAGAGCTGGAATGCTTGCACGTGAATTTGCAATCGGATTTGGTCCAAAAATCTTTGCCTTTACAAAAAATGAGACACTATATACGATTCGATTACTGCCAATCGGTGGTTATGTTCGCGTTGCTGGTGAAGATCCAGAAATAATTGAATTAAAGCCTGGCCACCATATTGGTCTTGAGTTTAACGAAGATAACTGTGTAAATAAAATTATTGTAAATAATAAGTCAAAGCATCCGAATGCGCGAGTAATTGAAGTAGAGTACGCCGACTTAGATCATCAGCTTGTTATTGAAGGCTATGATACGGATAATGAGGAAGAAAAGCTTCGTTTTAAAGTAGATCCAAAGGCATTTTTTGTGATGGATGAAAAAGAAACACAAATTGCCCCATTTGATCGTCAATTTGCTTCTAAAAGTATTCGTCAACGTGCCATGCAGCTTTTTGCTGGACCAATGATGAACTTCTTACTTGCTATGGTTCTGTTCTTAATAATTGGTACCATTCAAGGGGTTCCTGTAGAGCAAGCTGCAATTAATGATGTACAACCAGGAAGCCCTGCAGCAACAGCAGGTTTTCAAAGCGGGGATGAAATTATTGAGATCGATGGAAATCCTGTTTCAACGTGGGAGGAATTTACGGAAATCGTTCGAGAAAATCCGGAGAATGAGCTGCAAATGGTTGTAAAACGGGATGATTCTACAGAGACATTAACGGTTACACCTAAAAAAGTCGAAGCTCAGGATATGGTAATTGGTCAAATCGGTGTGCGCCAAGCATTTGAAAAGTCCTTTTTAGGTGCGTTTCAATATGGTGTTGTAAAAACCTATGACACAACAAAGCTAATTTTAACGAATTTGTTTATGTTGATTACTGGTCAGTACTCGATTGACATGTTATCAGGTCCAGTAGGAATTTATGATGTAACTGACCAAGTGGTTCAAACTGGTTTTATGAATTTCCTCATGTGGACAGCGATTTTAAGTGTTAATCTTGGAATCGTCAACCTTGTACCATTACCTGCATTGGATGGTGGCAGGTTAATGTTTATTGCAATTGAAGCGGTTCGCGGTAAACCTATGGATCCGCAAAAAGAAGGAATTGTCCACTTTATCGGTTTTGCGTTACTTATGCTTTTAATGATCATTGTAACGTGGAATGATATACAACGACTCTTTTTATAATTGCTTTTAGTGTGCTTGAAACGAATAGAAACCCTTGTCTGTTATTGTGGCAAGGGTTTTCCATTATGATTATGGATTTAGATGGCTTTTCCAGGAGGCATAACAATGGACATATCAAAAAAAGAAAAAATGATGATTTTACTACAACAGCTCCAAATATCTGAAGAATATGCAGGGTATTTAAATGATAGTACATTAGAACGCCTAGAGGTTTTTAAGCAAGATAAAAAATGGCATTTCTATATCCAAGTATTAAATGTTTTGCCGCTTACGGTTTATCAGCTGATTTCTGCAAAACTTCATGAGACATTTCATCATATCGCTCAAACAGAGCTAACGATTATTGCACAGTCAAATGAGTGTGACAAGGAAACTATTCTGGAATATTGGCAGCATTTTGTTCAATCGACTCCAATCTCACCAGGTTATCGTGATCAAGTTTGTGGACAAGCGCCTTCTATTGTAAATCATAAATTAGCATTAGTTGCTAGGAATGACGCAGAAGCACATGCGCTAAAAAAGAAGCTCGAACCTGATTTTCACCAATTTTGCAAAAAAGTTGGCTTGCCAGCGTTCCCATTTGTTATCGAAGTAAAAAATGAGCAGGAAGCAATACAAGCATTTAGAAAACAAAAGGCAGCAGAAGATCAACAATTGATCCTTAAAACAATGCAGGAAAAAGAAAAACGGGATCAGGAAAAACAACAAGGAGGAGACGATAAACCGTTCGTGCTTGGCTATAAAATTCAGGAAGAGCCAATGTCTATGGAAGAAATACAAGAAGAAGAGCGACGTATAACTGTTCAAGGGTATGTATTTGCCGTAGATATACGTAAATTACGTTCGGGTCGAAGTCTATTAATTGCAAAAGCAACAGATTATACAGATTCGCTACAAATAAAAATGTTTTCTAAAAATGACGAGGATGCTGCGACTTTTGAGAAATTAAAAAAAGGAATGTGGATTAAAGCGAGAGGTAGCATTCAAACAGACATGTATTCTAATGAGCTTGCGATGATGGCGAATGATATACATGAAGTAACCGTAGCAGTAAAGCAGGATACTGCTCCAGATGAAGAAAAAAGAGTGGAGCTACACGCACATACGACGATGAGTCAAATCGATGCGGTTGTTTCACCTTCTAGACTCGTTGAACAAGCAGCAAAATGGGGGCATAAAGCAGTTGCCATTACAGACCATGCAGGAGTACAAGGCTTCCCGGATGCTTTTCATGCTGGAAAAAAGCATGGAATAAAGGTGCTATATGGCGTAGAAGTAAACCTTGTAGATGACGGTGTTCCAATTGCTTATAATGAACAGGATATTGACTTGGAAACAGGTACATATGTTGTATTTGATGTGGAAACGACTGGACTTTCAGCCGTATATGATACGATTATCGAGTTAGCTGGGGTGAAAATCCATCAAGGTGAAATTATTGATCGTTTTGAAGCATTTGCAAATCCACACCACCCCTTATCACAAACAACAATAGAACTAACAGGTATAACCGATGAGATGGTAAAGGATGCGCCAGAAATTGCAGAAGTGTTAAAGGATTTTGAGAAATGGGCACGGGATTCTATCCTAGTTGCACACAATGCAAGCTTTGATATTGGCTTTTTAAATCAAGGCTATAAGAGGATTGAATATAACCAAGTAGAACAGCCTGTTATTGATACGTTAGAGCTTGCACGCTTTTTATTTCCCGAGTTGAAAAATCACCGTTTAAATACATTGTGTAAGCATCTAGATATCGAACTAACACAGCACCACCGTGCAATATACGATGCGGAGGCTACTGGCTACCTGATGTGGAAGCTGCTGCAGCTTCTCTTAAAACGAGAAATTACCAACCATTTACAGCTTAACAATCATATGGGAGAGGGCAATGCGTATCAGCGCTCACGACCTTATCACTGCACATTATTAGCACAAAATGAAACAGGGTTAAAAAACATCTATAAGCTTGTTTCGCATGCACATATTGATTATTTCTATCGCGTTCCACGAGTACCTCGATCATTACTACAAAAACTGCGAGACGGAATTTTAATTGGTACAGCATGTGATAAAGGAGAAGTATTTGAGACGATGATGCAAAAATCAGCAGAGGAAGCAGAAAAGGCTGCTGCATTTTATGATTATATTGAAATACAGCCTCCAGCGAATTTTGTACATTTAATGGAAAAGGAACTCGTTCAAAATGAAGCACAGCTTTTAGATATTATACGGAAACTAGTTGAGCTAGGTAAACGAATGGATAAAATCGTTGTAGCAACTGGTAACGTACATTATATTGAAGATCATGAAAAGATGTATCGTCAAATTTTAATAGCTTCTCAAGCTGGTAATCCATTAAATAGACAACAACTACCTGATACACCGTTTAGAACAACTAGTGAAATGCTAGAATGCTTTGATTTTCTCGGGAAAGAGGTAGCTAAAGAAGTTGTTGTAACAAATACGCAAGCTTTAGCAGATCAGATTGAAGAGGTAGCTCCTGTAAAAGATGGCCTATACACACCGACAATTGAAGGTGCTGACCAAGAAATCCGTGATCTATGCTATAGCCGGGCGGAAAGTATTTATGGAAATCCGGTACCACAAATCGTTGTTGATCGACTAGAAAAAGAATTAGCAAGTATTATTGGACATGGTTTCGCTGTAATTTATCTTATTTCTCATAAACTAGTAAAGAAATCACTTGATGACGGCTATTTAGTAGGATCAAGGGGATCGGTTGGTTCTTCCCTGGTAGCAACGATGACAGAAATAACAGAGGTGAATCCTTTACCACCTCATTACGTGTGCTCAGAATGTCATTATCATGAGTTTATTACAGATGGTTCCGTCGGAAGTGGGTTTGATTTACCTGATAAAACATGTCCAAACTGTCAAGCTTCCTTAACGAAGGATGGACAGGACATACCTTTTGAGACGTTTCTTGGATTTAAAGGAGATAAAGTGCCGGATATTGATTTAAACTTCTCAGGTGAATATCAGCCAAAAGCACATAATTATACAAAGGTGTTATTTGGAGAAGACAATGTATATCGTGCAGGAACGATTGGAACGATAGCTGAAAAAACGGCATTTGGATATGTGAAGGGATATGCATCTGATAAGCAGCTCGTCTTTAAGGCAGCGGAAGTAGAACGACTCGTACAAGGCTGTACTGGGGTCAAGCGAACAACTGGCCAGCATCCAGGCGGGATTATTGTTGTTCCTGGAGATAAAGAAATATATGATTTTACACCTATTCAATATCCTGCCGATGATCGTAATAGTGAATGGCGTACAACACATTTTGATTTCCATTCGATCCACGATAATTTACTGAAGCTGGATATACTTGGACACGATGATCCAACCGTAATAAGAATGCTGCAAGATCTAAGTGGGATTGATCCGAAAACAATCCCTACGGACGATGCCGAAGTGATGAAAATATTTTCAGGAACTTCATCACTAGGAGTTACAGCTGAGCAAATTAATTGTAAGACTGGAACATTAGGTGTACCTGAGTTTGGAACGAAATTTGTACGACAAATGTTGGAAGATACAAAGCCAACAACCTTTGCAGAGCTTGTCATTATTTCTGGTCTTTCTCATGGAACAGATGTATGGCTTGGAAATGCGCAGGAGCTTATTAACGATGGAATATGTCAGCTCCCAGATGTTATCGGTTGTCGTGATGATATTATGGTGTACTTGATGCATAAAGGACTTGATGCCTCGTTAGCATTTAAAATTATGGAGTCGGTTCGTAAAGGGAAAGGATTACAGGATGAATGGATAATTGAAATGAAAAAGCAAGGCGTACCAGATTGGTATATTGAATCCTGTAAAAAGATTAAATATATGTTCCCGAAAGCACACGCTGCCGCTTATGTGTTAATGGCGGTTCGAATTGCATATTTTAAAGTGCATTATCCAATCTTATTTTATGCTGCATATTTCACAGTAAGAGCAGATGATTTTGACCTTGATACGATGGTGAAAGGGTCTGATGCAATGAAACAGAAGATATCTGTAATTGCTCAGAAGGGAAACGATGCCTCTCCAAAAGAGAAAAACCTGTTAACCGTATTAGAAATTGCTTTAGAAATGTGTGAAAGAGGCTTTTCTTTTAAAAAGGTTGATCTATATAAATCTAGCGCAACCGAGTTTATTGTCGAAGGTGATGCGTTAATTCCACCTTTTAATGCAGTAGATGGCCTTGGTACAAATGCGGCCATTAACATTGTAAAAGCTCGAGAAGAAGGAGAGTTTCTATCAAAGGAAGATTTACGTGAAAGAAGTAAAATATCTAAAACTGTCCTTGAATATCTTGATAATCATGGCTGTTTAGAAGGCATGGCTGAAAAAAATCAACTTTCATTGTTTTAATAAATAGCATATGAAAAACATAGGGCTGAAAAAGGTCAGGGCGTACATCTTTCGATGGACTACCTGACCTTTTTAAAGGAATGTGAAAATAGAAGAACTTAATTAATACATCCCATCTCTTCCATATCTTTTTAGTGCCTAAGTAATTTATTTTTGCTAGTAAAATGGAACATGGTACAATAAATCTAGTTTAAACTACGTATATGTTTATTAGATAGCAATAAAAGGGGGCCTGGATTGTGGCGTTTAAAAATGAAAAGGATATTCGAACTTTTTTAAAGGCAAATCGAGATATTTTTGAAAAACGTTTGTTAGTTCAAGCTAAAACAGTAAAAGATAAGATTGAAGAAATTAAAGCAATCGGAAATATTAATCTTATTGCGAATGCAGAACGGCTCGTTCTACTTGTTGTTGACGAAGCAGACGAAGAAGTTGATTTATTCGCAAAACAAGAAGGTGGGTTATGGGCAAAATATGCTTTAACATTATCTTTTAAGCTTGAATGGGTACAGGCTATTCGTAGAACCCTCTGGGAGTTTTTATATGAGTGGGATAAATTAAATCAACATAAGCGTGCTGCAGAAGACTTTTATCAAATGGAAGAAAAAACAAATCAATTAATCGATCAATTTTTAAATGGTTTTTTTATAAGTTATTCCAAAGCGAAAGATGAATTAATCGAAGAACAACGGAAGCTTGTTGATAATTTGTCCGTGCCCATTATCCCGATCACCCAAACGGTAAGTATTTTACCATTAATCGGTAGAATCGATTCTTACCGTGCGAATATTATTGAAGAAAAAGTTTTATTAGAAATTGGAAGATTGCGTGTTGAGACGTTGATAATGGATCTTTCAGGGATTGCACAGATGGATGAAGAAGCGATTCAACCCTTTTTGCGATTGTTAGATGGTATTGAAATGATGGGATGTCGTCCTGTAATTACCGGTTTACGGCCAGAAATTGTGCGGAGCATGGCAACATTAAACATTGACTTTGGTAAACGTGCGGAAACAAAAGGTACACTACAATCGGTATTACATAATTATTTGTAAGCGCATAATATGAAAGCGTAGATGTTTTTGAGTTAATTTCTAAATGGAGAAGGATAACGTCCAATTTTTGTCAACAACATTGTTGCAACTTCCGAAGCATTGTGATATATTTTTATTGTGAGTATTGATACGAATGGTTACAAGAGTGGGAAAACGCCCACTCTTTCTTCATACTATCACCCATCATGCGTCAGATTTCTCCCTTGCCCATCGATTTTGGCAAGGGTTTTATATTGATAGCATTTTGGGAATGCCATTTAAAAGCACATCTAATTGGGTTCCAGTTCAAATGAAACGATGAAAATCGGCAATAATAATAACAACAAATTAATTACACAAAAAAAGGAGGATGGGTTTTGAGCTCACATGTTGTCAAGACAACCGAGGAATTGGTTCAACCTATTTTGGATGAAAAAAATCTAGAATTAGTGGACGTTGAATATGTAAAAGAAGGAAAAAATTGGTTCTTGCGTGTGTATATCGATAAAGTTGGTGGTATCGATATTATGGAATGTGGAGAAGTATCAGAACGATTAAGTGAAAAGCTCGACGAGGCAGATCCTGTTAAGGAAGCTTATTTCCTAGAAGTATCCTCGCCAGGAGTAGAACGACCATTAAAAACAAAAGAGGATTTCCAAAAGCATATTGCCGATCATATTTTTGTTAAATTATATGAACCCATTGATGGTGAAAAAGAATATGAAGGAACACTTTTAGCCTTTGTAAATGATGTAGCAACGATTGAATACAAAGTAAAAACACGGAAGAAAAAGGTAGAGATACCTTTTGATAAAATAGCAAAAGCAAGACTGGCAGTTGTATTTTAAAGGGGGAATAAAAGGTGAGCAGTCAACTGTTTGATGCAATTGAATCATTAGCAAAAGAAAAAGGCATCGATAAAGAAATATTATTAGAGGCATTAGAAGCGGCGTTAATTTCCGCGTATAAAAAGAATTTTAAATCAGCTACAAATGTACGTGTCGATTTAGATGAAAAATCAGGAAAAATGCGCGTGTTTTCACGTAAGACAATTGTTGAAGAAGTAGAAGATAATCAGCAGGAAATAACCTTAGAGGAAGCAAAAGCAATTGATCCTAATTATGAAATCGAGGATGTAATTGAGGTAGAGGTAACGCCGAAAGATTTTGGACGTATTGCAGCACAAGCAGCAAAACAAGTGGTGACACAACGTGTTCGTGAAGCAGAGCGTGGCGTTATTTTCAGTGAATATGCGGACCGTGAAGATGATGTTATGACAGGAATTATCCAACGAAAAGATCCACGATTCGTATATGTAAATCTTGGGAAGATCGAAGCAAAGCTTGCAGAAGCCGAGCAAATGCCTACAGAAGAATATCTAGTACATGATCGGTTAAAGGTTTATGTTACGAAAGTAGAAAATACGAGTAAGGGACCGCAAATTTATATCTCTCGTTCGCATCCAGGGCTTTTAAAGCGTTTATTTGAAATGGAAGTACCTGAAATATTTGATGGCACAGTGGAAATTAAATCAGTTGCACGTGAAGCAGGTGATCGTTCTAAAATTTCCGTTTATGCTGAAGACACTGAAGTTGATCCAGTTGGTTCCTGTGTTGGACAAAAAGGACAACGCGTACAAGCAATTGTCAATGAATTAAAAGGCGAAAAAATCGATATTGTAGAGTGGTCAGAGGATCCAGTCATTTATGTATCGAATGCTTTAAGTCCTTCAAAAGTAGTGAAGGTTATTGTAAATGAGGATGAAAAAGCGACTACCGTTATTGTTCCAGATTATCAATTATCCCTAGCAATTGGAAAGCGCGGACAAAACGCCCGCTTAGCAGCTAAATTAACAGGGTGGAAAATTGATATTAAGAGTGAATCAGAGGCTCGTGAAGAAGGACTGCTCCAAGAAGGCGAAGAAGATGCTGACATTCAGGAAGATCTTTTTGAATGAGGAGGGATTTAATTGGTCCAGAAGCGAAAAGTTCCATTACGAAAATGTGTAGTAACCAATGAAATGAGACCAAAGAAGGAATTGATTCGAATCGTTCGTACAAAGGACGGAGAAGTATTTGTTGATCCTACCGGGAAGAAAAACGGACGAGGAGCATATATTTCGAATGAGCTAGCGGTTATTGAAGAAGCGGAAAAAACGAAAATACTTGCGCGTCATTTAGAGGCCGATATTTCTCCAACTATCTATGATGATTTACGAAGCCTTGTTGGTAAAAACGTATGAAAACGAACTATTTGAATTTGTTAGGTTTAGCGCTTCGTGCAGGGAAATGTTCCCTTGGGGAAGAACAAATTGTTAAGGATATCCAAAAAAAACGAGCAAAACTCGTATTGCTGGCAAACGATATCGGACCACAAACGAAGAAGAAGCTGACAGATAAATGTCAAACTTATCATATACCTTGTTTAATCGTAGAGGAAGATAGACATGCACTATCTGATGCGATTGGCAAATCACAAAGAGTAGCAATTGCAATTTTAGATACAGGATTTGCAAACAAATTAATTTCGTTACTCGGCAATTAAATTCGGGGGTGAACGTATGAGTAAAATGCGTATATATGAATATGCAAAACAAAACAATATCGCAAGTAAGGATGTTATTAATTTTTTAAATGAAATCAACTTTGAGGTTACGAACCACATGTCAACCATTACACCTGATGTGATTACAAAATTAGATAATAAATTTAAGCAAGCAGATAAGAAAAAAGCGAGTGAAAAGAAGGATTCTGAATCTGCAAAAACGAGTGGGCAAAAAGGATCCAAGCAAGAAGGAAAACCTAAAAATCAAGGAACACAGCCACGAACAGACAAAGCAAATAAAGGAAAGCAAAAACCACAGCATCAGGGCAATAGACAAAATGATAATCGAAAGCATAAACAACGAGGTAATAAAGGGAATAAGGGAAATAACGTTTCAACGAAGCAGCCGGTAGTAAAAGAAACACCGAAGGAAATTGTATATCACGGTACCCTTACCGTAAGCGAGCTTGCAGAAAAGCTGAACAAGGACGCTTCAGAAATTATTAAAAAATTGATGTTTCTCGGCGTGATGGCGACTAAAAATCAAGACCTAGATGATGATGCCATTGAATTAATTTGTGCAGAGTTTGAAGTGGAAGCTAAAAAAGAGATTATCCTAGAGGATACAGATCTTGATAAATATATCGTTGAAGACGATGAAGATCAACTAAAAGAACGTCCTGCAATCGTAACGATAATGGGTCACGTTGACCATGGAAAAACAACCTTGCTTGATGCCATTCGTCATACGAAGGTAACTGAAGGAGAAGCAGGCGGAATCACCCAGCATATTGGCGCATATCAAATTGAAAGAGAAGGTAAAAAAATTACTTTCTTAGATACACCAGGTCACGCTGCTTTTACAAGTATGCGTTCACGTGGAGCTCAAATCACGGATATCGCGATACTTGTTGTGGCTGCTGATGATGGTGTTATGCCTCAGACAGTTGAAGCGATTAATCACGCAAAAGCGGCAGAGGTACCGATCATTGTCGCTGTAAATAAAATGGATAAAGAAACAGCAAATCCAGATCGTGTGATGCAAGAGTTAACAGAGCATCAGCTCATTCCAGAGGATTGGGGCGGCAGTACAATCTTTGTTAATTTATCTGCTATTAAACGCGAAGGTATTGACGATTTGTTAGAAATGATTTTACTTGTTTCTGAAGTAGAGGAATTGAAGGCAAATGAAAACAGAAGCGCACTTGGAACAGTAATTGAAGCACAGCTTGATAAAGGAAGAGGCTCTGTTGCTACTTTACTCGTTCAAAATGGAACGTTAAAGGTTGGAGATTCCATCGTTGTTGGTAGTACGTATGGCCGTGTGCGCGCAATGGTGAATGATATTGGTAAGCGCGTGAAAGAAGCGGGACCATCAACACCTGTTGAAATTACTGGATTAAATGATGTTCCACAAGCAGGGGATCGCTTCCTCGTTTTTGAAGATGAGAAAAAAGCGCGTCAAGTTGGAGAAGCTCGTCAACAAAAGCAAATCCAAGAAAATCGTAGCGAACAAACAAAAGTTAGCTTGGATGATTTATTTGAACAAATTAAGCAGGGAGAAATGAAGGAAATTAATATCATTATTAAAGCAGATGTTCAAGGATCTGCTGAAGCACTTGCTTCATCCTTGCAAAAAATAGATGTTGAAGGCGTTAATATAAAAATTATTCATACAGGCGTAGGAGCGATTACGGAATCCGACATTATTTTAGCTTCTGCTTCAAATGCGATTGTAATTGGTTTTAATGTACGACCTGATGTGAATGCGAAAAAAGCTGCTGAATCAGAAAATGTTGATGTTCGTCTTCATCGTGTTATTTATAAAGCGATTGAGGAAATTGAGGCAGCAATGAAAGGAATGCTTGATCCAGAATATGCTGAAAAAGTAATAGGTCAAGCAGAAGTCCGCGAAACGTTCAAAGTATCTAAAATTGGTACAATTGCTGGAAGCTATGTTACTGATGGAAAAATCACACGTGATGCGGGAGTACGCCTTATTCGAGACGGAGTCGTTTTGTTTGAGGGAGAAATCGATGCTTTAAGGCGTTTTAAGGATGATGTGAAAGAAGTAGCGCAAAACTATGAATGTGGAATCACAATCAAAAATTTCAATGATATTAAAGAAGGCGACGTTATTGAAGCGTTTGTAATGGAGGAAATCGAACGACAATGATTCTCTTTTTAGAGGTTGAGTGCATCATGTATGAAGGAAATTCGTTAAAGCAAAAGCGCTCTGTTTTAAAACGTTTGATCAATAAAATCCGTAAAGATTTTAATGTATCTGTTACAGAGTTGGATTACCACGACCTTTGGCAACGAACAAAGCTTGGCATCGTAACGATATCCAATGATTATGTTCATGCTGAGAAAGTAATACATGATGTACTGCGCGTCATTGATTCATACGCTGAAATGGAACGTACGATTACCAATATTGCACGCTTATAGTGGCTTTCTTACAATGAGGTGAATTTAATGAGTAATATACGAGCCAATCGAATTGCAGAGCAAATGAAAAAGGAGCTTGGGGAAATTCTTGGTCGAAAAATCAAGGATCCTCGAGTAGGCTTCGTAACTGTTACGGATGTTGAGGTAACAGGTGATTTGCAACAGGCAAAAATTTTCATTTCCGTATTAGGTGATGAAAAGCAAAAGCACGATACGTTATTAGGTCTTGCAAAAGCAAAAGGGTTTATTCGTTCAGAAATTGGAAAACGAATTCGGTTGCGCAAAACACCTGAGCTAACCTTTGAATTTGATGAAGCACTTGAATATGGTAATCATATTGAGTCGATTTTACGCGACTTAAATAACTAGTAATTGAAAATTAGCTAGCATAAATCTGACTCACCTTTATTGTGAGTCGGATTTTTCCATATGGAGCGGCTTTAGATAGCATTGGAGGAAAATCAATGGATGGTATTTTACCACTTTGGAAGCCAAGAGGCATGACATCCCATGATTGTGTCATGAAAATAAGAAGGTTATTACGGACGAGAAAAGTAGGTCATACGGGCACTTTAGACCCCGAGGTAGAAGGTGTATTACCGATATGTATTGGGCAAGCGACAAAAATTGTTCCATTTTTAACGGATACAAAAAAAAGATACATCGCTGAAATACAACTTGGTACTGCGACGGAAACAGAGGATGCCCATGGAGAAATAATCGAAAATAAGCCAATTATTAATCCACCTTCTAAACAGGATATTGAAAATGTGCTACAATCATTTATGGGTAGAATTAAACAAGTCCCACCAATGTATTCTGCGGTAAAGGTAAACGGAAAAAAACTGTATGAATATGCTCGACAAAATATTCAAGTAGAACGTCCAGTGAGAGAAGTCATCATTTATGACATAAAGCTGATCAATTATAAAGCCCCAAGCTCGATTAAAATCGAGGTGATTTGTTCAAAGGGGACCTATATACGTACACTTTGTGTTGATATTGGAGGCGAGCTTGGTTATCCAGCCCATATGCACGACTTAGTAAGAATGGAAACAGGAGCATTTTCTAAAGAGAATACCGTGACATTTTCTCAGATAGAAGAAGCAGTAAGTTTAGGTATTGAACAAGATTTATTGCAGCCAATTCTAAAAGGTATTCAGCATTTAGATAAGCTATATGTGGATTTTGAAACAAAGCAAAAAGTGCAGAATGGACAAAAGCTAACCACGCCAGAAAAGGCATTAAACACTGACCCGTTTGCTGTCATATATGATGAAACATTATTGGCAATCTATCAAAACCATCCGGAGAAACCCGATCAGATAAAGCCTGTACGTGTGTTTAACGGATAGATAAAGTGTAGGTGAAGAAATTGCGAACAATTGAATTAACGTATCCGCATACATTAAACCTAGAGGCATTACCAAAAACAGTTGCAGCAATTGGTTTTTTTGATGGTGTTCATCTTGGGCATCAACAGGTTATCGAAGCAGCTGTCGATGAAGCAAAGAAGCGAGAGATGGAGAGTGCTGTCATATCTTTTTTTCCACATCCATCTGTTGTTTTGAAAGCAGGACGAGAAGATGTAAAATATATTACACCACTCCGTGAAAAACAAGAGATTTTACAGCGCCTTGGTGTGGATCGTTTCTATATTATTACCTTTAACAAGGAACTTTCTTCTTTATCACCAAAAGCGTTTATTGATCATTTTATTATCGGACTGCATATTAAGCATCTTGTTGCTGGATTTGATTTTACATATGGACATCGAGGACAAGGTACAATGGGAGATATGAAGGAATATGCAGATAATCATTTTACCTATTCTACGATCACAAAGGTTGAAATGGATAAGGAGAAAATAAGCTCCACTCGTATTCGAAGCTTCCTTGCAGCAGGAGATATGGAAAAAACTGCGCAATTACTTGGCAGACCTCTTTCTTTATATGGAATGGTTGTTGATGGAGAGAAACGGGGTCGAACATTAGGCTTTCCAACAGCAAATTTAAAAGTAAATGATGCGGCTTTGTTGCCTAAGCCGGGAATTTACGCAGTAAAAGTCAGCTATAAGAATGAAAGCTATGAGGGAATGGCCAGTCTCGGTACGAATCCAACATTTACAGAGAATCGAGATTCCTTATCTTTAGAAGTTTATATATTCGATTATAATAATGATTTGTATGGAGAAGAATTACAATTACAATGGTTCCGTTTTATTCGAGATGAACAGAAATTCACGACAGTTGATGGGTTAATCAAGCAAATGAAAAATGATGAAGCCGTAATTCGCAACTATTTTTCAGAGCTTCCCCATCGTGTATAGCAAAGGAAATAAAAATATCACGAAATCTATTCTTTGTACTTGCAATTTTAATGAAAAACATGTAATCTTAAGAACGTAAAACCGTTTGCTTGGCAAATTGCAACTCCGGCGTTTGCTAGGGAACTGGGGATATGAAAAATTACTAGGAGGTGAGCCATATGGCTATCACGAAGGAACGTAAGAATGAAATCATCAATGAATACAAGGTTCATGAAAACGACACTGGTTCTCCAGAAGTACAAATTGCTGTACTAACGGAAGAAATCACAACACTTAATGAGCATCTGCGTGTTCATAAAAAAGACCACCATTCACGCCGTGGTTTAATGAAGATGGTTGGTAAACGTCGTAACTTGTTAACTTATCTACGTAATAAAGATGTTACTCGTTACCGCGAACTAATTAAACGACTTGGTTTACGTCGATAAAATGATGGAAAAAGCAGGAGAAATCCTGCTTTTTTTTACAATTGAAAGAAATGATTGTGGTGCGAACACAGTGAAGGCATTTGCTTATGATCTCATCAAAAGTCCTCGTCAAGCTCCGGGTTTCTACTTTCTTCTTGCTATGTGTCTTCCATGCAATGTTGAGAATGGATTATGATTGATGTAGGAATACTGTAATTGACGGACAGTTTACGATAGAGGAACTGTTTTTTCGTACGAGAGCTAAAAGTTATGATAATCAAAATGCTTCACACTGATTCACATACATAAAATTTACATGTAACAAAGGAAACTATAAAATAGAATTTAGAATGTTTTTTGAAAGGAGTTCAACTATTTATGGCAGAAGGAAAAAAAGTTTTTTCCACAGAAATCGCCGGAAAAAAATTTAATGTAGAAATTGGAGAACTAGCAAAACAAGCAAACGGTGCATGTATGGTCCATTATGGCGATACAGCAGTGCTAGCTGCTGCAACAGCTTCAAAGGAACCGAAGGATTTACCGTTTTTTCCATTAACGGTGAACTATGAAGAACGACTTTATGCAGTAGGAAAAATCCCTGGTGGATTTATTAAGCGAGAAGGGCGACCAAGCGAAAAAGCGATTTTAGCATCACGCTTAATCGATAGACCAATTCGTCCTTTATTCCCCGACGGATTCCGTAATGAAGTACAAGTAATTAGTACGGTAATGAGTGTTGATCAAGATTGTTCTAGCGAAATCGCTGCAATGATTGGTTCTTCCATCGCATTGAGCATTTCTGACATTCCTTTCTCAGAACCGATTGCTGGGGTTCATGTAGGAAGAGTAAATGGAGAGTTTATTATTAATCCTTCCATCGAACAAGAAGAGCAAAGTGATATTGATCTAACTGTGGCAGGAACAAAGGATGCAATAAATATGGTTGAGGCTGGTGCAGATGAAGTGCCAGAAGAAATCATGTTAGAAGCAATTATGTTTGGACATGAAGAAATCAAGCGTCTCGTAGCTTTCCAAGAAGAGATTATTCAAGCGGTTGGACAAGAAAAAATGGAAGTTAAGCTGTTTGATGTAGAGCAAGCTTTATCAGATCAAATTGATGCTGCGGCAAAAGATAAATTAATTACTGCGATTCAAGTAAAAGAAAAGCATGCTAGAGAAGCTGCTATTAATACGGTAAAAGAAGAGGTATTAGCAGCTTATGAAGCGGAAGAAGAAGCAACAATCAAGCAAGTAAAAGCAGTGTTAGACCGCATTGTAAAAGAAGAAGTGCGTCGCCTCATTACAAAAGAAAAGGTTCGTCCAGATGGGCGTAAACCAGATGAAATTCGTCCACTATCTTCTAGAATCAGTGTGCTCCCAAGAACACATGGTTCAGGTTTGTTTACGCGTGGTCAAACACAGGCATTGAGCATTTGTACGCTAGGTGCACTAGGAGATGTGCAAATATTAGATGGCTTAGATTTAGAGGAATCAAAACGATTTATGCATCATTATAATTTCCCACAATATAGTGTTGGTGAAACTGGACCAATCCGAGGACCGGGTCGTCGCGAAATCGGTCATGGTGCTTTAGGAGAAAGAGCACTAGAGAAAGTAGTACCATCTGACAAAGATTTCCCTTATACGATACGTCTTGTATCAGAAGTACTTGAATCTAATGGCTCAACATCTCAAGCAAGTATTTGTGCAAGCACATTAGCAATGATGGATGCAGGTGTTCCGATTAAAGCACCAGTCGCTGGGATTGCGATGGGACTTGTGAAATCAGGAGACGATTATACGATACTTACTGATATTCAAGGAATGGAAGATGCTTTAGGAGATATGGACTTTAAAGTTGCTGGTACTGCTAACGGTGTAACAGCACTCCAGATGGACATTAAAATTGATGGATTATCAAGAGAGATATTAACAGAAGCACTAACACAAGCTAAAGTAGGACGCATGCAAATATTAGAATCCATGCTTGCAACAATTAAAGAGCCAAAAGTAGAGCTTTCTCAATATGCTCCAAAAATATTAACGATGCATATCAATCCTGATAAAATCCGTGATGTTATTGGACCAAGTGGAAAACAAATTAATAAAATTATTGATGAAACTGGCGTTAAAATTGACATCGAGCAAGATGGTGGAATATTCATCTCCTCTACAGATACGGACATGAATGAAAAAGCGAAAAAAATCATTGAAGATCTTGTACGAGAAGTTGAAGTTGGCCAAATTTATTTAGGAAAAGTAAAACGGATAGAAAAATTTGGTGCATTCGTAGAATTGTTTAAAGGAAAAGACGGACTTGTTCATATTTCCGAGCTTGCAGAGGAAAGAACGAATAAGGTGGAGGACGTTGTAAAGCTTGGGGATGAAATAATGGTTAAGGTAAAGGAAGTAGACCACCAAGGCCGAGTAAATCTCTCACGTAAAGCTGTCCTAAAGGAACAAAATGAAGGTAAATAAGCAATCTAAATTGATTTAGAGTAGAAGAAGCTGGAATACCAGTTTCTTTTTGTTTTTTATGGCTCTATGCTAAATATGATAGTGCCTCTTTTCTATCAGGGATTCAATAGAAGCAAAAAAAAAATACACGCATTCGATACACCAACCACTTGACTGGTAGTAAGAAAAGTTAGAGTGAAACTAACTTTTGGGAGTAGTGATTCAACTGTTATTAAAAATTGGCATAGTCGTAAATGGTTGCGGCTATGCCTTTTTCTGTTTGAAACGTGCTTACAATCTCGCTACAGAAACCTACTTCGCTTTCCGCAGGCGCCACCTCAACTATTATTGCTCCACTGTCGTGTCGCAATAAGGATTTTCGGTTGTTACTTTTACTGCAGGAGTCTTCGTAGGGTTCTTCCGCTGATGGAGGTTGCATCAGTATAGGTTGTACTTCGATTGCACCGATGCAGGTAAAATAGATTTTAATGCGTGGTTCATTTTTACCGTTTACTTTTTCTGCGTGCGATGTGTCGCTGCAGTAGCGTTCCTTGTCCTATAGGACTAGCACGCGTCTGAAGACTTACTTGGTAAAGTGATTTCCTTTACCGAATTAGCTGAGACCATGCAAGCATATACACTGCGGTTTAGGCACAAGTATTAGTTATAATATACATCCAGTAAAAGAGATGGTGGAGTCAAAATCACACCACCACATTTGCCAGAGAACCTTTTTTAATGCACTTTTCCTATGCAGAACATATCTTGTCCTTTTCTCTCATATACTTCCATTGAGGAGGGGGTTGTCATGAGACGTTTCCGTGGTTTAATAACTCTAATTGTGTTTGCCATATTGTTTTTTACAGCATATAGTGAGGATTATAATCCCTTTACAGCATCCTTTGATCAATCTTTAAACACAATGCAGGTTGTAAAAAAAGAAGCACCATTGTATAAAGAAATTCAAGCAAAGGCTGAAACGTATAATAAAGCACCACAGGATGCATATATTGATAAAGTTTGGAAAAAAACGCCAGGGAGAAATGGCCTTCAGGTGAATATTTCGAAATCCTATCAAAACATGAAGAAAAAAGGCATGTTCTCAGAAAAACTTCTTGTTTATGATCAACTATCGCCGAAAGTATCCTTGCAGGATTTGCCGGCAGCCCCGATTTACCGAGGGCATCCAGAAAAGAAGATGGTAGCATTTTTAATTAATGTTTCGTGGGGAACGGAGTATGTTCCAGGTATACTAAGTCAATTAAAGAAAAATAATGTGAAGGCAACCTTTTTTATTGAAGGAAAATGGGCAAAGGAAAATGCAGATTTTGTAAAGATGATCGATGATGAAGGCCATTTAATTGGAAATCATGCTTATAATCATCCGGACATGGCTAGGATTTCAAATCAGGCAATTCTAGAACAAATCAATCAAACAAATGAGATTTTAGAAGCAATTATCGGTAAAACACCGAAATGGTTCGCTCCTCCAAGTGGTAGCTTTTCCGATTCGGTTGTAGAAGTTGCACATAATTTAAAAATGGAAACAATACTGTGGACAGTGGATACGATTGATTGGAAGAATCCATCTGTTTCTGTTATGATGAATCGAGTAATGGATAAAGTGCATCCAGGAGCAATGATTTTAATGCATCCTACTGCGTCTGTAGAAAAGGGCATAGATCAAATGATCCAAGAGATTAAGAAAAAAGGGTATAAAATCAGTACCGTTGACAAGCTATTAAGCGAGGATAGGTAATAGAATAATATCGCGATATATAGAAGGTATATAGGAGGAAATTTTTTTGATACAAAAACATACATGTAATAACGGACTTCGAGTAGTGTTAGAAACAATCCCCTCAGTTCGGTCTGTAACGATTGGCATATGGGTTTTAACTGGTTCACGGAATGAAAACGAAGCACTAAATGGTATTTCACATTTTATTGAGCATATGTTTTTTAAGGGAACGAGTAGTAGAACTGCAAAGGATATCGCAGAAGCTTTTGATGCCATTGGTGGTCAAGTAAATGCCTTTACATCAAAGGAATATACATGCTTTTATGCGAAGGTTTTAGATACACATAAAGAAGAAGCACTAGATATTCTTGCTGACATGTTTTTCAATTCGACGTTTGACGAATCTGAAATGGAGCGAGAAAAAAAGGTAGTTTATGAAGAAATTAAAATGTATGAGGATACACCAGACGATCTAGTACACGACTTGTTAGCTCGTGCATCATATGGAGACCATGCACTAGGACTCCCAATCTTAGGCACAGAAAAACAATTGGCCACGTTTACACCAGAAACGTTAAGACAGTATATTGATGCGCAATACACGCCAGACAATGTCGTTGTATCCATAGCTGGTAATGTTGATACGTCATTTATTTCAAAAGTAGCAGCTTATTTTGGTACGTTTACAAGAAATAGTAACAGTGAACGATTGACTAAGCCCGCATTCATAAACAACCAAATCGAAAGACATAAGGAAACAGAGCAAGCGCATGTATGTATTGGGTATGAAGGCTTTTCTGTTTCTGATCAAGATATTTATAGTTTAACAGTGATGAATAATGTCTTGGGTGGAAGTATGAGTTCAAGGTTGTTTCAAGAGGTTCGCGAAAAGCAAGGGCTTGCTTATTCCGTCTTCTCATACCATTCTTCGTTCTTAGATAATGGACTCTTGACAATATATGCTGGAACAGGGAAGGAACAGCTTCCTTTATTACGAGAAACAATCGACCAAACGATCGCAAGCTTTGTAAAAGAAGGCTTGACCGAGAAAGAACTAAAAAATAGTAAGGAACAATTAAAAGGCGGCTTTATGCTTGGATTAGAAAGCACCAGCAGTCGAATGAGTCGTAACGGTAAAAATGAATTATTACTTCAGCGACATCGTTCTATGGACGAAATGCTTGCTGAAATAGATGCGGTAACATTGGAGTCTGTCCAACGTGTACTCTCAACTGTATTTGAGAAAAGCCCTTCTATTGCAATCATTGCACCGAATAAGCAAAATTAACCTATGTATATACATAGGTTTTTTCATTGCTACATATATATAGATTAACGATGCTAGTTAGGAGGATATCGATGCGGTATAGAGATATTAGTGGGAAAGAAATCGTTAATGTATATCATGGATCACGATTAGGAATTCTTGGGCAAACAGATTTAGAAATAGATGAGGAAACTGGACAAATAAAGTCACTTATTATTCCGAATTATAAGTGGTTTGGACTCAAAAAAGAAGGAGAAGAAATTAAAATTAATTGGCGATCCATAAAAAAAATTGGTGAAGACATGATCATGATCGAGATGGAATAGTAAACTGGTATCCCGAGTAGGATACCAGTTTTTTTTGATATGTAATCACTCTCTAACGTAAACATCATAAGCTATAAGGAAAAAGCTTTTAAATAGTAAGATGATAAAAAGAATGTTGCTTGGAGGGTGTTCTATCGAATGAATCAGACAATAGCTGTTATCGGTGGAGATGCGAGGTACTTGGAGTTGATTCGTCAATTGCATGGGCTTGGCGATGTTACGACAATCATTGTTGGATATGACAAATTAGAACAAGGATTTACGGGAACGAAAAAAATGGACTTTGATGACTTAGAGCCAGAAAAGCTCGATGTCGTTATTTTACCTATTACGGGAACGAAAAAAGCCGGAGAAGTAGAAGCAGTTTTTTCTGATCAAAAGATATATGTACGGCGAGAATGGTTTGAAAGACTGCCTTATGGGACGGTTGTTTTTACAGGAATTACGAATCAATATTTAGATAGCATGATGGCGAATGCAAAAGCAACACTTATTCCATTATTGGATCGAGATGATGTTGCAATTTATAATTCGATTCCTACAGCTGAAGGAACGATCATGATGGCTATTGAACATACAGACTATACAATCCATTCCTCTCGTATTATTGTTGCTGGCTTTGGCAGAGTTGGCAATACCGTAGCTAATAAATTTTCAGCCTTAGGTGCGAAGGTATCCGTAGCTGCAAGTAGTATAAAGGATTTAGCGAGAATTACAGAAATGGGTTTACAGGCAATTCCGTTAAACAACCTACCTGATTATACAGAGCAATGCGATTTATTAATCAATACTATTCCCGCACCGGTCATAACAAAAGAGGCAATTCAACAGCTTCCGTCCCATGCTTTAATATTTGATTTAGCTTCAAAACCAGGTGGAACGGATTTTGATTTTGCTAAACAGCGTGGTATTAAAGCTATTTTGGCTCGAAGTTTACCTGGAGTTGTTGCACCAAAAACAGCGGGTAAAATTTTAGCCGATGTTATTATTCAAATTTTGAATGGAAGAAAGGAGATTACCCCATGAATTTAGAAGGCAAACGGGTTGGATTTGGTTTAACTGGATCTCATTGTACGTATGATGCTGTTTTTCCACAGCTCGAACGACTAATGGAATTAAAGGCTGAGGTCGTACCGATTGTTTCTTACACTGTAAGAACCGTTGATACAAAGTTTGGGAAGGCAGAAGATCATATCGAAAAGATAGAAGCAATAACAGGTAAAAACGTGATTGCGACGATGCCCGATGCAGAACCTTTGGGACCGAAAAATCCACTAGATTGCATGGTTCTAGCGCCTTTAACTGGCAATTCGATGAGTAAGCTTGCTAATGCATTAACGGATTCTCCTCCTTTAATGGCAGCTAAAGCAACGATGAGAAATCAAAAGCCAGTTGTTCTCGGAATATCAACGAACGATGCACTTGGTTTAAATGGCGTTAATTTAATGCGACTAATGGCGAGTAAATTCATTTATATGATACCATTCGGACAGGATGATCCAATAAAAAAGCCCAATTCACTTGTTGCTAAAATGGAACTTCTTCCTGAAACTATTGATGCTGCGATAAATTATAAACAGCTGCAACCTGTTATTGTTCCATTTAAGGAATAAAGGTAGTATGATAAAATATAAAAGATAGTTGATAACTCATAGATGATTGTAAGGTGAAGGGAGTAGCTTAAATGGCTGTAAAATCTACATTCAATATAGCAATAGTTGGAGCAACTGGAGCGGTAGGACAAAAAATAGTCGAGCTTTTAGAACGTAAAAACTTTCCTGTTGATACATTAAAGCTGTTGTCCTCTGAAAGGTCTGCAGGAACGAAAATAACATTCCGAAATGAAGAAGTAGTTGTAGAGAAAGCGGAACCTGGTAGTTTTGAAGGAATAGATATTGCTCTGTTTTCTGCAGGAGGATCGGTTTCAAAACTATTGGCTCCAGAGGCAGTAAAGCGCGGAGCATTAGTAATAGATAATACGAGTGCTTTTCGCATGAATAAAGATGTTCCGCTCGTTGTACCAGAGGTTAACGAGGCAGATATTAAGACTCACCAAGGGATTATCGCGAATCCAAACTGTTCTACCATTCAAATGGTCGCGGCACTGCAGCCTATTAAGGAAGCATTTGGTCTAACTCGAATTATCGTTTCTACCTATCAAGCAGTATCTGGCGCTGGTACAGAGGCTTGTCACGAGCTAGAAGCGCAAGCGAAAGCATATTTGAATCATTCCGAAATGGATGCCAAGCTTTTACCTGTAAAAGGAGATAAAAAGCATTATCCAATAGCATTTAACGCATTACCACAAATTGATTTATTTGAAGAGAATGGGTATACTTTTGAAGAAATGAAGATGATTAATGAAACAAAAAAAATAATGCATGCAGATGATTTAGAGGTTGCTGCAACTTGCGTTAGACTTCCTTTTTTCACTTCTCATGCAGAAAGTATTTATATTGAGGTAGAAAAAGAAGATTTACAGGTTGGCGATTTATGGAATGTATTGGAGAAAGCAGAGGGTGTAATATTGCAGGATGATCCAAATACACAAACCTATCCAACACCTATGTCAGCTGCGAATAAAGAAGCAGTATTTGTAGGAAGGGTTAGGAAAGACTTGGACAATGCAAAAGGATTTCATTTATGGGTAGTGTCCGACAATCTAATAAAGGGTGCGGCATTGAACACCGTACAAATTGCAGAACGAGCGATAAAAAATAATTGGTTAACGAAAATGTAGAATTGGGACATAAAATAGAGGTGTAAGCATGCAGATTTTGGTTCAAAAATTTGGTGGAACTTCGGTTCAAAGCGCAGAAAATAGAAAACATGTATTAAAACATATAAAAGATGCACTGATGAAGGACTATAAGCTGATTGTCGTTGTATCTGCATTAGGACGAAAACCAGATCCATATGCAACAGATTCTTTACTTGGATTAGTCGACTTTCCTGCAAATCACAGTTCAAAAAGAGAGCTTGATTTACTCATGTCTTGTGGAGAAACAATTGCTTCTGTCGTATTAACAAACGAATTGAAGCGAAACCATATTCGGGCTATTGCTTTAACAGGGGCACAAGCAGGATTTATTACGAATAATGATTTTAATCAAGCGAAAATTAAACGTGTAAATCCAGAACGAATTTACCACGCCTTTGAAGAACATGATGTTGTTGTCGTAGCTGGATTTCAAGGACAGACAGAAGATGGCGAAATTACAACAATTGGACGTGGTGGCAGCGATACGACGGCTGCCGCACTTGGAGCTGCAGTGCAAGCAGAAAGTATTGAAATATTCACTGATGTAAATGGGATAATGACAGCAGATCCACGAGTTGTTGAATCTGCATGTCCGCTTGATGTCGTGACATATACTGAAATTTGTAATTTAGCTTATCAAGGTGCAAAGGTCATTCATCCGCGTGCAGTTGAAATTGCGATGCAAGCTAAAATTCCGATGCGTGTACGATCGACATATGCTGATGAAGGAGGTACACTCGTTACCGCTTCTCGTGAAAGTGAATTTGGAGTCGATATTACGGATCGTTTAATAACTGGAATCGCCCATATTTCATCTGTTACTCAAATAAAGGTGTTTAAAGAAGGCGAGCATTTATTTCAATCGGATGTTTTTAAGGCGATGGCTGATGCTGGTATATCTGTAGACTTTATTAACATCTCTCCAACAGGAGTTATTTATACGGTACCGGAAGCTTTTACACAAAAAGCCGTTCATATTTTAAAAACGTTAGGGTATGATCCAGAGGTGACGGAAAAATGTGCAAAAGTTTCTGCGGTCGGAGCAGGGATGACTGGTGTTCCCGGTGTTGCTTCGCGTATTGTCCGTGCGTTAACAAGTGCAGGCGTGCGAATTTTACAATCAGCAGATAGTCATACAACGATATGGGTGCTTGTACAAGAGGATGATTTAAAGAAAGCAGTAAATGCATTACATGATGCCTTTGAATTAGGAAAAATAAACAAGTTATAATAAGGATAGGTGTTGTTCAATGGACTTTGGAAAAGTATTAACTGCGATGGTAACTCCTTTTAATGAAAAAGGGGACATTGATTTTGATCAAACAACGCGGCTTGTCGACCATTTAATAGAAAATGGTACAGATGGTTTGGTCGTGGCTGGAACGACAGGTGAATCACCAACCTTATCAACAGATGAAAAAGTCGCACTTTTTAAGCATGTTGTTGCTGCTGCAAATAAAAGAGTACCAGTCATCGCTGGTACAGGAAGTAATAATACAGCTACATCCATCGCGTTAACAAAACAAGCTGAAGCGTGTGGTGTAGATGGGATTATGCTTGTCGCACCATATTATAACAAGCCTAACCAAAAAGGATTAGAAGCGCATTTTAGTGCGATTGCAAAGGAAACTACGTTACCAATCATGCTTTATAATATTCCAGGCCGATCTGTCGTTAAAATGAATGCAGAAACAATTATTTCGTTAAGTAATATTGATAATATCGTTTCTGTAAAAGAGGCTAGTGGGGATTTGGACCAAGCGGCAGAAATCATTGAACAAACAAGTGATGATTTTACAGTATACAGTGGAGATGATGGACTTACCTTACCAATGCTAGCAATTGGGGCAGATGGAATTGTCTCGGTTGCCTCTCATATCGTTGGTAAGGAAATGCAAGCAATGATTGCTGCTTATGAAGCAGGAAATGTGCAAGAAGCGGCTAGCCTACATCGAAGATTACTACCTATTATGAATAGCTTATTTCAAGCACCATCTCCAGTCCCCGTAAAAGAAGCACTAAGACTAAGAGGAATAAATGTTGGAAGTGTGCGCTTACCTTTAGTTCCGTTAACTGATCAAGAAGCTACAGAACTATCTGCAATAATTCAACAATTATAAGCAAAAAAGTCACAGGGATGAGGAATATCCTTGTGACTTCTTTATGCTCCAAATTGGTGAAATAGTGATAATCTCTTTTCTAGAATAGTTTGTATGGAACATTCTATCGTGGACAAACTAGTTTATAGTGATGTCAATCTAGAAGGAGTGTTCATACAATGGATAAAGATAATGGAAAGAACGAAGAGCAACCACAGGAGGAACAATCAGGAGCCTCTTCCTTAGTGCAAAAAATCCAACAACTCGGTCAAACAAATATTCCGCAATCACCAGATTCCAATGTTCATGTGCTTTCTGTAATTGGACAAGTAGAGGGACATATTCAGCTTCCTCCGCAAAACAAAACAACAAAATATGAGCATTTGTTGCCGCAATTAATAGCTATTGAACAAAACCCGAAAATAGAAGGACTTATCCTGTTGCTTAATACAGTTGGTGGAGATGTTGAAGCGGGCTTAGCACTTTCTGAAATGATCGCTTCTTTATCCAAGCCAACCGTTTCTATCGTCTTAGGGGGTGGACACTCGATTGGTGTGCCAATCGCAGTTGCTGCTGATTATTCATTTATTGCCCCAACTGCAACGATGACGATTCATCCCATAAGGCTAACCGGATTAGTAATTGGGGTACCGCAAACCTTTGAATACTTGGACAAGATGCAGGATCGTGTCATTCAATTTGTGGTCAGTCATTCTAATATTAAAGAGGAAAAATTTAAAGATTTAATGTTTGCAAAAGGAAACTTAACAAGAGATATTGGTACAAATGTTGTTGGTACAGATGCGGTAGAATACGGTTTGATTGATGGAGTTGGTGGAGTAAAAGAAGCTTTACAAAAAGTAAATGAGCTAATCAATACAACTAAAACAGATCAGGAGGTAATCCAATGATCTTGTATACACCACTTTCTGCTTCTGAAATATTCCCGGTAGAAGAAGAAAAGTTTCAGCACCGTCACTGTGTGTCTTATCAGGGAAAAATGATATATGTCGAAGATAATCAAGATGGAACATATCAAGTACTGCAATTGCTTTCCTCTGACCCACAGGATTTTCTAAATGATGGATTTTCTCCTGGAACGATTTTAAAATAACAGGAACAAATGATCGAACTATGATATACTAATAGAAGAATTTTAAATAGGTAACCCTTGCCAGGTGGTCGGCAAGGGTTTATTATTCATGTATAATTGCCTAGTTAATAGAGGTGAAAAAATGGCTAAAAAAAGAAAGAAAAGAAAGAATAAATTAAAACAAAAAGTGAAATTTGAATTGTTAGGTTTGCTATTTATTTTTCTAGCAATCTTCGGGAGTGGAGCTAGTGCAATTAGTGATGGAGCAATACCAGGAGGACTTGAGAATATTTTTCGCTTTTTCTTCGGAATCTGGTATTTTATTGCGTCTATCTATTTGTTAATTACAGGGGTCTTCTTATTAGTAAAGCGACGTTACCCTTACTTTACACATAAAAAAATGATTGGTTTTTATATTATGTTTGCGGGTGTCCTGTTATTAACACATATTCAAACACTTGAACGCCTACAAGTGTTTGCAACGGACAGTTCTATTATTCAAGCGACTTGGGATAGCTTTATTTTATATGTGAATGAAAATGGAGTAGCCATGCAAACAGGTGGAGGAATGGTTGGTGCAGTCATTCTAGTATTCTGCTATTATTTGTTTTCATTTACCGGTGCAAAGATTGTTGCCGTATTTTCTATTTTAATTGGAATTATTTTTATGACGGAATTTTCAATTGGGGATTTTTTCTCTAAAGGATTAAAAAAACTTGCAAGCAAGATGAAAGCACAGTTTGCAAAGTGGAAGAATAATAGAAAAGAAAAAACAGAGCATGAAGAACCAGATATTGTTATGTCCGAATCGATGGCAGATAGTCTTCCAGAAACAGAGCCTGTTATTCAGGAATTTACGGATGTAGCCTATCACACGATGGAAAACGATAGAAAGCAATCGAAGTCAGAAAGGAAGGCAGAAGATGATGTGGAGACAGAGGTGACCGATCATTCGATGCCTATGACCGAGACTGAAAATCACGATTATGAACTTCCTGCTTTAGATTTGTTAGCTGAACCAGCTCACAGCTCTCAACAACAGGAAAAATCACAAATTCAAGCAACCGTTAAAAAGCTAGAGCGAACCTTTCATAGCTTTGGAGTTAGAGCAAGAGTCACGAAGGTTCATGTTGGACCAGCAGTAACGAAGTATGAGATTTACCCTGAAGCAGGTGTGAAAGTAAGTAAAATTGTTGGACTTCACGATGACCTTGCACTAGCACTTGCTGCAAAGGATTTACGTATAGAAGCACCAATTCCAGGAAAGTCTGCAGTAGGGATTGAGGTGCCAAATAAAGAAGTTGCTATGGTATCATTGCGCGAGGTGCTTGACAGTACGATGGGGAATTCTGCTTCTAAGCTATTATTTGCCCTAGGTAGGGATATTTCTGGTGAAGCAGTGATGGCAGAGCTTAATAAAATGCCACATTTATTAATTGCTGGAGCAACCGGTAGCGGAAAAAGTGTCTGTGTGAATGGCATAATTACGACCATTTTGATGCGAACTAAGCCGCATGAGGTTAAAATGATGATGATTGATCCGAAAAAAGTTGAATTAAATGTTTACAACGGAATTCCACATTTACTCGCACCGGTTGTAACGGATCCGAAGAAAGCATCGCGAGCGTTGAAAAAAGTAGTTGCAGAAATGGAAAGACGTTATGAGCTTTTTTCTGATACAGGTACTAGAAATATTGAAGGATACAATGAGTATGTTCGTAAACAAAATATAATTAACGAAGAAGAACAACCGAACCTGCCTTATATTGTCGTTCTCGTTGATGAGCTTGCTGATTTAATGATGGTTGCGTCTAGTGATGTAGAGGATGCCATTACACGTTTAGCGCAAATGGCCCGAGCTGCTGGTATCCACTTAATCATTGCAACACAAAGACCGTCTGTAGATGTTATAACAGGGGTAATTAAAGCGAATATTCCTTCTAGAATTGCTTTCAGTGTTTCTTCCCAAACGGATTCACGAACGATATTAGATATGGGGGGAGCTGAAAAGCTATTAGGAAGAGGCGATATGCTATTCTTACCTGTGGGAGCATCTAAGCCTACTAGAGTTCAAGGCGCGTTTTTATCGGATGAAGAAGTAGAACGAGTTGTGGATCATTGTATTGAACAGCAAAAAGCAACCTATCAAGAAGAGATGATTCCAGAGGACAATAATGAAGTCGTCAATGAAGTGGATGATGAATTGTATGATGATGCAGTTCAACTTGTATTAGAAATGCAAAGTGCTAGTGTTTCCATGCTACAGCGCAGATTTCGTGTTGGTTATACAAGAGCAGCTAGATTAATTGATGCAATGGAGGAACGAGGAATTGTAGGCCCATATGAGGGAAGTAAACCGAGAGTTGTATTAATTTCTCAAACAAGTGAAGAAAAAATGTCATAGTATCTAATCTAGCGAGACTCCATATCCAGTAGAGGTATGGAGTCTCAAACAAGTGATTATAAGGCAATTGCAGAATACGCAAATAATAGATCAAATTCTAGTAATAGATGAATAACAAGGACAGTATGGATTCATGCTTCAAGATACTGTCTTTTTTATGTTTTGAACGTGAGATTGGCTCATCCATGAAACATGGAATGGAATGATTGCAAATTTTAATATTAGGAGAACATTGTTACTTTCCATTAAAATGCTAGTATAGCAATGCTTAGACGACAATTATTGACAAGAATCGGTGAATTTTTTAAGAACTTTTACCTAATACTATTTATTTATTTTTTAATAAATGGTATAGTTAATAACGAAAGATAGTCATACGTCAGAGGTCAGATCTCTTACATGTTTGTCAGGAGGGGGGATGTCATGTCGATTAAAGCGGATTCACGTCATTTGTACTTACAAGTGATTGATAAAATTAAACAAGATATTGAAAGCGGTATATATCGAGAAAAAGAAAAGCTGCCTTCTGAGTTTCAGCTATCGAAGAAGCTTGGTGTATCACGTGCTACATTAAGGGAAGCGTTACGAATACTTGAGGAAGATAACGTGGTTACAAGAAGGCATGGCGTTGGCACATTTGTGAACCAAAAGCCAATTTTTTCTTCTGGTATCGAGCAATTAACAAGTGTTACATATATGATTGAACAATCTGATAAAGTTGCTGGATCACAGTATATATCAACCGAGATTATTGAAGCAACAGAAGATGAACGAAAAAAATTCGCACCAAAGAATGTACATAACTTAATCCAAATTGAACGTGTTCGAACAGCGGATAATGAACCAGTTGTTTTTTGTGTAGATAAAATTCCGGAAAAGCTTATCCCGATTGAATTCGTGAATAAAAAAGATTCTTTGTTTAAACTTATGGAGGAACATGCAAATAAACGCGTCACATACGCTGTTACATTTATTGAGCCAGTAAGCTATAACAGTAGAATTTTTGAAATATTAAACTGCGATCCTGAGCAATCTTTATTATTATTAAAGCAAATGCATTATACAGAAGAGGATGAGCCAGTTTTATATTCTGCAAATTACTTTCGATCAGATATGTTTAGTTTCCATGTTCTGCGGAAGCGTATGTAAGGGGTTTCAATAAACGCTTTTGGGAGGTGATTGCCAAAGCAGTAAGGTATAAATGGGAAATACAGGTTAAAAATAAGCAATAAAAAAAGGGAGGAAATTAACATGAAGAAAAGTAAACTGTTTGTCATGCTAGCTGTATTGTTAAGCTTAGGTCTTTTCTTGGCTGCTTGCGGTGGCTCTGGTGATGACAAAAAAGAAGACGAAGGTAAAACAGGAGATGCAGGAAAATCTGAAGAAACTGATTTCAGTGCAGCAATGGTTACTGATATCGGTGGCGTAGATGATAAATCATTCAACCAATCTGCTTGGGAAGGTCTTCAAGCATTTGGTAAAGAAAATGGCCTAGAAAAAGGCAATGGCTTTGATTATGCACAATCAAATGACAAGTCAGATTATATGCCAAACCTTACGCGTTTAATCCGTGATGACTATAAGTTAATCTTCGGTATTGGCTTTGAACTAAAAGAAGATATCGCTAAAGTAGCTGAGCAATATCCAGATACACAATTTGCGATTGTAGATGATGTAGTAGAACAACCAAACGTAGCAAGCATTACATTTAAAGAGCATCAAGGTTCATTCCTAGTAGGTGTTGCTGCTGCTAAGAAAACAACAACGAACAAAGTTGGTTTCGTGGGTGGAATTGACTCACCTTTAATTAACAAATTTGAATCTGGCTTTATTGCTGGGGTTAAATCTGTAAACCCAGATATCGAAGTGAAAGTACAGTATGCTGAATCTTTCGGTGCACCTGATAAAGGGAAAATCATTGCATCTAATATGTTTAATGAAGGTTTCGATGTAATTTATCATGCATCTGGTGGTACTGGTAACGGCGTATTCAACCAAGCAAAAGATATTAAGCAAAATGATCCTGACCGTGATATTTGGGTAATCGGTGTAGACCGTGACCAGCATGAAGAAGGACAAATCGGTGACCATAACATTACACTAACATCTATGGTTAAACGTGTAGACGTAGCTGTTCAAGACGTTTCTAACAAAACGATGAACGGTGAATCTCATGGTGGAGAATTGTTAGAGTATGGTCTTGAAGATGATGCGATCGCTGTAGCAACAACGAACAGTGATGCAATGACACAAGATATCATCGACGCTGTTAACGAATGGAAAGAAAAAATTCTTAACGGTGACGTAGAAGTTCCTAAAACTCGTGAAGAAACAAAAGCATTTTTAGAAGCACTATAATTCTGGATTGGTAGGAGCGGATTGCTCCGCTCCTACCAAATTAGTTTAGACAAAATCTTCAAATGAAGAGGATAAGTAAGCTATTTAGCCTTTTCATTTGGTGATTTTTCAAAAAAATAATTTATATAAAAGGGGTGAATTTTTGTGGAATATGTGATCGAGATGCTGAATATTCGGAAGGAATTTCCGGGGATTGTTGCAAATGATAATATTACGATCCAAGTAAGAAAAGGCGAAATCCATGCCTTATTAGGAGAAAATGGTGCCGGAAAGTCAACCTTGATGAATGTTTTGTTTGGGCTGTACCAGCCTGAAAAAGGTGAAATTAAAGTAAAAGGTGAAAAAGTAAATATTACTAACCCAAACATTGCGAATGAATTAGGCATCGGTATGGTGCATCAGCACTTTATGCTGGTTGAGCCATTTACAGTTACACAAAATATCATTTTAGGTAGTGAACCAAAATCAAAGACTGGGAAAATTGACATTAAAAAAGCGGAAAAAGAAATTCAAGCGTTATCTGATCGTTATGGACTAAAGGTAGACCCATCAGCAAAAATAAGTGACATATCGGTTGGAATGCAGCAAAGAGTGGAAATTTTAAAAACGCTTTATCGCGGAGCAGAGGTATTAATCTTTGACGAACCGACAGCTGTATTAACACCGCAGGAAATTAATGAGCTAATGGATATCATGCGTTCTTTGATTAAAGAAGGTAAATCAATCATTTTAATTACCCACAAACTAAAAGAAATTATGGAAGTAAGTGATCGTTGTACTGTTATTCGCAAAGGAAAAGGCATTGGTACTGTAAACATCTCAGAAACTAATGTCCATGAGCTTGCATCATTAATGGTAGGACGTGATGTTAGCTTTGAAATTGAAAAGCAGCCAGCAGAACCGAAGGAAGTTGTACTCGATATCAAGGATTTGCATGTAAAGGATGCTAGAAAAGTAGATTTAGTTAAAGGGTTAAACTTAGAAGTAAAAGCTGGTGAGATTGTCGGCATTGCTGGGATTGATGGGAATGGACAATCCGAGCTAATTGAAGCAATTACTGGTCTGAGAAAGTCAGGTTCAGGAACGATCAAGTTAAATAATAAAGACATTACGAACCTTAATCCAAGAAAGGTGACGGAAAGTGGTGTCGGTCATATTCCACAGGATAGACATAAATTTGGACTTGTTCTTGATTATACAATTGGTGAGAATATGGTATTGCAAACGTATTATCAATCACCATATTCAAAAGGAAGTATATTAAATCATAAAGAAATTTATAAAAAAGCTACAGAACTTATTGAAGAATATGATGTTCGAACTCCAAGTGAATTTACGAAGGCTCGTGCATTATCTGGTGGGAACCAGCAAAAAGCGATTATCGGTCGGGAAGTCGACAGGTCCCCTGATTTACTTATTGCCGCACAGCCAACACGTGGCCTTGACGTTGGGGCTATCGAATTCATTCATAAAAAGCTTGTAGAAGAGCGTGATAAAGGACGAGCTGTACTTCTAATTTCATTTGAATTAGATGAAATCTTAGATGTCAGTGATCGAATTGCCGTTATGTTTGACGGGAAGATCGTTGCTAACTTAAAGCCAGAAGAAACAAATGAACAGGAATTAGGGTTGTTAATGGCTGGAAGTCAAGCGAAAAGGGCGGGTGATTTAGAATGACGTCTAACAATAAGTTATTCGGGATATTAGTTCCCATTATTTCTGTAATTCTTGGATTATTAGTCGGAGCAATCATTATGCTCATTTCTGGGCATAATCCAATCGCTGGCTATGCTGCATTATGGAATGGTGCATTTGGTGATGCCTATACACTAGGTGAAACAGTACGTAGAAGTACACCATATATCCTAACAGGGATGGCAGTAGCATTCGCATTTCGTGCTAATTTATTTAATATTGGTGCAGAAGGACAAGTTATTGTAGGTTGGTTAGCTGCTGTTTGGGTAGGTATCGCAATAGATGCACCAATGATTATTCATTTACCGCTTGCTATCATTGCAGCGATTTTAGCTGGTGCGGTTTGGGGGTTCATCCCTGGACTGTTAAAAGCAAAGCTTGGTGTGCATGAAGTTATCGTAACGATTATGATGAACTATATAGCACTTTTTACAACGAACGAAATTATTCGTAATGTATTGACAGAACAAAAGACAACAACGGAAACCATTCATGGATCTGCATCGTTAGCAAGTGAGTGGCTCCAAAGTATTACTTATTTTTCACGTGTGCATTACGGGATATTAATTGCCTTATTTGCAGCAGTTATTATGTGGTTTATTATGGAGCGGACAACATTAGGCTATGAGCTTAAAGCAGTTGGCTATAATAAGCACGCATCAAAGTATGCTGGAATGAATGTAAGCAAAAATATTATTTTAGCCATGGTAATTGCTGGTGGATTTGCAGGCTTAGCTGGAGCGATGGAAGGACTCGGTACGTTTGGAAATATATCCGTCATGTCTAGCTTTTCCAATGTTGGTTTTGATGGGATAGCGGTTGCGCTTTTAGGTGCAAATACACCGTTAGGAGTAGTGCTTGCCGCGTTCTTGTTTGGAACGTTGAAGCAGGGCGCCTTGGAAATGCCGACAGGTGCAGGTGTTCCGACGGAGCTGGTGGATATTATTATCGCTTTAATCATTTTCTTTGTAGCATCAAGCTATATTATTCGATGGGCTTTACTTCGCTTTACGAAGGAGGGGAAATAAATGATTGATATTTTACAATCCATTATCCCGACAGCGCTATTCTTTTCAGCCCCGTTAATATTCACAGCATTAGGTGGCGTATTTAGTGAACGATCAGGTGTTGTTAACATCGGACTAGAAGGATTAATGGTCATGGGAGCTTTTGTAGGGATTGTATTTAACCTTACATTTGCTGATGTGTTCGGTACTTGGACACCGTGGATAGCAATAATTGTTGCAACGATTATTGGCGCGTTGTTCTCGATTATTCATGCTGTTGCATCGGTTTCATTTCGTGCTGACCAGGTTGTAAGTGGAGTTGCTATTAACTTCTTAGCACTTGGAATTGGTGTGTTTTTAACAAAGCAATGGTACGGAAAAGGACAAACAGATATGGTTTCGCAACCATTTTTCACAACAGATATTCCGTTCCTATCAGAAATCCCGATTATCGGTCCAATGTTCTTCAAGGGGATTTATTTAACCTCTTATTTAGCGATTTTCGTCGCGTTAATCGCTTGGTATGTTTTATATAAGACGCCATTCGGTTTAAGACTACGTGCAGTTGGAGAACATCCGATGGCTGCGGATACAAACGGAATTAATGTTTATAAAATGCGTTATATAGCCGTTATCCTTTCTGGAGCATTAGGCGGTCTTGGAGGATCTGTATTTGCTTTAACGATTGCTTCTAACTTTTCGCATTCAACCATTGTTGGGCAAGGGTTTATGTCCCTAGCAGCGGTCATCTTTGGTAAGTGGCATCCGCTTGGAGCAATGGGAGCAGCGTTATTCTTTGGCTTTGCACAAAGCTTAAGTGTTGTAAGCTCAGGTATTCCATTATTACAGGATGTGCCACAAATCTTCTTGTTAATTGCACCATATGTGTTAACAATTCTAGCTTTGGCAGGTTTGATTGGCCGTGCAGATGCACCAAAAGCAAATGGACTTCCATATATTAAAGGAAGCAGATAATAATAAAATGAATCGTAGAGCTTGGTTTCCCTTTAAAGAGGAACCAAGCTTTTTTCTTTTTGTCTAGGGAGATTTATTCTGTATACGAATAGCAATGTCCTATTGTAGATGGTAAACTATGGATGAATTAATATTATCAAGCGGTTATTATTAACATATAGGTTATTGATTATGTTTTATTTTTTCGAGCAAACTAAAGGTTAGCAATTAGTTATTAAAGACATTTTGTGAAGGTGGGAGCAATATGTTACAAATTCAAGAGCAAGTTATTAAGGAAAATGGATATACCTTGCATTTAATTCCGAATGAAAAGTTTAAAACAATAAATATCGTTGCAAAAATGAAAGCACCTTTAGAAAGAGAAACGATAACGAAACGTGCATTACTTCCATACGTATTACAGCAAGGAACGCGTAGATATCCAACGAGGTTACAGCTGCAAAGCGCATTAGATGATTTATATGGAGCGGTATTATCTTTAGACGGTGCAAAAAAGGGCGATTTTCACATTATTAGTTATCGTCTTGAAGTAGCGAATCAAAAATTTATTCAGCAGGAAACCGATATTGTAGAAAAAGCGATCAATCTGTTGTATGAAGTTATTTTTCAGCCCAACATGAAAGGCATCGGCTTTGAACCTACAGTGTTTGCACGTGAAAAAGAAACATTAAAAGAAAAAATAGCAGCAATTACAGATGATAAGCTTGCATATGCGAATATGCGTCTAATGGATGAAATGTGTGTTGATGAAGCGTATGGACTACATGTGCATGGGTATAAAGAAGATTTAGTGCAGTTGACACCTGAAAACACATATCATTACTATGAGCAGTTATTAATGGAAGATGATATGGATATTTATATTATGGGTGACTTTGATTCGAACAAAATGCAAGAATTCTTTCGTGCATCTTTTGTTAGAACGGATTCAGGAAATAATGAGCATGAGAAGTTGGAGAATACAAATACGTCCCAAAATAGAGATTTGAACAGGGAACCACAAGAAGTAATTGAAAAACAACCCATTCAGCAGGCAAAGTTACATATAGGTTATCGTACAAATTGTACGTATCGTGATGAAACATATGCTGCTCTTCAGGTTTTTAATGGCATTTTTGGTGGCTTTCCAAGCTCGAAGCTATTTATTAATGTGCGTGAAAAGAATAGTCTTGCTTACTATGCTGCATCAAGAATTGAAAGCCATAAAGGGCTGTTAATTGTATTTAGCGGAATTGCCTCTAAGGATTATAAGAAAGCAAGAGCAATTATGGAGCAACAAATGACAGCAATGAAGGAAGGAAAATTTACCGAAGAAGATATGGAAGAAGCAAAAGAGCAGATCATGAATCAGTTGCTTGAAACAATGGATCATCCTCAAGGAATGATGGAGCTTCTATACCAACAGGTTATCGCTAATCGATCACTTTCACCACATGAATTAATTGCACAAATTAAAGCAACGACGATCGAGCAAGTGATTCATGTTGCTTCTAATATTCAAGAGGATACGATTTACTTGTTAACTGGTGAGGAGGACGTGACGAATGCATAAAAAGCATTATGATTATATTAACGAAACCATTTATTCTGAAACACTGCCAAATGGACTAACCGTGTCGCTCATGCCGAAGGAAACGATGTCAAAAACATACAGTATATTTACAACAGATTATGGCTCCATCGATCAAACCTTTACACCATTAGGGAGTGATGAAAAGGTAACAGTACCTGAAGGGGTTGCACATTTTCTCGAGCATAAGCTTTTTGAGAAAGAGGATCGAGATGTGTTTTCTGATTTCAGTAAACTCGGTGCTTCAGCAAATGCTTTTACTTCATTTACGAAAACTGCATATTTATTTTCTGCTACGAATCATATTGAAGAAAATGTAACGATTCTTCTAGACTTTGTTCAAGAACCATATTTTTCTGAGGCATCTGTGGAAAAAGAAAAAGGAATTATAGCACAGGAGATTAATATGTATGATGACCAACCGGAATGGCAATCATTTATGGGGACAATTCGAGCGATGTTCCAAAATCATCCCGTTCATATTGATATTGCAGGTACGGTTCCGTCGATTCAATCGATTACAAAGGATGACTTATATACGTGTTATCGCACCTTTTATCATCCAGAAAACATGTATTTGTTTGTTGCAGGTAATTTCAATCCAGATAATATGATTGCACTTATTAAAGAAAATCAAGCAGCTAAAGAATTTGCTAGCTTAGAGGAGATTAAACGAGACTATCCAAGCGAATCCCGTACTGTTGCAATGGAAGATTATACGATTCACATGCCAGTGTCAATTCCAAAATGTACAGTCGGAATTAAAGAATCCGTTGACACATTGCATGGAATTCCATTTTTAAAAAGAGATTTGTTACAGGAGATGATCGTTACACATTATTTTTCAAAGGGTGGCCCATTTTATCAAGCATTATATAATGAAAATCTAATTGACGAGAGCTTTTATGTAGAAACCAATTTAGACAAAAATTTTGGCTATACGTTAATCGGTGGAAATACACGAACGCCTGCGCAATTTGCAAATCGGGTCAAAGAATTATTACTAAGTACACAGCAAGCTACATTGCTTACAGAAGATGTCGAACGAATGAAGAAGAAAAAGATCGGTCAAATGCTACGAGCGATGAATTCATTAGAGTTTATTGCAAATAAATATACGCATTATCAAATGGTCGGAGTTGATTTGTTTGATATTATTCCAGAAATACAAAAAATCACAGCAGAAGAAGTGAACCGCTTTTTAAATAATTGGATTGAAAAAGATCGCTTATCTGTTTGTACGATTGAATCGGAGTAGCTAAAATGGTGGGGAAAAATGTATTAATAATTGGTGCTAGTGGTGATATAGGTAGTGCAATTGCGTTGAAGCTTGTTGAAGAAGGCTATCAGCTCTTATTGCATTACAACCATAATTTAACAAGAATAAATGAAATAATGGATAAGGTTGATAAGGAAACGATCCTTGCAACATATCAAGCGGATCTATCTTTAGACAAGGATGTCACAAAACTGCTTATGAATGTAGCGTATCCGGTAGACTGTATTGTTTTCGCTAGTGGAATCGCACATTATGGATTGTTTCAAGATACTACAGAAAAAGAAATGGAAAAAATGTTGTCTATTCACGTGAAAGCCCCTTGGTTAATTGTTCAGCATTTTTTACCTGAGATGATCCGCCGTAAAACAGGAAAAATCATGCTGATTACCTCTATTTGGGGTGAGGTTGGAGCGAGTAATGAAGTGCTTTATTCAACTGTTAAAGGTGCTCAAAATAGTTTTGTAAAAGCGTTAGCAAAAGAGGTTGGACCAAGCGGGATATTGGTCAATGCGATTAGTCCAGGGTTTATTTCTACAAAAATGAACAGCCAGCTGTCTGTCGAAGAAACGAATACTATAATCGACGAAATTCCATTAACGCGCGCAGGAACCCCGAAGGATGTTGCGGAAGTTGCTTGTTTTTTGCTTAGTGATGCTTCAAGTTATATCCATGGAGAAATAATTCGGCTAAATGGTGGATGGTAGTGTTGTGTTAATATTATTTTTACATTTCAAGACATCTCCTTCAAGTAACGATGCATAAACACGTTAAAAATTCAAATACTAAACATGTAAAAATTGAAGGAGGAATGGATATGTCGATTCTGGAAAATTTCGAAACGTGGAAGGACTTTTTATCTAATCGATTAGAGCAAGCTCAAAATCAAGGCATGTCACAGCAAACAATAACCAATGTTGCATATGAAATTGGTGATTATTTAGCGCAAAGTGTAGATGCCAAAAATGAAGAGCAAGCTGTTTTAAGAGAATTATGGAATGCTGCTTCTGAGGAAGAACAGCATGCAATTGCGAGCGCTATGGTAAAACTTGTCCAAAACAAATAAGCAGATGTCAAAGAAGCTGTATTTATATACGGCTTCTTTTACTTAAAATTAAATTATTTTACATTTATCCTACAATCTGCTTTAAACTTATGTAAAAATCATTTATTATATAGATATAATTGCAATTACTGTGCTGATTAGGTAACATTAAATGAGCAAATATTATGAGGGATATACATGGAGAAGCGTACCGAATGGTATCTTGAATATGAAATTCAAATAAATCGACCAGGCTTGTTAGGGGATATTTCCTCATTATTAGGAATGCTCTCAATTAACATTATTACAATTAATGGGGTAGAGAATGCAAGAAGAGGGATGCTACTTCTATGTAGGAAAGATGAACAAATTCAAAGACTCAAATCGATTCTGCAAACAATGGATACAATCCAAATTACAAAGCTACGTAAGCCAAAGCTTCGAGACAAGCTCGCTGTTCGACATGGGAGATATATCCATAGGGATAGTGATGATCAGAAAACCGTTCGTTTTGTACGAGATGAATTAGGGTTATTAGTAGATTTTATGGCAGAGCTTTATAAAAAAGAAGGACATAAACTTATTGGGATAAGAGGGATGCCTCGCGTCGGAAAAACAGAATCAGTAGTTGCTGCAAGTGTCTGTGCCAATAAACGATGGATTTTTGTATCCAGCACACTACTTAAGCAAACGATTCGAGACCAATTGATTAAGGGTGAATATAGCCCTGATAATATTTATATTATTGACGGAATCGTATCAAAACAACGGGCAAATGAAAAGCATTGGCAACTGATTAGGGAGATTATGCAGCTTCCTGCGATAAAGGTTGTGGAACATCCAGATATTTTTGTGCAGGCAACAGAGTATACGATGGATGATTTTGATTACATAATTGAATTACGAAGCCATCTAGAAGAAGAAATTACGTATCAAGAAGTAGATGGCACACAATTTAAGCAAGGAAATGGGCTTTCAATGTTTGATTTTTAAATTGGATGGTGTTATTTATGGGAATAGGAGCAAGATTAAAGGAAGCCAGGGAACAAAAAGACATTTCACTGGATAGCTTGCAAGAAACGACAAAAATTCAAAAAAGATATTTAGTGGCAATTGAAGAAGAGAATTTTCGTATTTTGCCTGGGAAATTTTATGCACGTGCGTTCATAAAGGAATACGCTGCTGCTGTTGGTTTAAACGCACAAGAGCTAATGGATGAATATAAAGATGATATTCCATCACCAGAAGAGGATCGTGATACGGAGTACACACATATTCAACGTTCTCGCAAGGATCATCGTCCAACAAAAAGTAATGCAATCTTTTCCCTTATTCCTACGATTATCGTTGTTGTTTTAATTATCGGCATTGTTTTTGCTGCCTGGTTTTTCGTTCAGAAGGCCGTAGGAAGCGATGGAGGCGAGCCGATAGAAAAGGATAATGGAAATGATGAAGTATATAGACAAGAAGATACCTCCGCTAATGATCAAACGGAAAATACTGACGAAGCGGATTCCGAAACCGAATCAAGTGATTCAACTGAGTCAAACGATCAATCTACGGACACATCTGAAGAAACTTCAGAGTTGACTTTAGTGGAAGAAGGGACAGGAAGTGTTCCGGAATCAACGTTTGAATTGCGCAACCCCGGGGAAAAAGTCATCGTAACCTTAGAAGCAAGCGGGAATACATGGCTGGATGTAAATAATGGAGATGGAAAAGCATTCTATAGCAATAATTTCGCTTCAGATCAATCCCCGCTTGAGATCGATATAACCGGAGAAGAAAAGGTCTTCTTTAAGGTTGGAAGTGCGCCCGATTTAACAATTAAGATTAATGGCGTCGAACTAACGTATCCAGTAGATGTAAATGAAAATGTATTTCAAAAAATATGGGTGAATATTTTGAGTGAAAATGAATAAGTATACAAAACCCTTCCTGATGGTAAATTGATGGAAGGGTTTTGTACCTTATGACTTCAGGAGGAAAATAAGATGAATATACCAAATAAAATTACTATATCAAGAATTATGCTTATCCCTATTTTTATTATTTTAATGAGTGTTCCATTTGATTGGGGAAAATGGGATATAGGAACGACGGAATTACCGATATCTTACTTTGTAGCTGCTTTAATATTCATCGTTGCTTCATTAACCGACTGGGTAGATGGATATTATGCTAGAAAATATCAACTTGTAACAAATTTAGGTAAATTTTTAGATCCGTTAGCAGATAAACTTTTAGTATCAGCGGCATTTATTCTACTTGTTGAAATTGGAATGGCACCTGCGTGGGTTGTTATTTTAATTATTAGTAGAGAATTTGCTGTGACAGGACTTCGGTTAGTAGCTGCAGGCGAAGGAATTGTACTAGCTGCAAGTAAACTAGGAAAACTAAAAACAGCAAGTCAAATGATCGCAATCGCTACATTATTATTACAAAATTTCCCTTTTTCTTATCTCGGATTTCCTTTTGCACAGATCATGCTTTATATTGCATTGTTCTTTACCGTTCTTTCAGGCTATGATTATTTTGTGAAAAACTGGCATGTAATGAAGGATTCGAAATAATGAAAAATGTAAAGGCGGAAATTGTCGCGGTAGGAACAGAATTGCTATTAGGACAAATTGCAAACACAAACGCGCAATGGATCTCTCAACAGCTTGCTAAGTATGGAATTACTGTACATTTTCATGCAGTAGTAGGAGATAATCTACAACGGGTTGAAACGACCTTTCGCCAGGCATCTTCACGCTCCGATATTGTGATTGTAACAGGGGGGCTCGGTCCTACAGAGGATGATTTAACGAGAGAAGCATTCCAATTAGTAAGTAATTTAGAAATGAAGGAAGCTACAGAAGCATTGCATCGTATATCGGCATACTTTGAAAAGCAGCAGACGGAAATGACTCCAAATAATCGTAAACAAGCAAACGTATTTTCTACAGCACATGTTTTAAAAAATAGCGTTGGAATGGCACCAGGAATGATTGTTCCATATAAGGGGAAAACATGGGTTTTCCTCCCTGGTGTTCCTAGTGAGATGAAACAGATGTTTACGAATGAGGTCATTCCATACATCGTAAAGCTTACTGGAACGGATACAGTTATTCAATCTATGATATTACGATTTAGTGGCATAGGTGAAGCAAAGCTAGAACACGAGTTGTTCGAATTAATTCACCATCAAAGTAATCCAACGATTGCGCCGTTGGCTCAAAAAGACGGTGTTGTTATTCGTCTTACGGTAAAAGAAAATTCGATTGAAAAGGCAAATGCACGCTTGGAAGAAGCAAAAAGACGGGTATTAGAAAAAGTCGGTCCATATTATATAGGAATGGAGCACGAAACAATCGAACAACGAGCAGTTAGCTTGCTTCGAGATAAGCAAATGCGAATTGGTGCTGCTGAAAGCTTAACAGGCGGAATGTTTACAGAAAAGCTAATTTCTGTGGAAGGCGCGTCCAAAGTTTGTCCTGGCGGGATTGTGTGCTATGATTCGGAAATTAAGCAAAAGGTACTTGGGGTATCCAATGAAACTATCGAAGCATATGGAACGGTAAGCCAGCAGTGTGCAGAAGAAATGGCAAAACAGGCAGCCATTGTGCTTGATGCTTCGATCGGGATAAGTTTTACAGGTGTCGCTGGACCAGACAGTTTGGAAGGGAAGCCGGTAGGAACTGTTTTCATAAGTTTATTTCATATTAATGGAACAATTCGAACGGAGAAAGCTACGTTTATTGGCGATCGAGAAGCTGTTCGAAGTCGCGCGACTCGAAAAGGCTTTGAGCTACTAATTGAATTCGTAAAGCATCATTCTCAAAACTAGCTTCTAGTTCACAGTACGTAAAATGAATTTTTACTTCATTTTTCAAATCTAAAAACATTCTTTTGACAAAGAGAAACTAGAAAATAATATGTAAAGCGGCTTAAAAATAAGAACGTTTATTCGTTTTTTATCTTGGCAAACGAAAATAAAACATGTATGATATAGATAGCTAATTTAAGGAGGTAGTCTCGTTGAGTGATAGAAAACAAGCGTTAGATATGGCTTTAAGACAAATAGAGAAACAGTTCGGAAAAGGTTCGATTATGAAATTGGGTGAACAGGCAAACCAGAAGCTAGCTACTATTTCAAGTGGATCTTTAGCATTAGATGTAGCACTTGGAATTGGTGGATATCCTAAAGGTCGTGTTGTTGAAATATATGGTCCTGAATCATCTGGTAAAACGACCGTTGCACTTCATGCAATTGCTGAAGCACAGCGTACTGGTGGGCAAGCGGCATTTATTGACGCAGAGCATGCACTAGACCCTACCTATGCAAGAGCACTTGGTGTAGATATTGAAGAGTTACTTTTATCTCAGCCAGATACTGGAGAGCAAGCGTTAGAAATCGCAGAGGCTTTAGTTCGAAGTGGAGCTGTTGATATTATTGTTGTCGACTCAGTAGCTGCGCTGGTTCCAAAGGCAGAGATTGAAGGAGAAATGGGTGATTCACACGTTGGATTACAAGCCCGCCTCATGTCACAAGCGTTAAGAAAGCTTTCTGGAGCGATTAATAAATCGAAAACGACGGCTGTCTTTATAAACCAAATTCGTGAAAAAGTAGGGGTAATGTTTGGAAACCCTGAAACAACGCCAGGCGGTCGTGCGCTTAAGTTTTATTCTTCCGTTCGATTAGAAGTACGACGTGCGGAAACATTAAAGCAAGGAAACGATATGGTTGGAAATAAAGCGCGTATTAAAGTAGTAAAAAATAAAGTAGCACCTCCATTTAAGCAAGCAGAGGTTGATATTATGTATGGAGAAGGGATTTCGAAAGAAGGAGAAGTACTAGACATCGGATCCGATTTAGATATTGTTCAAAAAAGTGGTGCGTGGTATTCCTATGAAGGTGAAAGACTTGGGCAAGGAAGAGAAAACGCAAAGCAGTTTTTAAAAGAAAATGAGGAAATAATGGATGCAATTCGCCAGGCGATTCGTTCTCATTATAAACTAGACGAAACAGTTAGCGAAGAAGCCGAAGAGCTAGGACAAGAAACATTAGATGTGTAATACGAATTTAAAATAGAGTCCTTTATAAGGATAGAATGGTATGTTAAAAAAGTGATCGGAAGAAGAGCGCTCGTACCATTCCCTTGTAAAGGATTTTTCTTTTCCCATTATTTGTGACGTTTCCTTGACAATGGCAGGGCGTACAATTAAAATTAAATTGTATAATTTTATATTTTTATTATACGTAACGATTTTTATTCATTGAATATGGTACATGCCGACAATAATGAATTTAAACAATTTGATAGCAAGAGGAGGTGAAATCGTGGACAATCCCTTAATCATCTCCATTTTGCTTGCCTTAGTCCTGATCGTCGGTATTGTTGTTGGTTATCTGATTCGTAAATCTATTGCAGAGGCTAAAATTTCAAGTGCTGAAACGTTGGCCAAACAAATAGTTGATGAAGCACATCGGAATGCAGATGCCGCTAAGAAAGAGGCACTTCTTGAAGCGAAGGATGAGAATCATAAACTTCGCCAGCAGACGGAACAAGAATTACGTGAACGACGCACGGAAGTTCAGAAACAAGAAAATCGCCTGATGCATAAAGAAGAAAATCTGGACAGAAGAAGTGAGACGCTTGATAAGCGTGAACTCTTATTGGAGAAAAAAGAACAATCACTGACAGAAAAACAACAACAAATTGAAGAAATGGAAAGCAAAGTGGAAGCTATGTTAAAAGAGCAGCAAACGGAGCTAGAGCGCATTTCTGGGTATACTACAGACCAAGCTAGACAGATTATTTTAGAGCGAATTGAGAAAGAGCTAGCACATGAATCAGCACTAATGATTAAAGAAACAGAAAATCGCATGAAAGAAGAAGCGGATAAGAAGGCGAAAAACATTCTATCTCTTGCGCTTCAGCGCTGTGCAGCTGACCATGTTGCCGAAACAACTGTATCTGTTGTAAATCTTCCAAATGATGAAATGAAGGGCCGGATTATTGGTCGTGAAGGGCGAAACATTCGAACACTGGAAACGTTAACGGGAATTGATCTAATTATTGATGATACACCGGAAGCGGTTATTTTATCAGGATTTGATCCGATTCGAAGAGAGATAGCTCGAATGGCATTAGAAAAGCTCGTTCAAGATGGTAGAATTCACCCTGCGAGAATTGAAGAAATGGTCGACAAAGCAAGACGTGAGGTCGACGAATTTATTCGAGAAGTTGGAGAAGAAACAACGTTTGAAGTTGGAGTACATGGTCTTCATCCAGACTTGATTAAAATTCTTGGTCGCCTAAAGTATCGGACAAGCTATGGTCAAAATGTATTAAAGCATTCGACAGAGGTAGCATATCTAGCAGGCTTGCTTGCTGCGGAGCTTGGTGAAGATGTAACATTGGCACGAAGAGCTGGTTTACTTCATGATATTGGAAAAGCAATTGATCATGAAGTAGAGGGAAGCCACGTTGAAATCGGGAAAGAACTGGCAATGAAATACAAAGAGCATGAGGTTGTAATTAATTCGATCGCTTCTCACCATGGTGATGAAGAGCCTACTTCTGTTATCTCCATTCTTGTTGCAGCAGCGGATGCATTATCCGCAGCACGTCCAGGAGCAAGAAGTGAAACACTGGAGAATTATATTAAGCGACTTGAAAAACTAGAAGAGATTTCTGAATCATTCGGTGGTGTTGAAAAGTCATTTGCAATTCAAGCCGGAAGAGAAATTCGAATTATTGTAAAACCTGATGAGATTAATGACATTGAATCAGTGCGAGTTGCAAGAGAAATTCGAAAGCGAATTGAAAGTGAACTCGATTACCCGGGGCATATAAAGGTAACTGTGATTAGAGAAACACGAGCAGTTGAATATGCAAAATAAACGTTTAAAATAGAAACGGTTTAAGCCGTTTCTATTTTTTTCTGTTATAATTTAGTAAAGCTATGGTATAGATACTTCTATTATTTAAAAGTTAATTATCGCAACGATAATACGATAAACTTAATATTAGTTAGGATGGATTTAGTATGAAGATTTTATTTATCGGAGATGTGGTTGGGTCTCCAGGTCGCGAAATGGTAAAAGAATACTTGCCTCGACTAAAAGAAAAATATAAGCCAAATATGACGATTATTAATGGTGAAAACGCTGCAAGCGGAAAAGGAATTACTGAAAAAATTTATAAGCAGTTTTTAGAATGGGGCGCACAAGTAATTACGATGGGGAATCATACGTGGGATAAAAAGGAGATCTTTGAATTTATTGAGGATGCAAAGTATATGATTCGTCCCGCAAATTTTCCAGAGAACAATCCAGGGAAAGGGATTGTGTTTATAAATGTGAACGGAACAGAAGTTGCAGTTATTAATTTGCAAGGTCGAACATTTCTTCTTCCGAATGAGGATCCGTTTATCGTGGCCGATCAATTAATTGAGCAAGCTAAAAAAAGAACAAACATTATATTTATTGATTTCCATGCGGAAGCAACAAGTGAAAAACAAGCAATGGGATGGTATGTTGACGGAAGAGTTAGTGCAGTAGTTGGTACACATACCCATACGCAAACAGCAGACGAACGCATTTTGTCAAATGGGACTGCTTATATTACAGATGCAGGGATGACAGGACCGTACGATGCGATTCTTGGTGTTAAAAAAGAGGCCGTATTAAAGCGATTTCAAACGAACCTACCAGTTCGCTTTGAAATTGATGAAAATGGAAGAGCGCAACTGAACGGAATCATAGCAACAATTGATAATAAGACTGGAAGAGCAGTTGATATAAAGCGAATACTTATAAATGAGGATCATCCATTTTTATAGAGTATTTGAATTTTTAGACATCTTCCTTCATAATAAGGTAATAAGGTATCAACTCCAAGAATATAGTAGCAGTAGAACTACAATAGTAAATGAGGAGGTACTAGTAATGGACATATTGAAAGTTTCAGCTAAATCAAATCCAAACTCAGTAGCAGGCGCACTTGCGAACGTATTACGTGAACGCGGTTCAGCGGAAATCCAGGCGATCGGTGCAGGTGCATTAAACCAAGCCGTAAAAGCTGTAGCCATTGCGAGAGGATTCGTTGCCCCAAGTGGAGTTGATTTGATTTGTGTTCCAGCATTTACCGATATTATGATTGAAAATGAGGAACGAACAGCTATTAAACTCATCGTAGAACCTAGATAAGGGCAATTATACTTTTTTACATGATTGTGTTACGCGTTTGCGTAGCACTTTTTTATGTTTTAAAAGTCTATTCCAATGCATTGTTAATTTTGAATGGAATACTTCTCGTTATTTTTTAGTTTGAAATATGCGAGAATTGTATTTCCACTAAAATTAGTGACAATGTATTGTTAATTTTAGATAGAGGCCTTATACTGATATAATGTATAACTATGAGAATAATTTATTTAATATAGCGAAAGGAGCTCCGCAATGAACGAAGAACAACGAAAGGCGCAAGCACAAATTAATCAGGTAGATTCAGCGGACAGAAAATCCGATATGGATAAACCTTTATCAGAAAAAACAACAGCCGATTTTGCGAAATATTTTGAGACAACCTATGAACCGCCAAACATTAATAAAGCTCGTAAGCGCGGGAAAGAAAAAGTAAATGTACATTATGACTTTGAAATTCCTGAAGAAATGAAAAATATTGGGAAAAATAAAAAGTTCTTAATTCGTACCTATGGCTGTCAAATGAATGAGCATGATACGGAAGTGATGGCAGGTATCCTTACGACAATGGGGTATGAATCAACTGCGGATACAAACGACGCCGATATTATTTTATTAAATACATGTGCAATCCGTGAAAATGCTGAAAACAAAGTGTTTGGTGAAATTGGTCATTTAAAACCATTAAAGTTAGAAAAGCCGGATTTAATTGTTGGTGTGTGTGGCTGTATGTCTCAAGAAGAATCGGTCGTCAATCGAATAATGCAAAAGCATCAACATGTTGATTTAATTTTCGGTACACATAATATTCATCGTCTTCCGTACTTAGTTAAGGAAGCTATGTTTGGTAAAGCTCAAGTAGTTGAGGTTTGGTCAAAAGAAGGCGATATTATTGAGAATTTGCCTAAGGTACGACAAGGTAAAATTAAAGCATGGGTTAATATTATGTATGGATGCGACAAATTTTGCACGTACTGTATCGTACCAATGACACGTGGGAAAGAAAGAAGTCGTAGACCAGAGGATATTATTCAAGAGGTTCGTTATTTAGCAGCGCAGGGATATCAAGAAATTACACTACTTGGTCAAAATGTAAATGCCTATGGAAAGGATTTTGAAGATATCGAATACACCTTTGGTGATCTGATGGATGATATGCACAAAGTTGATATTCCAAGAGTGCGCTTTACCACTTCACACCCACGTGATTTTGATGATCACTTAATTGAAGTCCTAGCAAAAGGCGGCAATTTACTTGATCATATTCATCTTCCTGTCCAATCTGGAAGTAGTGAAGTTCTAAAGAAAATGAACCGTAAATACACACGTGAGGAATATTTAGAGCTTGTCCGTAAAATTAAAAAAGCTATTCCAAACGCAACGTTAACAACGGATATCATTGTCGGATTTCCTAATGAAACAGACGAGCAGTTTGAAGAAACAATGACGCTTGTAGAAGAAGTTGGTTTTGAAGCGGCATATACATTTATTTATTCACCTCGAGAAGGAACACCAGCAGCACGGAAAAAAGATGACGTGCCAGAAGAAGTAAAAAAACAACGTTTATATCGTTTAAATGAGCTTGTTAATAAACAGTCTGCTCAATCGATGGCTTCCTATACTGGTAAGACAGTAAAAGTGTTAGTAGAAGGCGAAAGCAAAAAGGATCCAGATGTATTAGCAGGATATACAGAGAAAAACAAGCTCGTCAACTTCAAAGGACCGAAAAGTGCAATTGGTAAAATCGTTGATGTAGAAATTACAGAGGCAAAAACATGGTCCCTAAATGGAATCATGGTTAAAAATAAGGTCGAGGTGAATTAAATGGCTGAATTTACAAGAAAGCAGGTTTTAGAAGAAGCAAAGCAGTTGGCAAATATGTTAGCAAATATCGAGGAAATTGATCGATTCAAGCAAGTCGAAGCAAAGCTAAATGAAAATCAAAAAGTGCAACAGTTAATTAAACGAATCAAAGCCTTACAAAAACAAGCAGTGAATTTCCAAGCTTATGGTAAAACAGAAGCGCTTAACAAGGTAGAAAAGGAAATTGATCGCTTGCAGCAAGAATTGGATGATATTCCAATTGTTCATGAATTTAAAGAAACACAGCTTGTCGTGAATGATATTTTGCAACTTGTAACAGGAACAATAGCTAGAGAAGTAACGAATCATGTTATAGAGTCAACTGGTGGAGACGTGCTTGCAGGAGAAACAGGCTCTAAAGTATCTAATAAAACTTCTTGTGGGCATTAAAAAAACAGCGATGGAATCTTATTCCGTCGCTGTTTTTTTATGTAGCGTAAGAAAGGATAGATATTGTTTCACATATAATGCAATAAACTAACTTTTTTTCCTCTTCTCATCTTTTAAAAAAGAAAGCTATGCACTTTAGGTATTTGTCTTGCATAAAATGACTATGAAAAAAGAGGAGGTAAGCGTATTATGAGTTTTTTAGAAAAAGACTATCGTGAAATTATTACGAAAGCCGTTTGTGGTAAGGGAAAAAAATTCACTCAAGAAACGCATTCCATTTCACCCTCACATAGACCCTCTAGTATTCTCGGTTGCTGGGTCATTAATCATTTATACAATGCCAAGAAAAAGAAAGAAGATAAGGTGGAAGTAAATGGAACCTATGAGGTAAATATATGGTACTCGTATAATGACAATACAAAAACGGAGGTTGTCACCGAGCGAGTATCCTATTGTGATATTATTCCACTTGCTATCCGAGATGAACATTGTATCAATGATGAATTTGATGTGGTATGTAAAGTAATTCAACAGCCAAATTGCCTTGAATGCGAAATAGCTAACAAAGGGCATAAAATTAATGTAGATGTAGAACGAGAATTTCTTGTACAAATAATCGGAGAAACAAAGGTCTTTGTTAAAGTAGATCCAGAGGGTGTCAAGTTTGCTGATGATGACGAATCTTGGGACTTTGAAGTAACGGATGAAGAGCTTAGCGATGTAAATCCAGATTTTCTAGAAAGTCAAAGCAAAGACTAATACTCCTTACGAGGGAATCTTCTCTCGTAAGGTTTTTTTTGAAAATCAGCATTTGTCAATAATAAGATGAGAAACAGTTTGTTCGGTTCGAATTATGTTATAATAACACAATAAATGTTTGTTTTTGGGGGATACATAATGGCAAAATATACACCAATGATGGAGCAATATTTAAAAATAAAAGCGGATCATAAGGATGCCTTTTTGTTTTTTCGACTAGGTGATTTTTATGAAATGTTTTTTGATGATGCGATTGAAGCAGCGAGGGAATTGGAAATTACGTTAACGAAGCGTGATGCAGGTCAAAAGGAACCAATTCCAATGTGTGGTGTTCCATATCATTCCGCAGCAAATTACATAAAAATGTTAATCGAAAAAGGCTATAAGGTGGCCATTTGTGAGCAAGTTGAGGACCCTAAGGAAGCAAAAGGGGTTGTGAAACGAGAAGTTGTTCAATTAATTACTCCAGGAACAGTAATGGAAAGTAATATGTTGAATGAGCGAGATAATAATTATATTGCTAGTCTTTCCCATTTCAAGGATGGATCTTATGTCGTCGTCTATAATGATCTTTCTACTGGTGAGAATAGTATTGCACTAATTAATCAAGGCTGGGAAGCTGTTATTCATGAATTATATAGTCAACCAATTAAAGAAATGGTTATTTCATCTAACCTTCCAGAACAAATGCAGCAACAGTTATCAGAACGATTACAAGTAACGCTGTCTTATCAGGATGAAGTGAATTTTAATGCAGAATACCGTAGCTTATGTGAAAATTTAAATGATGAACGTCTCGTAAAAGGGTTTAGTCGTTTGCTTAATTATGTACAGCATACACAAAAGCGGTCGTTAGATCATTTAAAGCAGGCTACTATTATAGAATTAAACAATTATTTATCGCTTGATATGTATTCGAAACGTAATCTTGAGTTGACGGAAACAATTTTGCGCAAAGGAAAGCATGGCAGCCTACTTTGGGTGCTTGACAAAACCGTAACTGCAATGGGATCTCGAACACTTAAAAAGTGGTTGGAGCGGCCTTTATTAAACACTGAACAAATAAATGAACGCCTTGATATCGTAGAAGGCTTTTTCCAAGGTTTTATTGAGCGGGACTCCCTTCGAGATTCGTTGAAATCTGTGTATGATTTAGAACGGCTTGCAGGTAGAATTGCTTTTGGAAATGTGAATGCGCGAGATTTAATCCAATTAAAGCAGTCTCTAAAACGAATACCAGATATAAAGCAAATCTTATCCAGTTTTGCAAATGACAAAATTCATTCGCTTGCAGAAGGACTAACATTTCCGGAGCATCTCGTTTCCTTATTAGAAGAAAGCATTGTGGATGATCCTCCTATATCAATTAAAGAAGGTGCCATCATTAAAGATGGTTACCATGAAAAGCTAGACCAGTATCGAGACGCCTCTAGGAATGGTAAGAAGTGGATTGCTGCGCTTGAACAAAAGGAAAAACAGGAAACGAAAATAAAGTCCTTAAAAATTGGTTATAACCGTGTATTTGGGTATTATATTGAAATTACAAAGGCAAACCTGCATCTTCTTCCTGAAGGGAGATATGAACGAAAACAAACGTTAACAAACGCAGAGCGGTATATTACACCAGAACTCAAAGAAAGAGAACAATTAATTCTAGAAGCGGAAGAAAAGAGTATTGATTTGGAATATGGATTATTTGTTGATATTCGTGAGCAAATAAAAGCATATATTCCAGAGCTTCAAGTAATAGCAGAGCGAATTAGTAGTATAGATGTGCTGCAAGCATTTGCAACCGTAAGTGAAGCCAATAATTACAAGCGCCCACGTTTTGGTGAACAGAGTCTAACAATTAAGCGTGGTCGCCATCCAGTGATCGAAAAAGTAATGGATGATGGGATGTTTGTCCCGAATGATATTTTACTAGACGATGATAAACAAATTCTATTAATAACCGGACCGAATATGTCTGGGAAAAGCACGTACATGAGACAATTGGCCTTAACTGCCATAATGGGACAAATTGGGTGCTTTGTGCCATGTGAGGAAGCAGAGCTAATCGTTTTTGATCAAATTTTTACACGAATTGGAGCTGCAGATGATCTTGTATCTGGTCAAAGCACATTTATGGTAGAAATGCTAGAAGCAAATCACGCATTACAGCATGCAACAAGTCGTAGTTTAATTTTGTTAGATGAAATTGGACGTGGTACAAGCACTTATGATGGCATGGCTTTAGCACAAGCTATTGTGGAATATATTCATGATCATTTGCAAGCAAAGACGTTATTTTCAACACATTACCATGAATTAACTGCATTAGAGGAAACGCTAGCTAATTTAAAAAACATTCATGTTCGTGCGGAGGAATATGAAGGTAATGTCGTATTTCTACATCAAATTAAGGATGGAGCAGCTGATAAAAGCTATGGCATTCACGTTGCGAAATTGGCGGAGCTTCCAGAACCATTGATTTCACGTGCAACGACAATTCTGGAAGAATTAGAGGGTTCTGGTCGAGAAAAGATAGATAAACAGGACGAGCAAGTAGCCTCTGATCAGCTGTCCTTTTTTGCAGAAGAAGATAATGTTAAGAAACAGGAAAGAGTAACTGCAAAAGATCACTCTGCATTAAAAGAATTAAAAGAAATGAATTTGTTTGATATGACACCAATGGATGCCATGAATATGTTGTATCAATTACAAAAACAATTAAAATCGAAGTAACTTTTGAACTAACTTTCCCTATTAGAAAGGAATGTTTGCATGGAAATTATTCAGATGCCTGATGCATTAGCAAACAAAATTGCTGCTGGTGAAGTAGTAGAAAGACCTGCTTCTGTCGTTAAAGAGTTGGTTGAGAACAGTATCGATGCAAACAGTACATGGATTAAAATCGATTTACAAGAAGCGGGATTACAAGAAATAAAAATAACGGATAATGGGAAGGGAATGGCAGAAGCAGATTGTGAGCGTGCTTTTTTGCGCCATGCAACGAGTAAAATTCGTAATGAGAACGATTTATTCCATGTTAGAACACTCGGATTTCGAGGAGAGGCATTAGCAAGTATTGCATCTGTTAGCAGATTAACGATTAAAACATCCAAAGGAGATGCTGCTGGGACCTACCTTGAAATGGAAGGTGGAAAAGTTACAGCGCGGAAACGAAGTGATGCAAGACAAGGAACTGAAATAACGGTATCCGACTTGTTTTTCAATACGCCGGCTCGTTTAAAGTATATGAAAACAATTCATACGGAGCTTGGTCATATAACGGATTTGTTAAATCGATTAGCACTGTCTCATCCAGAGATTCGTTTTGAAGCTACTCATAATGGAAAGGGCTTATTTAAAACTGCAGGTACAGGAGATGTGCTTCAAGTTGTTGGACAAATATATGGATTGGGGATTGCCAAAAAGATGCTTCCAATCGAGCAAGAAACATTGGACTTCTCGATAAAAGGATATGTCGCAAAACCAGAGGTAACACGTGCCTCACGTTCTTATATTTCTACCATTATTAATGGAAGGTATATTAAAAGCATTCCATTAACACAAGCAATTCTTAGAGCATACCATACGTTATTGCCTATTGGCCGTTATCCGATCGCAGTCATTGCGATTGAAATGGATCCTATCCTTGTCGATGTAAATGTGCATCCGACAAAGCTAGAGGTCCGATTTAGTAAAGAAAAAGAGCTATTTTCGATTCTAGAAGATTTAATTCAGAAGACGTTTCGTGCAACGACATTAATCCCCGAAATGCGGCAAAAAGAACGTCGAGAGGACAAGTCGTTTCAACACACATTATCATTTGAACAGCCAATGAATAGAGAAGAAGCGAAGCATGAGCTTCGAGAATCTAATCCTTTGCTTACGCATTATGATCAAACGAGTCAGGAGCGAAAAGATTCTGAGAAAGTCCCACTGCAAACAGATGATTCGCTTCAAGAGCGAACAGTAGTGGAGACAGAAAATCTTGAAATTCCAAGCGCAAGGCCTGAAAGAATAGAGCCTGGGAAACGTGTTCCAATCATGCTACCAATTGGGCAGTTACATGGCACTTATATTTTAGCGCAAAATGAAGATGGATTTTATATGATTGATCAGCATGCAGCACAAGAACGAATTAAATATGAGTTTTTTAAAGCAAAGCTTGGTCAACCAACAAATGAAGTTCAAGAGCTGCTTCTTCCATTAACGTTCGATTTTTCTAAGCAAGAGGCGATTTTCATTGAGCATTATCGAAACGCGCTAGAAAAAGTTGGTTTGTTTTTTGAGAACTTCGGGAATCAAACATATATTGTTCGTTCCTGTCCTATTTGGTTTCCAACTGGGTTTGAAGAAGAAATTATCCGAGAGATGCTCGAACAAGTGATGCAAGAAGCGCAGATAAATGTAGAGAAAATTCGTGAAGATGCAGCGATTTTAATGTCCTGTAAGCGATCAATTAAAGCAAATCATTATCTAAATCATGAGGATATGTCTCGATTATTAGAGGATTTAAGACAAACGACAGATCCATTTACTTGTCCACATGGAAGACCAATTATCATTCATTTTTCAACATATGAATTGGAAAAAATGTTTAAACGAGTGATGTAAGCACGTATAAAACATATACTACATGGTAATGATGAGTCATAAAAATGTGGAGTGTATTAAATGGATAATCAAAGACTTATAAATTTCTTAAATCAGTTGCTAGCAAATCATGCTGTGATGTATGTAAAACTTCATCGGTATCATTGGTTTATTAAAGGGAAAAACTTTTTTCAGCTACATGCGTTATTTGAAGAGATGTATCAAGTTTTTGCTAGTCAAATGGATGAAACGGCAGAACGTATTTTAATGATTCACGGGAAGCCACTAGCAACAATGACAAAATATATGAAAGAAGCTACCTTAATTGAAGCAAATGCAGATGATCAGGAAGAAGAGATTATTACACAGCTTATACTTGATTATAAGCAGCTCATCTCTGAAATAAGCAGTGAAGGCTTAAACTTGGCGAACGAGATGAAAGATGAGCCAACTTCGGATATGCTTATCGGCATGCAAGCTATCTATGAAAAGTATGTTTGGATGCTAAAAGCGTATCAAGAAAGTTGATAAAAGGGGCCAAGTCTGTAATTAGAAAGATACTTTTACGGTTAAGGCTTCTAAATGAAATACTAGGGGAATAAGAATGAAGAAAAAAGTAATTGCAATTGTTGGTCCTACCGCTGTAGGTAAAACACGTTTAAGTATTGAAATTGCGAAAAGATTCAATGGTGAAATTATTAGTGGAGATTCCATGCAAGTTTATCAAAAGATGGATATCGGTACAGCAAAAATAAAACCGGAAGAACGTGAAGGAATTCCGCATTATATGATTGATACGCACGCTCCAGATGCATCCTTTTCAGTAGCAGATTTTCAGCAACATGTACAAACGCTTATCGATTATATTACTGCAAAAGGAAAGCTCCCCATCATTGCTGGGGGAAGTGGACTTTATATTCAAGCAGCTCTTTTTCAATATAATTTTTCACCACAGAAGCGAAATGAGGAAGTTACGAACCGACTGGAGCAGGAGTTGGAAGACAAGGGTATTGACACCTTGTATGAAAGACTAAATAAGATTGATCCGCAGCAAGCTGAAAAAATTCATCCAAACAATCATCGACGTGTTATTCGTGCGTTGGAGCTATATGAAACAACAGGAACGACAATGTCGAGCCATATGGAAGAACAGCGGTCAGAGTCACCCTATGATTTCAAATTAATTGGTTTGGAAATGGAACGTCCTCTTCTATATGAACGTATTAATCAACGCGTTGATATGATGATGAATCAAGGACTTGTTCATGAGGTGAAATCACTCTATGATGGAGGGCTAGCTTCTTGTCAATCCATGCAAGGAATTGGCTATAAAGAGCTTGTTGCATATTTTAATCAGGAATACAGCTTAGTTGAAGCAATCGATTTAATTAAGCGAAATTCGCGTCGCTATGCAAAGCGCCAATATACATGGTTTAAAAATAAAATGGATGTGGATTGGTATCAAGTCGAACCTGAATCAATTGATGAAAAATTTCGAATGATTTTAGAGGATCTAGCAGGATTCTTAAAAGATAAGTAGAATAAGTTAGTATAGACAGAAAAGAGGAGGAAGTACAATGGCACAGGGTGTAAACATTCAAGATCATTATTTAAATCAATTAAGAAAAGATCACATCTCGGTTACTGTTTTTTTAACGAACGGATTTCAATTGAGAGGAATTGTAAAAGCCTTTGATAATTTCACTGTTCTGTTGGAAACAGAAGGAAAGCAACAATTGATTTTTAAACATGCAATATCAACCTTTGCCCCGGTAAAAAATGTCGCTTTAGACAAGGAATAAATAGAATGTTAAATTTGCCTCACTGCAGTGTTTGCAGGAGGCAAATTTTTATTCGTATATAGATTAATATAGGCATTTGTCACAACTTATTTTCCTCCTACGTATACTAAAGCAACGAAGGAGTGAATGTGGTGGAAACACAAAAATTTCAAAATAAAAATGGGCAAATAAATATTGTATTAGGGAATAAAAAAGGTGTAAAATTACAAAGTAACCGTCACTTGCACTATGAAACGAATGGACCATTTATGCATATTGACGATGCTTTTCGCTCATTTGTTGGCCTGCAGTCACTTAAACAAAAGGTAAAAGAAATCTATGCGAGTATCATGATAAATGAGAAACGTGAGCAGCTTGGATTAACGAGTAATAAACAGGTGCTACATATGCTGTTTAGGGGGAATCCAGGCACAGGAAAAACAACCGTTGCTCGCAAGCTCGCAAAGATATATTATGATATGAACGTGTTATCGAAAGGTCATTTTGTGGAAGCAGAGCGGGCTGATTTAGTTGGCGAATATATTGGCCAGACTGCGCAAAAAACGCGGAGTATGATACAAAAAGCGTATGGTGGAATTTTGTTTATTGATGAAGCTTATTCACTTGCTCGTGGTGGTGAAAAAGATTTTGGGAAAGAAGCAATTGATACGCTTGTGAAACATATGGAGGATCACCATAACGATTTTGTATTAATTTTAGCAGGATATCCTTATGAAATGAATCGTTTTCTTGAGTTAAACCCAGGCTTAAAGTCGCGATTTCCATTTATATTAGATTTTCATGACTATGATGTTGATCAATTGATGGAGATTGCCCGTAAAATGATATCAGAGCGAGAGTATAAATTAACAAAAGAAGCGGAATGGAAGTTGCGAGCTTACTTATACAAAAAGCAACAAGAAAGGGAACGTAATTTCTCCAATGCGCGCTGCGTTCGAAATATTATTGAGCATTCTATTCGCCGACATGCGGTTCGATTGATGTATAAGGACAATGTGTTACTGGATGATTTAATAGAGCTATCTGAAAAAGATCTATCCTTAGAGGACCATTGATGAAATTTTGTGATGCTGGCATTTTTTTGCTATGATGAAAACATGTAAAAATTACTTTTATTATATGTAAAGAGAGGTCAATTACATGACTCTAGAACAAGTGATCATCATCGCAGTGAAAAAGCCAGAACAAACTGAGGAAGGATTTCACTCCTCCTTAGAAGAGCTTATTTCTTTGACAAAGACAGCCGGTGGGATGGTTATGCAAGTGATTACACAAAATCGCACAAGAATCCATCCCGCTTTTTATATGGGTGAGGGAAAGGTAGCAGAAATAAAAGAGCAGATGGAAGCGTTAGATATTGATTTAGTTATTGCCAATGATGAGCTTTCACCAGGACAGCTTCGAAATCTAGGTGAACAGCTCGGTGTTCGCATTATTGACCGAAGCCAACTGATATTGGATATATTCGCACAACGAGCGCAGACGAAAGAAGGAAAGCTTCAAGTAGAACTAGCTCAGCTACAATATATGCTACCACGGCTTCATGGTCAAGGTGCTCAGTTATCACGTTTAGGTGGAGGAATTGGGACAAGAGGCCCTGGTGAAACAAAGCTAGAAACAGATCAACGTCATATTCGTCGAAGAATTCATGATATCAAAAGACGATTGGCTCTCGTCGTTCAACAGCGTGAACAATATCGAAAAAGAAGAAAAACGAACGATGTGTTTCAAATTGCTATTGTTGGATACACAAACGCAGGCAAGTCTACGATGTTTAATCGGCTGACGAATAGTGATTCATTAGAAGAGGACAAGTTGTTTGCAACATTAGATCCCTTAACGAGAAAAATCACATTCCCATCGGGATTTTCAGCGCTGATTACGGATACGGTTGGATTTTTACAAGAGCTGCCAACAACGTTAATCGCATCCTTTCGGTCAACATTAGAGGAAGTGGCGGAAGCAGACTTTATACTTCATGTTGTTGATGGGTCACATCCCGATAAGGAGCAGCACCAACAAACAGTGTTAAAACTGTTAGAAGATCTACAAGCTACCTCTATACCAATGCTCACTGTTTATAATAAAAAGGATCGGCTTACAGATGAGATGATTCCGATGAACCATCCATATGTTATGATGAGTGCGTTGGATGAAAGCGATATTGAAAAACTAGTTTTAGCAATTGAGCAACAGTTAAAGGTTATATGGGATAATTATATTATTGAATTAGAGCCAAATGAGGCAGATTTATTACATCGACTAGGTAAAGAAACAATGATAGAGAAGAAATATTATGATGAACTGTCGAATAAATATCATGTTAGTGGCTTTATTAGAACAGATCATCCATTGCAACGGATTTTAAAGGAGAAATAAACGACAATGATGAAAGATTTAATTCAACAAGCCGAAAAAGACTGCAGCAGTATTCATCAACATATTAATACGATTGTTGAAAATAACCAAAGACGAGTTCTAGAGGCGTTTAAAAACCATCGTGTAAGTGATACGCATTTTAACTCTACTACTGGATATGGCTATGATGATCTGGGGAGAGATACGTTAGAAGCAGTGTATGCACAAGTATTCGGCGGTGAAGCGGCATTAGTTAGACCACAGCTTATTTCTGGTACACACGCGATATCAACCGTTTTATTCGGTTTACTTCGCCCAGAGGATGAGCTGATTTACATAACGGGAAAGCCATACGATACATTATCAGGCGTCATTGGTATGGATGCAAATCCATATCCCGGTTCATTAAAAGACTATCAAGTGACTTACAAGCAAGTGGATCTGTTAGCGAATGGAGCAATAGATTATCGTGGTGTGAAGGAATCGATTACTTCACGGACGAAGGTTATTGGTATTCAACGTTCAAAGGGCTATGATAATCGACCATCCTTTACAATTGCTGAAATAGAAGCAATGGTTTCTTTTGTTAAAACAATCAATCCGAACATCATTATTTTTGTGGATAATTGTTATGGTGAATTTGTTGAGGAAAAAGAGCCGTTACATGTTGGTGCGGATATTATCGCTGGATCACTTATTAAAAATCCAGGTGGTGGAATTGTACGAGCTGGTGGATATATTGTTGGAAATGATGCGCTTGTAGAACAATGTGCGCATCGTTTATCAGCTCCTGGTTTAGGCAAGGAGATGGGAGCTACGTTTCATTTGCTACAAGAGATGTTCCAAGGCTTCTTTTTAGCTCCTTTAATCGTTGGTGAAGCATTAAAGGGAGCTGTATTTACGGCTCGTTTTTTGGAGCTGCTTGGATTAGAAACGTCTCCATCCTATACGGCTAAACGAACAGATTTAATTCAATCTGTTAATTTTGAGAATAGCGAGCAAATGATTACTTTTTGTCAGGCAATTCAACACAACTCACCTGTTAACTCTTATGTAACACCATATCCAAGTGAGATGCCTGGATACGAGGATGAGGTTATTATGGCTGCTGGAACCTTTATTCAAGGAGCAAGTATTGAACTGTCAGCAGACGGACCAATCCGTGAACCGTATACAGCCTTTGTTCAAGGAGGGTTAACGTATGCACATGTAAAGATTGCAATCGAAAATTCGGTTCAATCAATGATCGACAAAGGTTTTTTAAATTTGAAAAAGGGTAGTTAAAAAATAGGAATTATTTTTAGGAGGATTAATGAAATGGATTCAAGGTATACGAAAGAAGATATTATGGTCAAAATTAAAGAAGAAAATGTACGATTTATTCGACTACAGTTTACGGATATGCTTGGAACAATTAAAAATGTAGAAATTCCTTTAAGCCAGCTTGATAAAGCATTAGATAATAAGATGATGTTTGATGGGTCTTCAATAGAAGGTTTTGTTAGAATTGAAGAATCTGATATGTATTTGTATCCAGATCTTGATTCGTTTGTTGTCTTTCCTTGGACCTCTGAAAAAGGAAAGGTTGCACGTTTTATTTGTGATATTTATAATCCAGATGGCACTCCTTTTGAAGGGTGTCCACGCTATAATTTAAAACGTAACCTAAAAAAAATGGAGGAAGCTGGTTTTTCTGCATTTAATATTGGCACAGAGCCGGAATTTTTCTTGTTTAAACTTGATGAGAATGGCGAACCTTCCTTAGAATTAAACGATCATGGTGGTTATTTTGATTTAGCACCAACAGATTTAGGTGAAAATTGCCGTCGTGACATTGTCTTGGAACTCGAGGAAATGGGCTTTGAAATTGAAGCTTCACACCATGAAGGGGCACCTGGTCAGCATGAGATCGATTTTAAGTATTCAGATGCTGTTAGTCATTGTGACGATATCCAAACGTTTAAGCTAGTTGTAAAGACGATTGCCAGAAAGCATAACTTACATGCAACATTTATGCCGAAGCCACTATTTGGTGTGTTTGGATCTGGTATGCATGTGAATATGTCATTGTTTAAAGACGGGAAAAACGTATTCTTTGATCCTGAAGGTGACATGCAATTAAGTGAAAAAGCATACCAGTTTACGGCTGGCTTAATTAAGCATGCGGTTAACTATACTGCTGTGACGAATCCAACAGTTAATTCGTATAAACGACTCGTACCTGGTTATGAGGCCCCAAGCTATGTTGCATGGTCTGCACAAAATCGCAGCCCACTTGTGCGTATCCCATATTCTCGCGGATTAAGTACACGTTTAGAGCTTAGAAGTGTGGATCCAACAGCAAATCCATATTTAGCAATGGCAGTACTCTTGAGCGCAGGGTTAGACGGAATAAAAAATAAACTAACCCCACCAGCACCAGTGAATGAGAATATTTATGATATGAGTAAGGAAGAACGAGAAGAAAAAGGGGTTCATAGCTTACCTGCAACATTAAAGGATGCATTAGTCGAGCTTGAAAAGGATGCAGTTATTGTAGAAGCAATGGGAAACCATTTATATGAGCATTTCATAGAAGCGAAAGAAATTGAATGGAATATGTTCAGAACGACAGTTCATCCATGGGAACGAGAGCAATATTTGACGAGCTATTAAGGTTGATATATTAATGTTTTATGAAGTGGTAAATAGCAGGAGAAAGTGAAAAATCCACGCTATTTATCACTTTTTTCGATAAAAATTTTCCGTGCTATCCTATCCCCCCCTCCACCTCAAATGAACAGAGGGATGATGATTTTAAATATAACGACTTTATCATACTATAAAAATTTGTGCAGTTTTTATGGAGATTGTGATTTTCCGTTTAATATTAAACCGTTTAGGTAACAGTAAAAATGTATTTAATCATTATGGTGGGAGGAATAAAAGATGGCACATGAGCAACATTTAGAATTAATTCAAGCATTACATGAGTGTATGACTGCATGTAATCACTGTTATGATGCATGTTTAAAGGAAGACAATATCCAGATGATGGCTGAATGTATTCGTCTGGACAGAGAGTGTGCGGATATTTGTAGCTATTTTGAACAAGCCCTTTCAAGAAATACACCATTTGTTTCAGAATTGGCCAGCGTCTGTGCAAAAATTTGTGAAGCATGTGGAAATGAGTGCCAAAAACATGATCATGACCATTGTAAGAAATGTGCTGATGCTTGTTTTAAATGCGCAGAGGCTTGCAAAAGTGTAGCATAGTAATACCAAAATAATTCTCGGGAATGAAATCTCTCATTTCCGAGAATTATTAACGTTGCAGACCAGACCATAGATTTTATTCAAACGCTTTAACTTTACTTTATTATTGTACGATTAATGCCGATGTCAAGCCCCTGTTCATAAGATATATTACAGAGTACCATAGATTCTTTGTAACTTCATTATTGGATTGTGTATTCGAAATGTTCATTTGTTTGAATGGTGCTCCATATGAATATGATCATTCGGGGTCTTATCATCTGGAAAAACCGGTCCAAAATGGTTAAATATAATAAAAATAAAACCAAAAAGTATAATTGTAAACAGAGGATTAGATAAATATGCAGGTTCACGTTTGCTGACTTCTTTTTGAACGAAATAGAGAAGGAGTAATAAAATGCAAAGGAATAGAAAAAACATTATTTTAACAATAGCACTTTGATATTCTACCGTTATCATTACCCCAAGCATAGTCCCCATCATGCCCCCCATGATACCAGAAAGCATCCCGTCAAGTACTGCACCAATACTTATTGGCATGCCTGCCAAAAAACCAGATGACAAACCAATAACAATTCCAAAAACTGTAGCGAAAAAAAAGTTATCCGACAGTAATATTCCAATAATAACACCAAAAGTTAAGCCAACACTCATACCGATTGACATAGCTATTACCATACCAGTCATCTCAGTTAAGCTGTTTCGGTGAAAAGCTAATTTATAAATAATGAAAACTGTAAATAAAAAAATCGTTAAAATAATTAGCAGTAGTAATACACTCATTTTTATCCCCTTTCTTTTGCTTGTCCAATATAAATAACTATATGAGTATGTGGAGTATAAATATTCATAAACGCTTTCTTCTTGTTGGCTAGTAAGAGGGTTGAGAAACTTCGGTTTTGGTTCGATGTCATGTTCAATTTTTTATTATATATCTTGAATAAGTTGGACCAACATTATTTATATGTTTTTTTAATCATTTAAAGTAATATTTTATTCTTCCATTAGAATATAGAGGAACTAGACTTTAAATCTACTTTATATTTTATTTACCTAAGTCGTCCATATTTTCTGGATATTTTAAATGTATAATTGTAAAGCAAGTTACTCTAAAGAGTTAATGCTCGTTATGTATGGAAATAGATCAACCTACACCATAATCAGTTTGATATTATTTGAGAAGGATTAATAGTTACTGGTTCTTATAACTTCTATTAATAAAGTCATTAAGAACCACTTAAATTTATTTTGAGATAATACTATATATATCAAGAAGGTAGAGTAGTCACGGAGGTATACATATGTTTGATTTGTTTAATCAAATGAGCCGAATGCTAAGTGGGCCAATACATGGGCTGGCCTATGGTTTTGAGCATATACCACTATTATTTGCTTTCTTTTTGGGATTAGTGGGAGCTGTTGCCCCATGTCAACTAACAAGTAATGTCAGCGCAATTACAATTTATGGGAATAAATCGTTAATCGGTCGAGTTCCTTGGTTACATATATATTTATTTATATCTGGAAAGATTCTAGTTTTCGCTATCCTAGGATTCATTATTTGGTTAGTGGGAAATGAAGTGAACAGTACTTTAGTGGAATTCTTTCCGATGTTAAGAAAAGTAATAGGTCCGTTACTTATTATAATTGGGTTATTAATGATTGGGATATTAAAATTAAATAAATCTATTGGTACATTTAGGTTACCTGAGAAGATAAAAGACAGCTATTTAGGAAGTTTTTTATTAGGAGTAAGTTTTACATTGGCATTTTGTCCAACGATGTTTGTACTATTTTTCATGACATTAATGCCTGTTGTATTGACCACGTCATATGGTTTGCTATTGCCATCCGTATTTGGAATTGGAACTACTTTCCCGCTTTTGGTGGTAATCTATCTGATTTCGTATTTCGGTATGAGCGGGATAGTCATGAAGAAAAGCAGAAAAATAGGGGCTATTACTAATAAAATTGCTGGGAGTATACTACTTATTATTGGTATTTTCGATACATTAATGTATTGGTTTTAAAGAGGAAAATACTTTGAATTATAAGCTGTCTATAAAAATGGATATATTTCAATTTTCGTTAAAGTACGTTCAAATAGGCATTGAGACGTTTTATAGGATTATTTCACTAATTCGTCTGATAGCATGTTTACGTTATGAAATCCTTCTCTGATTTCAATCTGGACACAACAGGAAATATAACCATCATTTATTCAGATTCATCAGGAAAGAAATGGAACTCGGATTCCTTTCAGTAAGAATAAGAATTGATTGTTAGTTTCTAGAGAATTATGTACGATGTTGTTATTTTGCACTATTTCTTGATAATTATTCGATATGATGATGGCGAAGGAACAAATGGGAAGGGATGGAGAAAACATTGTATTACTTTATTAAATTGTTGTAGTACGAAATTTCGTATATGTAAGAGTATAGCATCAACTGGCAAAAAGCTTTGGAACTATCATCAGTAAACTGAGAGAATTCGCCTATTGGCGATCATATTACCTAATACTTGATTGTAAAAAAATAGTTTATCCAGAGCGTATACGTAAAGGAGCAAGAAAATGAAAAAATTGGTAATGTCATTTGCAGCACTTTTGTTAGTATTAGTGGGCTGCACAAACACTCCAACAAACCAGCAATTAGATGAACAAGGCACGGAGCGCGGAGAAATGCAACATGAAGAAAGAATGGATAATGGAGACGTGGAAGGTATGGAAGGTCACATGGATCATAACAATGTCCCTTCTCTTCAAGCATCAGAAGGAACTAAGGAGTTAGTAATACCACCTCTGTTAGAAAAACAGAAGGACGCAGAATTCGATTATGAGGTGGTCGCTCAAGAGGGAGCGATGCAATTTTTTGATGGTTCACAAACTAAAACTTACGGATATAATGGAAATTTTTTGGGGAAGACTTTACAGCTTAAAGAGGGAGAAACTGTTAAAGTGAAAGTCAGGAATGCGTTAAATGAACCAACAACATTTCACTGGCATGGTCTTGAAGTACCAGGAACTGAAGATGGTGGTCCGAGCGATCTAATCCAGCCAGGTGAAAGTAAAATCGTCACCTTAAAAGCCGATCAATCAGCAGCGACGCTGTGGTATCATCCACATCCACATAAATCAACCGCAGAACAAGTTTTCAAAGGGCTTGCGGGAATGCTCTACGTGGAAGAGAAAGATCGTGTAGCTACTGGATTGCCTCATAATTATGGAGTAGATGATATTCCGCTCATATTTCAGGATCGTCTCTTTGATGAGCATCAACAACTTGACTTTGAGAAGCTCATGAACAGTGATGGTACGATTGGGGATGTATCGCTCGTAAACGGTACATACAATCCAAGATTAACTGTAACACAACCACTGATGCGTTTTCGAATTCTTAATGGTTCGAATGCACGAAATTACACGTTTCGTTTAAGTAATAATGCCGCATTTACTCAAATAGCTTCAGATGGTGGATTATTGTATGAGCCAGTAAAAACAGAGGAGATTACACTGGCTCCATCCGAGCGCGCTGAAATTTTAATTGATTTTTCAGCAATGGACACAGATAAGCCAATCGCCATTACTGATGAAAAAGATAATGCTCTGTTGCCTTTTAATTTGGATATTGATAAAGGAAAAGGAGAGAAAGAATCTATATCTTGGACTGATGATACTTCTGTCCTTTCAGAAGAAGAAAAATCCTTACCAGTCACCAAGGAGATCGAATTGTTTGGAATGATGGATAGGGTTACTATTAATGGAAAGAAATTTGATCCTAATCGAATTGATCTGCGACAGAAGAAAGGCGTCTCGGAAGTTTGGGAAGTCTATAATAAGCCTGACAATATGGGAGGAATGATCCATCCATTCCATATTCATGGTACCCAGTTTAAAATTATATCGCGTGATGGAAGAGAAGTGAATCCAAATGAAAGAGGCTTGAAAGACAGTGTTCTTATAGAGCCAGGCGAACGAGTAAAATTGCTCGTCACTTTCCCAGAAGAGGGGAAATATATGTATCATTGTCATATTCTCGAACACGAAGATAATGGTATGATGGGGCAGGTAGAAGTATACTAATATTTTGTTTCACGGAATAAAAAATGAAAAATGAACTGTTCAGTATTAGTTAAATTCCTCTGAAGGTAGACAGATGATAACTCAAAATCTGTTTTCCTTTGGGGGTTTTTTGTGTATCTTACAAATCTCGCTATGCGTAGTAGCAATTTATTGTTAACTACATCCATATCAATAATACTAATATGAATGTTTATCCTTTCGTTTTCTTTTAAATGCTTGCCATGTTGTTTTTAATGAAGCATACGTTCCAACAGCAGCAGCCCCATAAAACGCGCCCATAAAAATTCCTGCCCATAAGTTGTGTCGGTGGCTAAAAAATATGGAAATGATAAACCCTAGCGCGCCGGCAATAGTTGGGAAGTACTGCCGGGGGATAGAGAAAAATTTAAATAGCTGTGTAATAATCACGATGAGAGGGACAGCGATAAGGCCATCCCATATATTTGTATGAATAACAGGAAACTCCATAAAGCCACATCCTTTTTTCATTAATTGATTATTCAAAGGGAATCGCATTTGTTCTTTTTAGCATTTCAGACACAGTTAAGCATTCGTACCCCTCTTCTTTAAAAAATGCTAATACTTTTTCTAATGCTGCGACCGTTTGCCGACGATCTCCTCCTGAATCATGTAATAAAATGATGTCACCAGGAGTAATATTTTTCTTAATATGGTTTACAATTTTATCTGTACCGGGTTTCTTCCAATCTTCTGGATCCTGGTGCCATGACCAGAAAACAACTAAGTAACCACTATCAATAGCTGTGTTAATAATTAAGTCATTATAATTGCCCCCAACAGGCCGATAGAGCGCTGGTTCTTTACCAGTAATTTCTCGTATGGTATATGAAGTATTATATAATTCGTCTTGTAATTTTTTGCTATCCTTAGGAATTGAAAGATGATGATAGGTATGATTTGCAACCTCATGTCCTTCTATATGCTCACGATAAATAAGTTGCGGGTGTGTCTTTGCTTGTTCACCTGTAACAAAAAATGTGGCTTTCGCATTGTATTCGTTAAGTAAATCTAAAATCTGAGGTGTGTATACAGGGTGGGGTCCGTCATCAAAGGTAATCGCCACAATTTTATCATCGGTATCCACCTCCCAAAAAACCTTTCCTGTTTTTTCATAATCGAAACGATCCTTTGTGTCAGCATATGATATAAAAGGAAAGGTAATATATATAATTAAAACACAAAGGAAGTAAATAAACGTTTTCATCTGTCCACTCCTAAGCCCATTTTAATAAGAACATACAATTAAATTGTGCTAATTAGGAATGTTTCATGTTAGGAATTAAATGGATATAAAAATGGTAAGTATGTAAGTGAAGAATCATATAAAGTGTTAAAATGAGCCAAACATAAAAACGAGCTGGTATATAAAATACCTAACTCGTTTTTATTAATGGATATTTCGATATAGTCCAATAACCTTCCCTAAAATAGAAACATTTTGATAAATGAGTGGTTCCATTGTTGCGTTTTCCGGTTGAAGGCGGATGTGATTTTTCTCTTTAAAGAAACGTTTCACCGTTGCTTCATCATCCTCTGTCATCGCAACTACAATTTCTCCATTTTGAGCCGTGTTTTGTTGTTTTACGATTACCATATCACCATCAAGAATACCAGCCTCTATCATACTTTCACCATCAATGACTAGCACGTATATATTATCTTCTGGGCTAGCGCTAGATCGTGGAATCGGAATATACTCTTCAATGTTTTCGACTGCAGTAATAGGAATCCCTGCTGTTACTTTTCCAATTAATGGGGCATATAATGTATCTTCTTTTGGAATACTCGGTTCTGAAGAAAAATCAAGAATTTCAATTGCTCTTGGTTTTGTAGGATCTCGTCGAATAAATCCTTTACTTTCTAATCTGGATAAATGCCCATGAACTGTAGAGCTAGATGCTAAGCCAACAGCTTCGGCAATTTCTCGAACAGAAGGTGGATATCCCTTTAGATGAACTTCACTTTTAATAAAGTCGAGAATGGCTTGCTGTCTTTTTGATAATTTTATCATGTAAGGAACACCTCGCACATATATTTACTATTGATAGTTTACCATTTCACATCTCAAAATGCAAACATTCGTTCTAAAAATCTATTGACAAGACCATATGTTCTGTTTATAATTACAAGTAACAGAACAAAGGTTCTATTTTGATGAAAGGGCTGATAATATGTTTGGAAAATGGACAAGAACTGATTTGCTATATTTCGTAACGTTTGGATTAACGTTAGGATTTTTGTATTTTTCACTCATCACAGCATAATGCAACTAGGAGATTATTAAATTGCGAGCAATCATATATTGTAGAGTAAGCACAGATAAACAAACACAGGAAAGTTCTTTAATTAGGCAAAAAGAAGAATTAATGCAGCTTGCTTTAAGGCAAGGCTTTAAAATCGTTCGAATTATTGAAGAACGAGCAAGTGGATATGAAATTGGGAGAGATGGCATCTTTGATATGCTTGATGATTTTGCAGATGGAGAAGCAGATTGTTTATTGATTCAGGACGAGACAAGGCTTGGAAGAGGAAATACTAAAATTGCACTTTTTCATCAGTTACAAAAGCTGAACATACCAATATTTTCTATTTATCACGATGGACAATTGGAAATTTCCGAGTCGGATTCTATGGTGCTCAAAATCGTCGGTATTGTAGAGGAATATCAACGAAAGCTTCATAACGAAAAAATTAAACGTGGCATAAAAAGGGCGATGGACAAAGGATTTAATCCTGCAAAAAATCTTACGAATCGGAATCAAGCTCCAGGACGGGAGAGAAAGGATTTTCCGATTCAAGAAGTTGTGCGTTTACGAGCACAAAAGATGACCTTCGAGGAAATTACTACTATATTACAGGGGATGGGCTTTGATGTTTCCAAGGCAACGGTACATCGCCGATATCAAGAGTTTCAAAAAACTTGAATATAAATAAGTAGGAAGTTATGATAAAAAAGCAGGAACATATTTATCGTTCGTGCTTTTTTAAATTTGACGACTCCACCCATGTTAACGTTGGAGTCAATCTGCCTTAACAGGAGGATAGACCACATGATAAGTAAACAAAAGTTAGAACGCATCAATTTTCTTGCTAAGAAGGCAAAGAATGAGGGACTCACAAATGCCGAAAAAGAGGAACAAGCGGAATTAAGGCAAGAGTACCTAAAAAATGTTCGAAAATCCTTTAAAAACCAATTTAAAACAATGACTGTAATTGATCCTGCTGGAAATGATGTTACACCTCAAAAGGTTCGAGATTTACAGGAGAGAAATAAAAAGAATTGATGTAAGCTTTTTTTATTCTTTATAATTTATCAAGAAAAAGACACGATTTGGAGCTGCAAATTCTTTTGCATCGTGTTTTCGCTTGTTATGTCCTATGTTTCGTTATAAGATGAAGTAGATACTAGAAGCTTTTACACGGAAAGGGGTATATACCTTGGGAAATAATGTTGAACAACTATCTATTAATACAATTCGAACACTATCAATTGACGCTATTGAAAAAGCAAATTCCGGTCATCCTGGTCTTCCAATGGGAGCCGCGCCAATGGCTTATACGTTGTGGACAGACTTTATGAAGCATAACCCTAAAAACTCAAAATGGTTTAACCGAGATCGGTTTGTTTTGTCTGCAGGTCATGGTTCCATGCTGTTGTATAGCTTGTTACACTTAGCAGGCTATGATGTGACAATGGAGGACTTGAAGAATTTCCGCCAATGGGAGTCTAGAACACCAGGTCATCCCGAAGTACATCATACAGATGGAGTTGAAGCTACTACTGGACCATTAGGACAAGGGATTGCGATGTCTGTTGGAATGGCGATGGCTGAGGCACATCTTGCTGCAAAATATAATAAAACGGATATTTCCATTATCGATCACTTTACATATGCACTTGTAAGTGACGGCGATTTAATGGAAGGTATTTCACATGAAGCCGCTTCTTTAGCAGGTCATTTACGTTTAGGAAAATTAATTGCATTGTATGATTCAAATGACATTTCCCTTGATGGTGATTTAAATCAATCATTCTCTGATAATACAGAGGAACGTTTTAAAGCATACGGCTGGCAGGTATTACGTGTAGAGGATGGAAATGATATCGCCCAGCTGAGAAAAGCAATAAAAGCTGCAAAGGAAAATACAGCGCAGCCAACATTGATTGAAATTAAAACAGTAATTGGATACGGTTCACCAAATAAATCTGCTTCAGCTGCTTCTCATGGTTCTCCATTAGGGGGAGATGAAGTAAAACTAACAAAAGAATATTATAATTGGGCACATGAAGAATTTCATGTTCCAGAAGAAGTTTATCATGATTTTCGCGATAAAATTGTGAACCCAGGAGCAGAAGCAGAAAACGCTTGGAATTCTCTTTTTGATGCATATAAAGAAAAATATCCGACAGAAGCAAAGGAATTGGAGTTAGCCATTAAAGGTGAACTTCCAGCAGGTTGGGAAAAAGAGCTGCCATCCTTTGAATCAGGAAAAGATACATTGGCTACAAGGGCATCGTCAGGAAAAGTGTTAAATGCCATTGCGAAGCATGTACCGTTCTTCTTTGGAGGAAGTGCAGATTTAGCGGGCTCTAACAAAACAATGATGAACGATGAAGCTGATTTTTCACGCAACAATTATGCTGGTAGAAACATTTGGTTTGGTGTTCGTGAGCATGCAATGGGAGCTGCTTTAAATGGAATGGCACTTCATGGAGGCTTAAAGGTCTACGGTGGTACATTCTTCGTATTTAGTGATTACTTACGACCAGCAGTTCGTTTGTCTGCCATTATGAATACACCTGTTACGTACGTGTTCACACACGACTCCATCGCGGTTGGAGAGGACGGTCCTACACACGAACCGGTTGAGCATTTAGCAGCTCTAAGAGCAATGCCGAATGTGTCGCTTATTCGTCCAGCAGATGCAAATGAAACACAAGCAGCTTGGCGTTTAGCATTAGAGTCTAAAAACAAGCCAACTGCCCTTGTGTTAACAAGACAAGATTTGCCAACGTTAGCAGGAACTAAAGAGCATGCATATGAAGGCGTTAAAAAAGGCGCTTATATCGTTTCTGATAGTAAGAAAGAAACGCCAGATGCGTTATTACTCGCAACAGGATCCGAAGTGCAGCTTGCAATTAAAGCGCAGGAGCAATTAGCAGCGAAGGAAATTGATGTTCGCGTCGTGAGCATGCCATCATGGGATCGTTTCAATGAGCAAGATGAAACGTATAAGCATTCAGTTCTACCGAAAAGTGTTAAAAAACGTGTTGCCATTGAAATGGGTGCTTCTTTCGGTTGGGAGCGTTATACCGGTGATGAAGGAATCGTACTAGGCATTGATACGTTTGGTGCCTCTGCAAATGGCGATAAAGTAATGAAGGAATATGGATTCTCTGTAGAAAATGTTGTGCAAAATGTAGAACGTTTATTGAAATAACATAGATAGCAAAAGCATCTCTATTGTATTGAATACGATAGGGGTGCTTTCTTCGTATTATTCGTTCCTTTATAACGTATAAATGCTCTATTTAATCAAGCTTTTGACAAAACTAGTGTTGTTTTTTAACACAGTATGACATTTTTTCCTGTTAGACATGCTTATAATAGACATAAATACGCATATAGGAGGAAATGCTGGATGCAAAGCTATTCAATTTATTGGATTAAAGAAGAATTTGCTGTTCACTATTTTTATAAAAGTGACTTGTTATATCGCTTTCTTAAAGCTTATGAACAAGATAAGGAGAGAGAGGATTATGCGCTTCAATATGAATTTATAACGAATGAATTCGATGCAGATCTTATTCTTTCTCATTTAAGAGATAATATAGAAGTGCAAAAGCGAAGCAACGCACATCAGCTTTCCACCGATTCACGATGTCTTACTTTACATATGCGCAAAAAACAGATAAAATTTCAATGTCAAACAATACATGAAGCTGAAAATATGTTGTTTCCGTTTTTACGACAAGTACATCCCTATTTATTTGTAATAGGGAACAATCCGGTTCGTTATGGATGGATTTCTCCATCATTACTTAATTCAAAACATATTGCGGAAGAAGTATTGTATTCCTATCTCTGATTTACTATACTGTATAAGAGACAACACGAAGGAGGAAAGCTTTACATGGGAACTATATGGGTAGTATTAATAGCAATTGGAGCATTAATTGCTGGTGTTGCTCTGGGTTTTTTTATTGCGAGAAAATATATGATGAGCTATATGAAAAAGAATCCACCAATTAATGAGCAAATGCTTCGCACATTAATGATGCAAATGGGACAAAAACCATCCCAGAAAAAAATCAATCAAATGATGCGTGCAATGAATACTCAAATGGATAAATAATCATGCAATCATCTCTATTATGAGGTAATTTCCATTTGCAAATGCCCTGTACAAAATAGAAGTATAGGGTTTTTTGATTTCTGTGCTTTAATTGTTGCAATATTGTCAAAATCTAATTCTTTTTATCTCACACATTTTTGTTAGAATGAAGGTTAATGGATTGGGAGGGGTTAGCATGTCAGAAATTAATATTTTTATTGCGTTTGGAGCAGGTTTTCTATCATTTATCTCACCTTGTGTATTACCATTGTTCCCTGCTTTTTTATCCTACATAACAGGTATGAGTGTGAATGAGCTGCAGCAGGATCAAAAAGGATTTAATAAAAAGAGTATGCTACATACCATCTTCTTTTTACTTGGATTTTCAAGTATTTTTATCATCATTGGATATTCTTCCACTTTTTTTGCGACTTTTTTAACTACATATAATGAATTGATTCGCCAAATCGGCGGTATTTTAATTATCTTCTTTGGCTTAGTGATTGTGGGGATCTTTAATTTTAATTTTTTGATGAAGGATAAACGAGTTACCTTTCGAAATCGTCCATCTGGATACATTGGATCGTATATTATTGGGTTAGCATTTTCATTAGGCTGGCAGCCATGCACAGGACCGATCTTGATGGTTGTATTTTCGCTTGCCGCGTCAGATCCACAAGTCGGAATGGTAATGATGATCAGTTATGTGTTAGGTTTTTCGATTCCGTTTTTCGTGCTTTCCTTTTTCGTTGGCAAGCTGTCGTGGATTAAACGCCATAGTGCACTGCTAGTCAAAATTGGTGGATATTTCATGATCTTTATGGGAATTGCACTCTTTTTTAATTGGACGACAAAGCTAACTTCATTTTTGGCAAGCTGGTTTGGTTGGAGTGGTTTTTAGTAGAATCTCCAATCGCTTTGTATTATCATATTAAATAATTGAATTGGTAAAAGGGGAACTTACTTATGTACAAACCGAATGATTTAATTTTACGTACAACCACATCCCTTATTGCGTTTATATTACTTGGATTTGCTGTGTATTTATTATTAGCTGGACATAATTCTCCTGGTGGTGGATTTGTTGGTGGGCTAGTTACTTCTGCAGCAGTAATCCTGATGTATATGGCGTATGGGATGGAAACAATCGCGAAAATAATACCTGTTAATTTTCGAACAGTAATTCCAATAGGCCTGTTAATAGCTGTGGGTACGGGCTTAGGTTCTTTTGTATTTGATGTGCCATTTCTCTCTCATACATTTGGTTACTTTAATGTACCGATATTCGGGAAAATTGAGCTTGCGACCGCGATGCTTTTTGATATAGGGGTTTATCTCACAGTTCTTGGCGTAACAATTACGATTATATTAAATATCGCCAACGATCAATAATTAATAGGGGGAGGTCCAGGAATGAATCCGAAAATGGGTGCATTCCTGGACTTTTAGAAAGAAGTGATAATCTATGTTTTGGCTCATAGCTAGTACAATTGCGGCAGCATTTATGGCTGTGACGATGATTTTTGTTCGTTTAAAAGCTGCCAAAAAACCAGCATCGGTAAAAAAAATATTACTTCCTCCGTTATTCATGAGTACAGGGGCTCTCATGTTTGTATTTCCACCGTTTCAGGTTAGTCTACTACAAGTGATAGAAGCGATGTCTGTAGGCGTTGTTTTTTCTTTTTTCTTGATAAAATCGTCTAAATTCGAGATAAGGGGAAATGCGATTTATTTAATTCCATCTAAATCATTTATCTTTATCTTATTTGGATTATTAGTAGTTCGTATCGTATTAAAGCTTTATCTTGGCAAGACGATTTCTCTAGGAGAGACGAGCGGTATGTTTTTCTTGCTTGCTTTTGGTATGATTCTGTCTTGGCGTATTGCGATGCTTTATAAATTTAAAAAGCTAGAAAATCAATTACATACAAAAAATGCGCTGTAAAAATAAAGTCGGCGCATTTTTTTTTACTATTAGTACGTTTCAAGCAACTAGCTTTATAACTATTTTCGATTGTATTGCTTTTGCCAGTTATCACGGTAGTTTGATTTTGATAATTGAAAGAGATGCTCGTAATCAGCAATATTAATGTTTTTTTCCTTTAGCTTTTTACGAAGGAATTTGTGATCACGTTTTGGGGTAGCAATAATATAGCCTTCAATCACAATATCTTCGGTTATATGTATGTTGTTTCGTTGCAAGGCAATTTCTCCGATTTTACTTGCAATTTTATGACGTGCTACATCTCTAAACAATTCTGGTACTGGCGCAACTAATTCTTCTAAGAGTGCTTTTTCTTTTTCTTGCCACATATGCTTTGTTTTATCGAAATAGTAATTTTCCCAATCCATTACACTTTTGCCATCATCTTTTGGTAGCTGTTTAAGAAATTTTCGAAACATAAAATAGCCGCCGATTGCCATCGAACCTATAAGGAAAAATCCCCACAAAATAATGAAATAATCTACAAATATTGACATTTTATCACCTTCATATTATATACTATCAATACCTTGCCAATAGAGAAAAAATGAATCTAGCTTATTAAGCATACCATAGAAAAAAATAAAAAATATGGTAACTTTTATATCATAAAATCACTTCTAATGGTATATTTAAATTGGTAAATGATGTAACATCAATTTACATTATATGCTAGTATTATTATAAGTGGATTGCTACATAGAAACAAGTTTCATATTTACTTAGGGTAGGACATATAATAGATTAAGCGAGCGATCTTGATTGTTGGATTTTGTATAAAAGGGGCGAATGTGATGGTGAATAATTCGAACAAATATGACAAAAATGGCGAATATCTTGCTAATCCCGCCATTATGGAAACAACCCACGACAATAGCCCGATAAAAAGCTTGGCTTCACTTCCATCGTTTATGTTGAATTGGATTGAACAAAAAAGCAATGATGTTGTTTCACTTTGGGATTTAGAAGGGAACCTGCTTTATATTTCGAATTCAATTGAACATGCGTTAGGCTACAAGCTTTCCGAGCTAAAAGGAGTTCAATGGTTAGATTTTGTCGCACCCGAAGATATTACATATATTAAAAACAATCTAGATCAAACCGTGGATAAAGAAAACATTTTTAATATTCAAGTTAAAAATTATGATGAACGCTATATATGGTGTGAATGTAAAATTGCAAAGCTTTTGGATAACAACAATGAAGCAGGCTATTTTATCTCGATTATACGTGACATTACCGATAAAAAAGAAGCAGAGGAAATGATGATTCGGTCTGAGAAGATGTCAATTGCTGGGCAGTTAGCAGCAGGAATCGCACATGAAATCCGTAATCCGCTAACATCTCTAAAAGGATTTTTACAGCTTCTTGAGGCAGGTGTAAAGCGGAAGGACGTTTATTATAAGATTATGATTGATGAAATAGAAAAGATGGAAACAATCACTTCCGAATTGCTGTTTATTTCCAAGCCTTTGACGGATTATAAGCAGCAAGAATCGGTTGAGCAAATGATTGAGGATGTAATTGAATTATTGAAACCACAAGCAAAATTAAAAAATATAATGATTATATTCGATAAAGAAGAAGATTGCTCGGTTTATTGTGATCGTTCGCAAATAAAGCAAGTATTAATTAATATCGTCAAAAATGCGATTGAAGCAATGGAAGAAAGCGGAAAAATCAATGTGATCATGCGTCGCAACGGATCCTATCTTCAAATCGATGTCATTGATGAAGGTCCAGGAATAGATGAGAAGATTATTCACAAGCTTGGTGAGCCGTTTTTCACGACAAAGAAAACCGGAACAGGATTAGGTTTAATGATTACGAAGCAAATATTAGAACGACATGATGCTACATTAAATATTATGCAAAACGAGGATAAAGGTAGTACATTTCGAATTACATTTACTGAATTACAAGGAATATAAATTTAAGTTTAATAAAGCAAACAATTGTATAAGTAATTATTATCATTCTTCATAAGATTTTACTATATAGTAACAAGCATGAAACATTTGTTTTATGCTTGTTTTTCATTTAATATAGAGAACGAAAGGGTTTAGCGCCATTATATTTTTAATTCTCACACTCGGGAGATAATAAATGTTTATCAGTAGCAGATGGTTGAGCTACATTCTATCTCGAGCTATGAAAAAGCAAGATGGAAAGGGGAAACCTATATGGGAGAACAAAATAAGTTTCATGCAAAAAAACAATTCACATTAGATGGTAGAACTTACAACTACTATCAACTAAAAGCGTTAGAGAGTGCTGGCTTTGGGGAAATTACACGTCTGCCTTTTTCGGTACGTGTGCTGCTTGAATCTATTCTCCGTCAGTATGACGGAAAAGTGATTAAGGATGAGCATGTAAAAGGATTAGCAAAATGGGGAACTGCTGAAGGAAAAGGTGTCGATGTACCATTTAAACCTTCTCGTGTTATTTTACAGGACTTTACTGGAGTGCCAGCTGTTGTCGACCTTGCATCACTACGTAAGGCGATGGTTGATTTAGGTGGTGAGCCAAACAAGATTAATCCAGAGGTTCCGGTTGATTTGGTTATTGATCATTCTGTACAAGTGGATCAATATGGAACACCAACCGCATTAAAAGCAAATATGGATCTAGAGTTTGAGCGCAATGGAGAAAGATATGAGTTTTTACATTGGGCGCAAAAAGCGTTTGAAAATTATCGCGCTGTACCGCCTGCGACTGGAATTGTACACCAAGTGAACTTAGAGTATATTGCGAACGTTGTTCATGGAATCGAAAATGACAATGGCGAATATGATGCATTTCCTGATACACTTGTCGGAACGGACTCGCATACCACAATGATTAACGGATTAGGAGTGCTTGGTTGGGGAGTCGGTGGAATTGAAGCAGAAGCAGGTATGCTAGGGCAGCCTTCATACTTCCCAGCACCAGAAGTAATTGGTGTGAAATTTACTGGTAGCTTTCCACAAGGAACAACGGCAACGGACCTTGCATTAAAAGTAACACAAGTATTGCGTGAAAAAAATGTAGTAGGTAAATTTGTGGAATATTTTGGACCAGGGTTACAGGATATGCCGCTCGCAGACCGTGCTACAATTTCGAATATGGCTCCTGAATATGGGGCAACTTGTGGCTTTTTCCCTGTAGATGAAGAGTCTCTAAACTATCTTCGTCTAACAGGAAGAGATGAAGCACAAATTAAGTTGGTTGAGACGTATTGTAAGGAAAATAATTTATGGTACGCACCAGATCAACCAGATCCAGCATATACAGAAGTTGTCGAAATAGATCTTTCTCAATTGGAGCCGAATCTATCTGGACCAAAACGTCCACAGGATTTAATTGCTTTATCAAACATGAAAAAGGAATTTAATAAAGCGATTACTGCTCCATCAGGAAACCAAGGCTTTGGTTTAGATAAGTCAGAGTTCAATAAAGAAGTAACGATTGCGCATCCAAATGGTAAAACATCTGTGATGAAAACAGGATCATTAGCTATTGCGGCAATCACATCCTGTACAAATACATCAAACCCTTATGTAATGCTTGGAGCTGGATTGCTTGCAAAAAAAGCAATTGAAAAAGGATTGACAGTACCTGAATATGTAAAAACGTCATTGGCTCCAGGTTCAAAAGTTGTTACACGTTATTTAGAAGATGCAGGATTAATGCCTTATCTAGATAAATTAGGCTTTAATCTAGTTGGTTATGGATGTACAACATGTATTGGAAACTCAGGTCCTTTACGTCCTGAAATTGAAAAGGCGATTGCTGAAAATGATTTAACAGTTGCTTCAGTACTCTCAGGTAATAGAAACTTTGAAGGACGTATCCACCCACTTGTTAAAGCAAACTATCTTGCTTCACCACCATTAGTAGTTGCGTATGCATTAGCAGGATCAGTTGATATCGATTTAACAAAAGATGCACTAGGAAAAGATGAAAATGGCAAGCCGATCTTCTTAAATGATATATGGCCATCAATGGAAGAAATTAAAGCAGAGATTCAAAAGGTAGTTAATCCTGAAATATTCCGTAAAGAGTACGAAAATGTATTCCAATCAAATGAAAAGTGGAATGAAATTGAAACAACAGACGAGCCACTATTTGAATGGGATGGAGACTCTACGTATATTCAGAATCCACCATTCTTTGAAGGCCTAGCGAAAGATGCAGGTAAGGTAGAAACATTGCATCAACTCCGAGCAATTGGAAAATTTGGTGATTCGGTAACAACTGACCATATTTCTCCTGCTGGGGCGATTGCAAAAGATATGCCTGCTGGAAAATACTTGCAGGAAAAAGGGGTTTCACCACGAAACTTTAATTCCTATGGTTCACGCCGTGGGAACCATGAAGTGATGATGCGCGGAACGTTTGCAAATATTCGTATTCGTAATCTCTTAGCTCCTGGAACTGAGGGAGGCTATACGACATATTGGCCAACTGGAGAAATTATGCCGATTTATGATGCTGCAATGAAGTATCAAGCAGATCAAACTGGCTTAATGGTCATTGCTGGGAAGGATTATGGAATGGGATCATCGCGTGACTGGGCAGCAAAAGGCACAAACCTTCTTGGTATTAAGACAGTTATTGCGGAAAGCTTTGAACGTATTCATCGTTCCAATTTAGTTATGATGGGTGTGCTTCCACTTCAGTTTGAAAAAGGTCAAAATGCCGATAAGCTCGGATTAACAGGAAAAGAAAGCTTTACGGTAGAGGTTGATGAAAGCGTGAAGCCACATGATCTTGTTTCTGTTACTGCTGTAGATGAAGCTGGTAAAGAAACGAAGTTTAAAGCAATTGCACGCTTTGATAGTGAAGTTGAAATTGATTATTACCGTCATGGAGGAATCCTGCAAATGGTACTTCGTGATAAACTACGAAACGCATAAAAGTTATAGACTTGAAAACTCTTACACTTCGGTGTAGGAGTTTTTTTTACTTTAACTTGAGCGATGCGACATTATTTCCAAAAGAATTGTGGTTTTAAAAAAGGACGAACTAACCTGCTAGGATAAAAAAATTAATTTTCGCATTATTTATTATAAATTGTTGAGAGCATGGCAATACTTCTTCATAACAATCAATGAAAGGGTGTATTGTCATGTCACTTAAGAGAAAATTAAGCTTTGATGATTTAGTCAAAGCAAATCGTCAGCAAATATTAAAAGATAAAGAAATTATGGATCGGATTGAAGAAAACATCGAACAAAGAATTCAGGATTCACTAAATATCACCGATAAGGAAGCGTAAAAACTTGCCCCTTATGCCATTCTCCATCTCGATGAATGAAATAAGGGATTTTTATTTGCCATTATTTTGTATAGAAAGTATGTAAACGAAAAAACTAAAGCTGATCTCGATTACAATAAACAAAGGAGAATGACTATGACGGATAATAAATATACGCCTAAACCTGATGATCGCAGTGATAATGTAGAAAAGCTTCAAGAAATGGTAGAGGATACGATTCAAAATATGGAGAAAGCAGAAGAAACGATGGAATTCACATCAGAAGAAGGTCGTGAACAAATAAAAGCAAAAAATAAACGAAGAGAAGAATCGATTGAAGGAATGCGTGCAGAAATAAAGGATGAAGCCGCGCAGCAACATAACGAATAGCTTAGAATGGCCACGCCACGCCACGCTCCTTTAGGCGATGGCGTGGCCATTCTAATTCCTTAAGCAAAAACACATCGTGGTGTGTTAGAATGATAGTTGAGCTTGAGGAGGGTAAAGAGAGAATGAATCAAAAAGTAAACACACCGATTGAGGTTCGATATCAAGAGACCGATCAGATGGGAGTAGTATATCACGCGAATTATTTAATTTGGTTTGAAATTGGGCGAACGAAATTTATTGACGCATTAGGTTTTCAATATATCGAAATGGAGAAGAACAATATTGTTTCACCAGTAACAGATGTACATATCTCCTATAAACATCCCATTCGCTACGGAGATACCGTATCCGTGGAAACGTGGTTAGCACATTATGATGGGATACGAACGATTTATGGTTATCAAGTTATAGGAAATGATGGTGTTATTGCTGTAACAGGTTCTACTGAGCACGTTATCGTAAAAAAAGATTCATTTCGACCACTCTCTATGAGAAAGGCTTTTCCAGAGTGGCATGAAGCATATAAAAAACAGATGGAAGCGAATAGCTGATGGCTTTTGGCATTAATCGTAAAGAACTAGAAGCTTGGAAGCAACGCATCGAAAACGGAAACATTGCATTTCTGACACATTACTGGCAGGATGAAAGATTTCCAGACTTTACGACAGTGACAAAGGTTGGTTGTACTGATATTGATGCATTGATTGCATGGGGTGAAAAATATAACCTGCGGGCAGAGTGGATTCATAATAATAGCAAGTATCCACATTTTGATTTGTTAGGGGATTATCAAAAGGAGATTTTAACTCAAGAGAAGCAATGGGAACAATTAACGCGTTTCCAAATTATGAACCCTCACACATAGCTCCTGTGTGAGGGTGTTCGTTATTCATATAAAAATGTTGGCTCTTGAAGGTTTTCATCTAGTTTTATATGCAAATCTTTTTCTTCAAAGTACCAGGCATCACTTTCCTCAACAAAAAACAGCATATCACCTTTTTCAGCAGTAGCAATTGGATTTTCTGGGGTTGCCATTTTTATTGCTAAAGAAAACCCAGGAATATGGCCGCCAAAGCCATATCGAACATAAAAGCGTAAAGCAATGGGAGAACTAGGCTCGAAAGTATTTTTATACCATGTCGTAGCAGCTTCATCAATTCGTAGTTTCATTGCGCTCATCTCCTGTTCGAACATTCTTTTTATTTTTAGGGGGAGGTACTAGGTCAACTCCTCCAGGATGAAAAGGATGGCATTTACTTATTCGTTTAATCGTCAAGTATCCACCCTTGAGTACACCAAATCTGCGGAAAGCTTCCAGCCCGTATGCAGAACAACTCGGGTAAAAACGGCAGGTTGGTGGTTTAAAAGGACTGATTGCTTTCTGGTAAAATTTAATTAGGCCGATAAATAAATATTTCATGTTATTTCCGATCCTTATAAATTAAATTCGTTCTTGTCAAAAGTTAACGAAGCAATTGCATCATGCATGTGAATCGACTCTTCATTACGACAGGAAACTTTAAATTTTTGTATAAATGGCATTTCATATAAATCTGCAGCCACTAAACGTACCATATCCTCAACAAATCGCGGATTTTCATAAGCGTGTTCCGTTACCATTTTCTCATCTGGTCGTTTTAGAACAGGATGCAGTCTAGAACTAGCATTACTTTCTGCTGCTTCTAATAATTGTTCCTTCCAATCAATCTTTGCCTCATCGATATATTCATTAAATGTCGCTTCCATAAATACGCGTCCGCGTTGGTTATGGGCACTGTATTCACTGATTTCTTTAGAGCACGGACAAAGTGTTGTAACCAATACTTCGAGTGAACCTTTGATAGAAAAGCCAGTTTGCTTATTATACGAAACAGATAGTGTCACGTCCGCATGATTAAGTCCTGCTAAACCTGATTGCGGTGCTTGTCTTTCGAAAAACCAAGGAAAAGAAAGCTCGACTTGTGCATCTTCTTGCTCTAGTCGATCTGTTAGCTCTTTGGTGAACTGTTTTAGGTTAGCAATATCTGCTGTAAATCCATTTGTATGATAAAGCTGTAATTGTTCTGTAAATCGGCTCATGTTCGTGCCTTTACTTGCTTGGTGGATACTGGTTGTTAAACTAAATGATGCGATCGTAGTCTGTATAGTTGGTTGTATAGTACTTTCTACAGTTATGGGATGATTCACATTGGCAATCCCAACCTGATCTATGGCAAATAAAAAATCTTTTTGCACATTTTGTAGATCAGACATTTTTTCTTTTTCTACTGGCTTCGTTCGCGGTCCTGGATTTACAGAACCAAATAATTTATGTCTTTCTGCTTTTGAAGGCAATTTTCGTTGCACCATTAATTCTGTATTATCCATTCTGTAAGATCCTTTCTATTTAGCACTTCGACGAATTCATTCAAAGTATACTTGAGCAACCTTGAATATTCAATTAATCTGTATCACATCCACGTAATTTTCGGTTCTGTTTTATTTTTAATTCGTTTTATATTTTCACGGTGTCGATAAAAAACAAACACAGTTAATAATGTGGTAACAATAAATAAACCCGTGTCTTTCATAAGTAGAGTCACACAAATAGAAATAACGCCTGTAATCATCGATGAAAGAGATACGTATTTTGAAATGTACAATGTAACTAAAAAAGAGCAAACCATAATGACAAATAACAGTGGATTTACTCCAAGGACAATGCCAGCTGAAGTTGCGGCTGCTTTTCCACCTTTAAATTTAGCAAACAGTGGATATGTATGTCCTAATACAGCAAAAATACCAATAATAAGTCGATTTACTTCTGCATCAAAGAGTAATGGAATTAAAGTTGCAATGGTTCCCTTGAAAATATCTGCAAGCGTTACAATAATTCCTGCTTTCACTCCTAATACTCGAAACGTATTTGTGGCTCCTAAATTCCCACTTCCATGTTTCCGAACGTCTATATTGAAACCAACCTTCCCTACAATAAGAGCAGATGGAATCGAACCTAGTAAATAAGCAATAATTGCAAAAATAATATACTCCATCTTCCATACCTACTTTCCTTCAATATTCCTAATCTAGAAAACGATTCTTTCTTATTTTATCATGAACTTGCTATGAAAGAACATAAAAGTTTTGTTATAATATTCCGTAAATAAGGGCCTGCGGATCGAATGAAGCTTTTTAGAAAGGAAGGGATGAGATGATCGAATTTAAACAGGTTAATAAAGTATATGCAGATGGAACGAAGGCAATGGATAATTTTTCATTAACAATTAAAAAAGGCGAAATGATGACTTTAATAGGCCCTAGTGGGTGCGGAAAAACAACAACTATGAAGATGATTAATCGCTTGATTGAACCGACATCAGGCTCCATACTTATTAATAACCAAGATATTCGGCAATATAATATTCATGAATTAAGATGGAATATTGGTTATGTCTTGCAAGAAATTGCTTTATTTCCACATATGACGATTGAGGAAAATATTTCTGTTGTTCCAGACATGAAAAAGTGGAAGCGGAAAGCACAGCAGAAGCGAGCAATGGAATTATTAGACATGGTAGGACTAGAGCCTGAAAAGTATCAGAAACGAATGCCAAGTGAATTGTCAGGAGGACAACAACAACGAATTGGCGTGATACGAGCGTTAGCAGCAGACCCAGATATTATTTTAATGGACGAACCGTTTAGTGCATTAGATCCAATCAGTAGAGAGCAACTTCAAAAGGATATTCGATCGTTGCAAAAAGAAATAAAAAAGACGATTGTTTTTGTTACGCATGATATGGATGAGGCACTGGCACTTGGTGATCGTGTTTGTTTCATGCGAAATGGAAAAATCATTCAGGTCGATCAACCTCAACAACTTATCCTACATCCAGAAACGTCATTTGTTGAAAGTTTTATTGGAGAACGAAAATCTCCGTGGAATACCGCAATCGATGTTATTATGCAGCAAAATAAAAGTTCACGCATCGTGCAAGAGCATAATTTAATAGAGAAAAATGAGGAATCTAATCAAGTTTTTTATGTAATGAACGATGACGGAAGATATGTAGGTGCATGGAGAAACGGAGGCTGGATTTCTGTTCCAGTACTGTCAAATGAGCTTTCTCTATCCGCAGCAATGAAACATATGAAAAATAATGTGCTTGATGTGTATCCGGTAGTTCAACATGGTAGGCTAATAGGAACAATAAGCTACGAAGATATGATTCACTTTTTATATGAAAATTCCACTGCGACAGCAAGGGGGATATAAAAATGAGCGATTTTATCTCCGTTTTCCTCCAAAGAAAAGACGTTTTATTCGAAACGACTTGGGAGCATTTGCAAATCTCACTATTGTCACTTGTTATCGCTATTTTAATTGCGGTACCATTGGGATTAGTTCTAACTCGCTTCAAGCGGATCGCAGAACCGATTATTGGAATGTCGGCGATTATGCAGACAATTCCAAGCTTAGCCGTATTAGCCTTCCTTATTCCTTTTTTTGGAATAGGCAAAGTACCTGCTGTTATCGCATTATCAGCTTATGGCTTACTGCCAGTATTAAGGAATACTTACACTGGAATATGTGAAGTGAATCCTGCTTTAAAGGAAGCTGCGAAGGGAATGGGAATGAATTCCTATAAACGGCTTCTAAAGATAGAACTACCAATTGCAATGCCGGTCATTATGGCTGGTATCCGTACTTCTATGGTGCTGATCGTTGGAACAACAACGATTGCAGCGTTAATTGGTGCTGGTGGGTTAGGCGAATTGATATTACTCGGACTAGATCGTGGAGCAGATATTAATTTAATTTTATTAGGAGCAATACCGGCAGCATTACTTGCAATATTACTCGATCTCGTATTGCGAGGTTTTGAACACGTATCAAGAAAGGCGGGGTTTCAGTCTTTCATCGCAATGATCGTTATTACCGTGCTTATCATTTCACTACCATTTATTTTTCAAGCGAATAAACGAGCAGATCTTGTCATAGGAGCAAAGCTTGGTACAGAACCAGCAATATTAATCAATATGTATAAGCTACTTATTGAAGAAGAAACAGATCTAGATGTTGCGCTTAAGCCTGGATTAGGGAAGACTGCTTTTGTTTTTTCGGCGTTAAAAGAAGGAAGTATCGATATCTATCCTGAATTTACAGGCACAGCAATTGTTACCCATTTAGAAGAGAGTGCAGTGAGTAATGAGGCGCGTGAAGTATACGAGCAAGCAAGAGAAGGTATGAAAAAGAAATATAATATGGTTCTACTAGAACCGATGAAATTTAATAATACGTATGCGATCGGTTTAACAAAAGCATTCGCCGAAGAGAATCAGCTTGAAGAAATAGCGGATCTAAAAAGAGTGCAAGATTCCATTACGGCTGGATTCACATTAGAATTCAAGGATCGTTCGGATGGCTATGTTGGGATGCAAGATGTTTATAATTTAGACATTGGTTCGATTAAAACGATGGAACCGGGCATTAGACAAGAAGCTCTTGCAAATGGAGAGGTCGACATTATTGACGCTTATGCTACAGATAGCTATATGGTAGAGATGAATTTAACTACGTTAGCTGACCCGAAGCATTTATTTCCACCATATCAAGGGGCACCTTTAATGCGCGCGTCTACCCTTGAAAAATATCCCAAGCTAAAACCATTGTTAAATCAGCTAGGTGGAATGATATCCGATGAACAAATGCGGGAAATGAATTACCAGGTTGATTATGAGGATAAGTCTCCAGAAGATGTTGCTTATCAATTTTTAGTTGATCAACAGCTTATTCAAAAGTAAATAAGATAGTATATAATAAACTTCTATTACTACAAGTAACACAAGTCAACAGCTGTACACTAAAGGAGAGAAGGGGAAGAGCTTCTCTTCTTTGTCTTTTTTTATAAGTCACTTATTTTATTGAAAATGACTTGAAAAGCAAGTAACGCTAAGTACGTTCATGTAAACTTTCTATACAAGCTGAATTCAGTTATAGTATACTAATAGACATGTACACTCGTATGCGTACGGAATGATATGGGCATGATAGTTTATATTTTATCGTTTATTATTTTTTTTAGAATGAAGGGAGCCGATCACGATTGGCAAAAAAACCAGTACAATACTCTGATGATTCCATTCAAGTACTAGAGGGACTAGATGCAGTTCGTAAACGTCCAGGTATGTATATAGGAAGTACGGATCATCGTGGATTACATCATCTTGTATTTGAAATTGTAGATAATGCAGTTGACGAAGCATTAGCAGGGTATGGAGATACGATTAAAGTAACAATACATAAGGATAATAGCATTTCCGTTGAAGATAGTGGTAGAGGGATACCAGCCGGTATGCATAAAACAGGACGACCAACGATGGAGGTCATATTCACCATTCTTCATGCTGGTGGTAAATTTGGGCAAGGAGGATACAAAACAAGTGGTGGACTGCATGGTGTTGGTGCATCTGTTGTGAATGCACTTTCCGAATGGCTAGAAGTTACCACTTTTCGTGATGGAGAAATTTATTTTCAACGTTTTGAGAATGGTGGAAAGCCAACCGCAGCCCCAATACGGAAAGGGAAAACGCGGAAATCTGGGTCCATTATTTCCTTTAAGCCAGATGAATCTATTTTTTCTACTACGGTCTTTGATGCTGAAATAATTTCTGAACGACTTCTAGAAGCAGCGTTTTTATTAAAAGGCCTTACGATTGAATTTACGGATGAACGTGTTGACAAAAAAGAACAGTTTTATTATCCAGAAGGATTAAAGGCATTTGTTCAATATTTAAACGCAGAAAAGGATAGCTTACATGAAGTGATATCCTTTGAGGGTGCATTTCATGATATTGAGGTAGATTTTGCATTTCAGTTTAATGATGGTTATGCGGAAAGCATGCTGTCGTTCGTTAACCATGTGCGCACAAGAGATGGCGGAACACATGAATCTGGTGCACGTACTGCGATAACACGAACGTTTAATGATTACGCAAGAAAGAACGCATTATTAAAGGAAAAAGAAAAAAATCTTGAAGGTACAGATATTCGAGAAGGACTAACAGCGATTGTTTCAGTTCGAATCCCAGAAGAATTACTTCAATTCGAGGGGCAAACAAAGAGTAAATTAGGTACTTCCGAAGCACGTTCTGCTGTAGATAATGTGGTTTCGGAAAAGTTAACTTACTTTTTAGAAGAGAATGCGGATATTGCGGGTTTGTTGATTAAAAAAGCAATCAAAGCGAAGGAAGCACGTGAAGCTGCTCGCAAAGCACGCGAAGAAGCAAGAACAGGAAAGAAAAAACGTAGAAAAGATACGTTACTAAGTGGAAAATTAACTCCAGCTCAATCACGTAATCCACAACGAAATGAATTATACCTTGTTGAGGGTGATTCAGCAGGTGGCTCTGCAAAGCAAGGTCGAGATCGAAAGTTTCAAGCTGTACTTCCGTTGCGAGGAAAAGTAATAAATACGGAAAAAGCAAAGCTACAAGACGTTTTTAAAAATGAAGAAATATCTACTATTATCCATACGATTGGTGCAGGTGTTGGTGGCGATTTTGATTTAGAAGACGTGCAATATGATAAAATTATAATAATGACAGATGCGGATACAGATGGCGCACATATTCAAGTGTTATTGCTAACATTCTTTTATCGTTACATGCGTCCACTAGTGGACGCAGGAAAAGTGTACATTGCGCTCCCGCCTTTATACAAAATTTCCAAAGGAAATGGAAAAAAAGAACAGATTATCTATGCCTGGGAAGAGCATGAATTACAAGCTGCGATAAAGCAGTTTAAGTCTGGTTATATCGTTCAACGATATAAAGGTCTTGGTGAAATGAACGCAGATCAATTATGGGAAACAACGATGAACCCTGAAACAAGAACATTAATTCGTGTCACTATAGAAGATTTAGCGAGAGCTGAGCGTAGAGTGACAACATTAATGGGTGACAAAGTAGAACCAAGACGAAACTGGATAGAACAAAATGTTGCGTTTGGTATGGAAGAGGATTCCAATATTTTAGAAAATGAAAAAATCCATTCATAATCGCAATTTAGAGCATAGGAAATAGGGGGAAATTGGTTTGTCACAAGCAGAAAAATATTTGGATCTTCCATTGGAAGAAGTAATTGGTGATCGATTTGGAAGATATAGTAAATACATCATTCAGGATCGTGCACTACCAGATGCCCGCGATGGACTCAAGCCAGTGCAACGCAGAATTCTGTATGCAATGTTTGAAGAACGGAATACACATGATAAAAACTTTCGTAAATCAGCAAAAACAGTAGGAACCGTTATTGGTAACTATCATCCACATGGTGACTCGTCTGTTTATGAAGCAATGGTACGTTTAAGCCAGGATTGGAAATTGCGGAACCTATTAATTGAAATGCATGGCAACAACGGAAGTAATGATGGTGATCCACCAGCTGCAATGCGTTATACCGAGGCACGTTTGTCTAGTATTGCATCAGAGCTACTTCGTGATATTAATAAAGAAACTGTCGATTTTATTCCGAACTTTGATGACACGAACTCTGAGCCGGTAGTATTACCAGCAAAATTTCCAAATCTATTAGTAAATGGTTCAACAGGAATATCAGCAGGGTATGCTACTGATATCCCGCCTCATAATCTTGCTGAAGTCATTGACGCAGTTATTATGCGGATTGATAAGCCAGCTGTGACCATAGAGGAACTAATGACGGCGATGAAAGGACCAGATTTCCCTACAGGTGGAATTATCCAAGGAATTGATGGAATTAAAAAAGCCTACGAAACAGGAAAAGGAAAAATTATTATTCGTGCAAGAGCATGTGTAGAAGAGATGCGCGGTGGTCGTCAGCAAATTATTATTGATGAGATACCGTTTGAAGTAAATAAAGCGAACATGGTTAAGAAAATCGATGAGCTTCGAATTGATCGAAAGGTCGAAGGAATTGCGGAGGTTCGCGATGAAACTGACCGTACAGGCTTGCGTGTTGTAATTGAATTAAAGAAGGACGTTAATAGTGAAAGTGTGTTACATTACTTATATAAAAATACGGATTTGCAAGTAACATACAATTTCAACATGGTGGCAATCCAGGATAAAACGCCAAAGCTGTTATCATTACCGCAAATGCTTGATGCATATATTAATCATCAAAAGGAAGTTGTCACAAGACAAACGACTTATGATTTAACACATGCTAAAAAAAGAGCGCATATAGTTGAAGGATTAATCAAAGCAATTTCTATTCTTGATGAATTGATTGCAACGATTCGTGCATCCAAGGATAAGCAGGATGCAAAACAGCAAATTATGAGTAAATATGAATTTACAGAGGCACAAGCTGAAGCAATCGTTATGTTGCAATTATATCGGTTAACAAACACGGATATCACCACGTTAAACAAAGAGGCGGAAGAGCTACAAAAGAGTATCCAAGCTTTAGAAGCGATCTTAGCGAGTGAAAAAAAATTACTCCAATCCATTAAAAATGACTTAAAACAACTAAAAAAGGATTTTGGAGATCCAAGAAGAACGTCAATTGAAGATCAAATTGAAGAGCTTACCATTGATATTGAAGTGATGATAGCAAGCGAGGATGTTCTCGTTTCAGCTACACGGGATGGCTATATTAAACGAACAAGCCTTCGTTCTTATCAAGCTTCCAATGGCGAAGATTTTGCTATCAAAGAAGAGGATCATCTAGTTCGATTAATGGAAATCAATACAACGGATAAAATTTTGTTGTTTACAAACAAAGGGAATTATCTCTATATCCCTGTCCATGAACTTCCAGATATTCGCTGGAAGGATATTGGCCAGCATATATCAAATATCGTGCATATTGAAAAGGACGAACGGATTATCGAATGTATTCCTGTTCGTGAATTTGAAGAAGGATCGTATATTGTATTCTTTACGAAAAATGGGTTAGTGAAGCGAAGCGAAATTAATGTGTATGAAGCACAACGTTATTCAAAAGCACTGATTGCGATCAACCTAAAAGGAAATGATGAAGTAGTTAATGTATGCTTAACAAATGGTTACTCTGACATATTTATCGCATCGAACAAAGGCTATGGATTATGGTATCACGAGTCAGAAGTACCTGTCGTAGGACAACGAGCTGCCGGTGTTAAAGCAATTCAATTAAAAGAAAATGAGTATGTTGTAAATGGACAAGTTTTTGATGATCTTTCTGAACCTTCATTAGTACTAGTTACTCAACGAGGTGCTTGCAAACGTATGAAACTGCAAGATTTTGAGAAAACAAGTCGTGCTAAACGAGGACTTCTCATGCTTCGTGAATTAAAGAGCAAGCCACATCGGGTAAAAGGATTTATTGTTGGGAATGAAAGTGAGACAATTCATTTTAAGACAAGTCATGGTGAGACACATCAAATCTTCCCATTAGAATTATCGGTAAGTGACCGTTATAGTAATGGATCCTTTGTCATTGATACAGATCATGAAGGAGAAGTAGAAGAGGTGTGGAGAGAAGCGGTTTATGAGACACCATTTACTGAAATAAAGGATGCTTAATTAGAAGAGTGGGTACATACCCACTCTTTTTATATTGCAGAAGAAGTATAGAGTTAAATCTGTAAACCTCGTTCTGGAGCATATTAAATAAATACTATATATTTTCTGAAAAATGTGATAGGATAATATTTGGATAATGGAGAGGAGGGGTTATGTCGGATTTACGCAAAAAAATAATACAGACAGCACTTCCGCTTTTTGAAGCAAAAGGCTTTCATGGTGTATCGGTGAATGAGATTGTGGAGCAAGTAGGGACATCAAAAGGAGGATTTTATCATCACTTTTCCTCCAAGGATGAATTGTTATTTGTTATCCATGATACGTTTATTAGCTATGTGCTTGAAAATGCAGAAAAAGCCAATGCAGAATTTAATTCACCTACTGATAAGCTGCAAGCGATTGTAAGGAGCTTTGTGAAAGTATTTGATTTGTATAAACCGCATATTTCCGTATTTTATCAAGAACATATTTATTTACGACCTGCATATGAGCTGCAAATAAAGCAAAAGCGTGATCAATTTAAACAAATCATTATGCAAGCAATCGAAGAAGGAAAACAATGTGGGGAATTTCGGCAGGATATATCTGTAGAAATAACGGGAATGGCTATTCTAGGCATGGTGAACTGGACGTATAAATGGTATCAGCGTGATGGTGTAAAAACAATTGATGAGATTGGGGATATTTTTGTTGATTTAATTTTGCACGCCATTCTGCATGAACGGTTTTTAGATCAAAACGCATTTGCATCTATTTTGCTATCGCAAAAGTGAATGCATCTAAAATTCTGTGTGAAAAGTCAGCTTCACACAGACCAACCAGTCGGTTTATCATGTTGATTATTGAGGAGGGGTTTAATGAATTTTGAATTGACAAAAGAACAAATGATGATTCGGAGTATGGTACGCGATTTTGCGGAGGATGTTATTCAACCACGGGCAATTGAAATCGATGTGGAAGCACGTTTTCCATTAGATATTTTTGAGCAAATGGGAGAACTAGGGCTTCTAGGAATTCCTTTTCCAGAGAAATATGGCGGGTCAGGAAGTGATACGCTGTCCTATGCAATTGCTGTTGAAGAAATTGGCCGTGTTTGTGGCAGCACAGGATTGAGCTATGCAGCAGCAGTTTCTCTTGGAGCAAGCCCTATCTATTACTTTGGAACTGAAGAACAAAAAGAACGCTTTTTGAAACCGCTTGCAAAAGGGGAAGCCCTTGGTGCGTTTGGATTAACAGAACCTAATGCAGGGTCAGACGCAGGCGGGACAAAGACAACCGCTGTATTAGATGGCGATAACTATGTTATTAATGGCGAAAAATGCTTTATCACAAATGCCAGCTATGCGAAAACGATTATAGTAACTGCTGTAACTGGTAAAAACGAGAAGGGGAGAAATATTATTTCCGCGATCGTTGTGCCGACAGATACTGCAGGGATTAGCATAACAAGTAATTACGATAAAATGGGAGTTCGTGGATCAGATACAGCAGAAGTTGTATTAGACAATGTGCGCGTCCCGAAAGAAAATCTTCTCGGTGATCCATCCAAAGGCTTTAAGCAATTTCTTTATACATTAGATGGTGGGAGAATATCAATCGCTGCATTAGGTTTAGGGATTGCACAAGCTGCGTTAGATAAGTCGTTACAGTATGCCAAAGAGCGAAAGCAGTTTGGAAAGGCGATATCGAACTTCCAAGCCATTCAATTCAAGCTCGCTGATATGGCAATGGAAGTAGAGCTTGCAAGAAATATGGTATATAAAGCTGCCTGGTTAAAAGATCAAGATAAGCCTTTTACAAAGGAAGCTGCTTATGCCAAGCTTTTTGCGACAGAAACAGCGTTCCGCGCTGCAAACCAGGCCATCCAAATTCATGGTGGCTATGGCTATATGCGAGAATATGAAGTGGAAAGATATTTGCGAGATGCCAAGCTCTTAGAAATAGGAGAGGGAACATCAGAGGTGCAGCGTTTAGTTATTGCTAGGCAGCTAGGTTGTTAATACTATTCACTATGTAGGAAGAATTATGCAAGGATGGGGGAAAGTGTATGATTAAAAAAGTATTGATTGCCAATCGTGGGGAGATTGCCGCACGTGTGATTAGGACGTGTAAAAAGCTTCACATTCAAACTGTCGCAATTTATTCGGAAGCAGATCAGCATGCCCCTTTTGTAAAGCAGGCTGATGAAAGCTATTTAATTGGTCCGCCTCGTGTGAATGAAAGCTATTTGAATGTGGATAAGATATTAGCTGTTGCGCGCCAAGCAAATGTTGATGCTATTCATCCTGGTTATGGGTTTCTAAGTGAGAATGGATCATTTGCTGAACGATGTGAACAAGAAGGAATCATTTTTATTGGACCAACGAGTGATGTCATCAAAACGATGGGGGATAAGGTAAGCGCGAGGAAAGCGATGCAGCAAGCAGGTGTTCCAATCGTACCTGGGACGTATGACGCAGTCAGCTCGAGTGATGAGGCTGTCCAAAAAGCAAATGAAATCGGATATCCAATTATGGTAAAGGCTGCTGCTGGAGGTGGTGGTATCGGTATGGAAGTTGTTGCTAACGATACCCAACTAATCAAAGCATTTTCGGGAAATGCTAAGCGAGCACAGGCTTTTTTTGGAGATGGAGCTATTTTCTTAGAAAAAAAGATTGAAAATGCGAGACATATAGAAATCCAGTTGCTTGCTGATACAAAAGGGAATGCTATCCACCTTTTTGAAAGAGAATGCTCGATTCAACGTAGAAATCAGAAAGTTATTGAAGAAGCACCTTCTCCGTTTATATCCGAAAAGACGCGTCAGAAAATGGGTGAGGCTGCGGTAACTGCCGCAAAAACACTTGGATATACGAATGCAGGGACAATCGAATTTTTAGTTGATGAAGACGAAAATTTTTATTTTCTTGAAATGAATACCCGTATTCAAGTAGAGCATCCTGTTACAGAAGAAATTACTGGTGTCGATATTGTAGCGGAGCAGCTGCGCATCGCGAATGGAGATGCGTTGCAATTGAAGCAAGATGAACTTGCAATAAACGGCCACGCCATCGAAGCACGCATTTATGCAGAGGATCCAGAAACCTTTTTCCCGTCTCCTGGACATATTACAAGCTTACATTTACCTGAAGGAGATTATGTTCGAAATGAGGTAGCGGTGACGAGCGATTTCGACGTGACCCCATTTTATGATCCGATGATTGGGAAGCTGATTGTTTGGGGCAAGGACCGAAACGAAGCAATAGCGCGATTGCATGCGGCGTTAGCAACGTATGAATTAAAGGGAATTAAAACAAATATCCCAATGTTATTAAAAATTATTGATTTACAGCCTTATAAGACAGGGAATACAACAACAAGCTTTATTGAAAAACATTATTTAAACCACAACTAAGGAGGAAGGATAAAATGCAGGAAATAAAAGCCACAATGGCAGGAAGCGTATGGAAGATTGTCGTAGCCGAAGGAGAAAAGGTAGAAGGAGATCAGGATATTGTCATCCTTGAATCAATGAAAATGGAGATTCCCATTGGAGCGGAGGAAGCTGGAACAGTGAAAGAGTTGAAGGTAGCGGAAGGTGATTTTGTTAATGAAGGTGATGTTATTGCAACAATCGAATAGTTGATCTATAAATCTCATATTTTACATTAATAAACATGCTAGATGGGCACGTTTGATAGTTTTTCGTGCCCTCTTCAATATGGAGGAGGAGTTGCATGGCAGGATTCGTATCATTTGAAATGCTCCAAACGCATGTAGCACTTGTAACTTTAAATCGTCCGCAAGCTGCAAATGCCATGTCACGCGCGCTTCTAGACGAACTGAATGAGACAATAGAGCAGATTAATACCAATAAAGAAATCTATTGCACGATTATTACTGGTGCAGGAGATAAAGTGTTTTGTGCAGGAGCAGATTTAAAGGAACGAAAAGGAATGGACAATGCGCAAGTAGTCGAAGCAGTTCGCTATATTGGTCATACGGTTAATCAGATTGAAAATATGACCATGCCAGTAATTGCGGCAATAAATGGCGCAGCGTATGGTGGTGGGCTAGAGCTTGCTCTTGCCTGTGATATTCGTATCGCTGCAAATGAAGTGAAAATGGGGTTAACAGAAACAACTCTAGCTATTATTCCCGGAGCTGGTGGGACGCAGCGTTTATCACGATTAATAGGTCGAGGGCATGCAAAACGATTGATATTCTCTGGTTCCCCAGTCTATGCAGAGGAAGCGGTTCAGCTAGGGATCGTTGAGCAGTTATATGATAACACCGAATTAATGGATCAAGTGTTTTCCCTTGCAGAAACCATTGCAGCGAATGGTCCGATTGCTTTAAGACAAGCAAAGCAAGCGATTAATCGAGGCTTAGAGGTTGATCTATCAACAGGACTAGAAATTGAACATTTATGTTATAAGGAAACAATTCCTACGAAGGATAGAATGGAAGGACTGCGTGCCTTTAAAGAAAAACGAAAGCCAAATTATACAGGGAACTAATTTTCAGGAGGTTTTTACATGTCCTATCTGGATGAATTAAGCAAGCGAATCGAAACGATTGAAAAAGGGGGAGCTGAGAAATATCACCAAAAAAATAATGAAAAAGGAAAGCTTTTTGTCAGAAGTCGACTTGAATTACTGTTCGATGAAGATCTTGAGGTAGAGGATGCCTTTTTCGCCAATTGTATGGATGATTCATTGCCCTCGGATGGGGTAGTTACTGGTATTGGACGAATTAATGGCCAGGATGTATGTGTAATGGCAAATGATTCGACTGTAAAGGCAGGCTCATGGGGAAAACGGACGGTAGAAAAAATCATTCGTATTCAAGAAACGGCTGAAAAACTTGAAATTCCAATGCTATATCTAGTAGACTCTGCGGGTGCGCGTATTACCGATCAGATAGAAATGTTTCCGGGAAGACGTGGAGCTGGAAGGATTTTTCATAATCAAATAAAATTATCCGGTAGAGTTCCGCAGGTTTGTCTTTTGTTTGGCCCTTCCGCAGCAGGTGGTGCATATATTCCAGCTTTTTGTGATATCGTCATAATGGTGGATGGAAATGCTTCAATGTATTTAGGTTCACCTCGAATGGCAGAAAAGGTAATCGGTGAGAAGGTTAGCTTAGAAGAAATGGGTGGTGCGAAAATGCATTGCTCTATTTCCGGATGTGGAGATGTATTGGTGAAATCAGAGCAAGAAGCAATTGAATATGCACGAAAATACTTATCCTACTTCCCTGCTAATTTTCGGGTAAAACCTGAGGCACTCACACCGAAGGAAAGTAAAAGGGTCGAAAAAACAATTGCTGAGCTAATTCCAGAAAACCAAAATGCGCCATTTAATATGTACGATTTAATTGATCAAATTATCGATGAAGACAGCTTCTGTGAAATAAAGAAAAAGTTTGCTCCCGAGCTAATTACAGGATTAAGTAGAATGAATGGAAAACCAGTCGGTATTATTGCGAATCAACCACGTATGAAAGGTGGTGTTTTATTTCCTGATTCAGCGGATAAAGCTGCCAAATTCATTCAATTATGTGATGCCTTCCATATCCCATTACTGTTCTTAGTAGATGTTCCTGGGTTTATGATTGGCACAAAAGTAGAGCAGCAAGGAATTATTAGACATGGGGCAAAGATGCTTGCAGCAATGAGTGAGGCAACTGTACCAAAGATTTCCGTAATTGTTCGAAAAGCTTATGGTGCAGGGCTTTATGCAATGGCTGGACCTGCTTTTGAACCAGATTGTTGTCTTGCCCTTCCGACTGCTCAGATTGCGGTTATGGGTCCAGAGGCAGCTGTAAATGCGGTGTATGCAAATAAAATAGCAGAACTTCCGGAAGAAGAGCGCGCTGCTTTTATTAAAGAAAAACAAGAAGCTTATAAGAACGACATTGATATTTATCGGTTAGCTTCAGAATTAGTGATTGATGCGATTATTGAACCGGATTTATTACGAGAGGAATTAACGAAACGCTTTCAGATATACGAGGCAAAGAATGTTCTCTTTACAGAAAGAAAACATGGTGTATACCCAGTTTGATTTGAAAAATTACTGCACTCTCCCATTATCGTTAGATGGAGAGTGCTCTTTTTTAGAATAGAGCATGCTAGAGGATTACAATTCGTATTTACATACAATTTGCTGCTTTTGCACATTCGCACTTTATTTTAATATGATGTATAGGAAGAGCAAGTTAATTCAAAAAGTAACCATTTAATGATACGCTGAAAAAGTATAGATAGAAAACTTTAAAGGGGGAATCTAAATGGATGAACGTCAATTTCGTGATGCTATGGGGAAATTCACAACTGGAATAACGATCGTATCCGTTGATTATAAAGATGAAGTTTTTGCAATGACGGTTAATGCATTTATGTCTATTTCATTAAATCCGCGACTCATTGCCATTTCAATAGCAGAAAAAGCAAGTATGTATCCAAAATTATTGGAAGCAAAACGCTTTGGCTTAAGTGTTTTAAAGGAAGAGCAAAAAGATATTTCCATGATTTTTGCAAAACAAAAGGAAAAAGATCGCCAAATTCCCTTCAGCCAATTACAACAAAATCCGATAATAGAAAATGCACTTGCGATGCTATCGTGCACGGTGGTTGACACGCATAAAGCGGGAGATCATGTGATATTTATTGCAGAGGTTGAGGACCTCAAAACAAATAACGGATCGCCATTACTATATTATGGTGGGAAATATGAGCAGATAAATAAAGCTTAAGATACTTAGCTACTTTCATAAATAAAAAATCCTTCTTACAAAATAGGTGAAGAAGGATTTTTTATTTTCTTCGAATTAACTCCCTTGATTCCTTTATCAGGATTACACTGAACCACTCTCTCTGTTTTTAAACGGCGCTTTTGTACTTTTGTTACTTGACCAAATTTTCTGTAAGTAGTACATTTTACTTATGTAAAAAGCAGCATTGTTTACTGAACGGGAGCGTGAGTGAATGCAGCGTATTCGAACAAGTTTATCTTTTTTTATCATCGTATTTTTTATTCTCATGTTAGCCGCAATTCCGTTAGCCCTAAATACCACATCAGGGAAGCTAATGATCGATTTTCATGTAGTTAGTAGATTAATAAATACATATATTAGCGGAATTGGAACCGGTGATACATTTATTTATCAAGAAGGAATAGATCGCAGTCCAAACTACTTGCAAACAGTAGGAAGACATTTTAGTCTTTCTTTTGTCTATTTGCTAGTTGCTGGTTTAACTGCAGTTATAATCGGAATGATAGTAGCTAGCTGGTATAGTCGATCCAAAAAGGAATGGAGCAAGGATATTATTGGATTTTTAGGATTGATTCCTGATTTTATTTTTATTTTATTTTTACAATTAGGAGTAGTATGGGTCTATCAATCTACTGGTTTCCATATTGCAAGAGTTGCTTCAAGAGGAGCAGATGAACATGCGTTACTTCTTCCGCTCATTACGTTAATTATTGTTCCAACAATTTATCTCATCCGAACACTTTCAGAGGCTACAGCTTATGTCTTAACAGAGGATTATATTTTAACAGCGAAAGCGAAAGGGTTTTCTGTCTTCTATATTTTTATGCAGCATGCTGTCCGCAATATATTACCTTATTTAAAAGCAGACTTACATAAGGTAATCGCAATCATGATGAGCAATTTATTTATTGTCGAGTATTTGTTTAATATTAGTGGACTAACCAGTTTACTCTTTACGAAGGACGGATACCAATATAATTTAACCGTGAATACGCTGTTAACGATGGTCATTATGTACGTGCTTTTATATTGGAGTATTCGGCTTTTTATCGTGATTTTAGAAAGGATTTTTTCCTATGAATAATTTTCGACTATGGCTTGGAATTAGTTTATCTTCGTTTATTGTTTTACTCGCTATATTTGGTCCGCTTTTTGCTCCGTACGATAAAGATGAAGTGGAGCCATCTGGTTATTATTATAATAGCGCAGACGATTTTGGTGTTTATGCTGCGCCATATCCACCTTCTCGACAGCATCCTTTTGGGACGGACGAGTGGGGGTATGATATATTGACCTTGCTACTATATGGAGCTAAATATACGGTGTTTGCTGGATTAGTAATCGCATTTTTTCGAGTTGTATTAGGTTCAACCTTAGGTGTTATGGCTGGATTGAATCGGAAAAATCAAAGAAAAGACAAAGGCATCGGTTTTGGACTTCTTGGGAGCATACCAGCATTTATCATTATTTATTTTGCATTAATCGGCATATCAATAAATTCTTCCTTAAAAATGAGTGAATTAATCGTTCTTCAAGTTTTGTTAATGATTATTGTAGGTTTCCCAGGAGTATATGCAGCAATGCAAGCGAAAACGATGGAGTTAAACAAGCGTTTGTTTATAACAGCATCCGCTTCACTCGGAGCAAGCAAGCTACAAATTGCAGTAAAGCATATTTTCCCACATTTAAAGGGAACGATGCTTGTGATGTTTTTAAAAGAAATTGTTTTGTCGCTTTCACTTCTTGGACAGCTTGGGATTTTCAACTTGTTTTTAGGGGGAACGATACTTCGTCTTGGCGGACCACCTGTATATATTTCGGTTAGTCGAGAATGGACTGGATTAATCGGTCAATGGCGTGCTTTTATTTTTGATTATCAATGGATTTTAATGTTTCCGATGCTTTCTTTTTTATTTGTTGTTTTTTCATTTTATATGCTGTTACGTGGTGTGGAATTGCAGCAAAAATCAAACTTAACTAAACAGCCTTACATATAAAGCATCGGTAGCTAAACTTCTTATATTCTCGTATAATGAAAGATAGCATTTCGAGGAAAGGATTTGTACAGCATGCGTACACCGCAAAACCAAAACTTGAAGATTGATACTACTCAAATCACTGCATTGTATCATACACTACAAGACCATAATGATGTCGAAAATGCAGCAAAGCTTATGGAACTATTCGAGAAAGTACAGAAGGATGAGATGGTCATTGCCTTTGCTGGTCATTTTTCTGCAGGGAAATCGTCCATGATAAATGCTTTGCTTGAGAAAAATATATTACCGCATAGTCCAGTCCCTACAAGTGCAAATATTGTAAAGGTAACATCTGGTGAAGGTGTTGCTCGAGTTTATTTTAAGCATGAAAGCACCTATGAATATAAAGAACCGTATGATATTGACGCATTAAAAGCGTATTGTACAACGAAGGATACTATCCAACAAATTGAAATTAGTCTTTCTTCAGCACTTCTCCCACCACGAACAGCACTAATTGACACACCAGGCATTGATGCTGCTGATGATGCTGATCGTGTAATTACTGAATCATCGCTCCATCTTGTTGACATGCTTTTTTATGTAATGGATTACAATCATGTTCAATCAGAAGTAAATTTAGTATTTCTGCAACAGATCCAAGAAATGGGCATCCCATTTAATATAATTGTTAATCAAGTAGATAAGCATGAAGAGAAGGAATTAGCTTTTCATACCTTTCATGAACGTGTAACCGAAACATTTCAGCAATGGTCTATTTCTCCGCAAATGATTTATTATTGCTCGTTAAAGGATATGGATCATCCGCAAAATCAATTTCAAATGATTAAAGAACGGTTATTTCATTTGTTAAAAGAAGATAGAACTTCTATATTACGAACTTCAAGCTCCTTTCAGCAAATCGTACATGCACATAAAGAAAAGCTAAAGCAGGAATTCGCGGAGCAACAATCCGAAATTGCTTCATCTTCTGAGAATAAAGCGGGACTTATAGAGAAGCTGAAAAAAACAGAGGATGACATGAATCGGATAAAGGAGCTTCCAGCAGTATTCGAATCAGCCTTTTCACAGGATATGAATACAACGTTACAAAACGCCTACATTATGCCTGCAGAGCTGCGTGATCTAGCAAATCAGTTTCTTGCTTCACTGCAAAAGGATTTTAGGGTTGGTTTATTTGGTGCGAAAAGAAAAACAGAAGAAGAAAAACAAGCTCGTTTACAATCGTTTCTCGAGGCTTTTCAGCAAGTTGTCGAATCGAACATTCAATGGAAGCTAAGAGATAAATTCACTGCATTAATAAAACAATATCCGATTCATGATCAATCTATATTAAATGAACTCCAGCAATTTTCTATCGACGTAACAGAGGAAGACTTATTTAAAGTAATTAAACCAGGCGCGGAATTGAATGGTAGCTATCTCTTGAATTATACGAATGAGCTGGCAGCAAATATAAAACAGCGATACAAACAATTATCATGGCGTATCTTAGAACAAATGAAAACAGCGTTACAAGCAAATCAAGCTACTGAGCTCCGAAAAAGTGAAGATATAAAGCAAGCATTGGAAGCAGAACTTATTAGTAAACAGAAAGAAGTAGACTTGGAAAATGATCTCCAAAGCGCAATGGCTGCGATTGATCAGTGTCTGGTAGCACCAGATGTAACGGATGACCAAATTTGGTCGTTGAAAAGCGCCATAGAAACGAATCGGGCACCAGTTGTTAAAGGTGAATTAGAAGCTGCAGTAATGGAACAGCCTACTGAACGCTCTAGAGAAGCTCTATCAAATCAAAAAAAGCCGACATCTATCCATACAATCGAACAGGTACTACCAATCATGGAACATACAGAAAAGTCCGTAGAAGGCCTGCCAGGCTTTGAAACAGTGCTTAGAGATTTACAGGATAAAAAAGAGCGCCTAGAAAATAGAGCGATCACGATTGCGTTATTTGGTGCATTTAGTGCTGGGAAATCGTCGTTTGCTAATGCGCTACTTGGTGAAAAAATATTACCATCTTCACCAAACCCTACGACGGCTGTTATTACACGTATATGTCCAGTTACACATACAAAACCACATGGAACGGTTGTATTAACATTAAAGGGCGAGCAAACTTTAATAGACGATTTAGAAGTAATGCTTGGTGAACGATTGCCTAAAGCAAATTCATTTAAAGCACTGCTACATCAAGTAAAAGAAGAAGTGCTTCCGAATCATACCATTGAACCGATCTATGCCACTTATATTCACGCACTTATCCAAGGCTATGAACAGTTCCATATGCATATTGGAAAAACAACGACCGTTTCGTTGGATGCATTCCAGGATGTGGTTACAAATGAAGCAAAGGCATGCTATATCGAGGAAATTGATCTTTTTTATGATTGTGCATTAACACGACAAGGAATCACCATTGTTGATACACCTGGTGCTGATTCCATTAATGCACGACATACGAATGTGGCATTTAACTATATTAAATATGCGGATGTTATTTTATACATTACGTATTATAACCACGCGCTTGCAAAAGCAGATAAAGAATTTTTGCTTCAGCTTGGAAGAGTTAAGGAAGCATTTCAGCTCGATAAAATGTTTTTCATTATTAATGCAGCTGATTTAGCGCTGCATACCGCAGACTTAGAAATGGTAAGCAACTATGTAGAGGAACAACTACAGTTACTCGGAATTCGTTTGCCTAGAATTTATCCGGTATCAAGTAAACACTCGCTTCAGGATAAGCTTGATAGCAAACAACTAAATGAACAAATGGCTACCTTTGAACAGGATTTTCATGCGTTTATCCACCATGATCTTGCTGCATTAATGGTGAAAAGTGCATTATTTGAAGTACAACGAATTCAAACTACATTAACACAGTTCATCGAGACGGCAACTTTATCGCGTCAGGAAAAGGAAACATATCGGAAACAGCTTCTACAGGCACAAAGTGACATGGAAGCTGTAGTAAGCAGCCATTCGATAACAGTTTATTTAAAGCAACTAGAACAAAAAATTGAAAAACAGCTATTTTATGTTCAAGAACGCTTGTCCATTCACTTTCATGATTTATTCAAGGACTCCTTTAATCCGACAACGATAACGGATTCTGGGAAAGCGGGTAGGATGGAATTAGAGCAAGCATTAAAGTCACTCCTAAAGGATACTAGCTATACGTTATTACAGGAGGCAAGAGCAGTTTCTCTACGTGTGGAAAAATATATACGTGAACAATTAAATGACGTGAAACAAGAATTGACAACAAGGATAGCGACTATTGATGAACGCTTTGTTTTACCGGATTATCCAGTAATTGAAATCGATACCCCGGTTTACGAACAAGCGTTCCAACACCTTGAACTAGCGCATTTTCAAAAAGCATTATCGCTTTTCAAGGGGACGAAGGCTTTCTTCGTTCACAATGAAAAGGAAAACGTAAAAGAAGCGATTTACGAAAAGCTAACACCTACCATTCAAGAATATTTGGAGCGGATATCTCAAGATATGTACACCTCCTATGAAACGCAATGGGAGCAGATTTTTTCTGCGTATCGTCAAAAGGCAGTCACAGAGCTTGCTGCTTATGTAGATAATCATTTATCTGTTATGGGGGATGGGGTAGACGTTACAAAGCTTCAGCAACGAAAACAGCAGCTAGTTCAAATTATTCCAAGTGAAATGATGGAGGTAAATGAAAATGAAGCAGAACATACTATTAATTGATGGGATGGCCTTATTATTTAGAGGATTTTATGCAACAGCTTATCGTGGAAACTTTATGAAAACAAGTGCAGGAGTCCCAACAAATGGAGTTTATCAGTTTTTTCGCTATTTGCTTGATGCGACCAATACATTCAGCCCTACCCATGCGATATGCTGCTGGGATATGGGGAGTAAAACATTTCGCACAGATTTGTATGACGGGTATAAGTCCAATCGATCTGCACCACCGGAGGAATTAATCCCCCAATTCGATTTAGTCAAAGAGGTAGTGGAGTCCTTTGATATTCCGAATATCGGGTTAGAGAACTTTGAAGCGGACGACTGTATTGGAACATTAGCGCGTCATTATGCAACAGAGCATAATGTGCTTATTTTAACAGGAGATCAAGATATTTTGCAGCTTGTGGATGAAGGCATTCAAGTTGCAATTATGCGAAAAGGACAAGGGAATTATGAAGTCTTTGATCATGAAAACTTCTATGAAAAAAGAGGCATAAAACCAGCTCAAATGATTGATTTAAAAGGCTTAATGGGAGATAGCTCCGATAATTATCCAGGGGTTAAAGGAATTGGTGAAAAAACAGCTCTCAAGCTTTTACAAACGTATGAAACCATTGATGCGTTACTAGAAAATATTGATCAGCTCCCAAAGGGGGTACAAGCTAAAATAAATGCCGATTTGGAGATGCTACACTTGTCTCGAACACTAGCAGAAATAAAATGTGATGTACCAATTAGCTGTAGACTTGAGGATGCACTGTGGAAATATGACAAGGAAAAGGTTACGAAAAAAGCAGCAATGTTAGAGTGGAAAAATTTCGCAAAGGTATTGTAATAGAATAGCCTAAAACAAAAGCAAACCTAGCTAATTATAGGTTTGCTTTTTCAGTCTTTACAATGAAAAATAAAAGTATTGATAAATACTCGTAATAGAAGGATGAGATTTTGTATAATAAAGGAAATAGAGAAAATAGGGGGATCACATGAAATCGAGAACACAGTATATTCTTATTAGCACCATTGTTACGTGTAGCTTACTAGCGTTTATTGAACACGGTTTACCAATCAATTATGGCATTAAAACAATAAGTAAAGTGGTTTTATTTGGTTTGGTCATATTTATATACAAGCAAGTGTTCCGAGATTTTACATGGAAAGCCCCTGTTAGCTTACATAAACTAGGAAAGAAACAAATAACACGTATGCTACTGCTCGGATTCATCTCGGCAGGAGTTGTACTTTTAGCATTTGTAATATTACAGCCATTCCTTGATTTATCTTCCATTAAAACAGATTTAACCGATCGATTGGGAATATCAGCAACTGGATTTATTTGGGTTGGACTGTACGTAACCTTTGGTAATTCATTTTTAGAGGAATATTTTTTTAGAGGATTTATCTTTTTTAATTTGCCACGAAAGCTTGCGTATGCCTTCGCTCCGGTTTTGTTTGCAGCATACCATATACCGATGATTATTCTGTGGTTTAGTCCATTATTAGTGGCTGTATGCTTTTTCGGATTGTGGTTAATTGGTATTATCTTTCATATCGTAAATGAAAAAAATAAGTCAATATGGGCATCGTGGATGATTCATATTTGCGCAGATATCATGATTATTTTGATCGGTATGTCGATATTCTACGGCTAAGTTTGGGTGACATTATTCGGTTGCGCTTTTTTGCATCTCCCAATAATAAACACGGGGAAGTCCCCATATTAACCAATATTCTTGGATAAGTGAAAAACCAACAAATACGATCATGTGCCAGTCAAGTTGTCTCATTGCAGCTCCTCCTTATCATTAGGTTATTTCTAGACATACTTGTCTGATGCTAAGTCTAAGCAGAAACATTTCATTATTTTATTTCATCAATAACGGAAAGGAGTTAAAATGAAACAATAAACATCTTTTTAGAGAACGTACGCATCTATGTATCAAAAAATTAATAGGAGGAAATAACACATGACAAAGCAAAATGAAAAGAGTAGACAAAAAGCGCTATCTCAAGAACAGCGGAAAAATTTGCTGGAACTATTACAGACTCGTTTTGAAAAAAATATGCATCGTCATCCTGGCTTACAATGGGATAAAGTCCAGGGAAAATTAGATACACAACCTGAAAAGCTCTGGTCACTTAATGAAATGGAAAGAACAGGCGGGGAACCAGATGTTGTTGGTTACGATAAAGCACAGAATGAATTTATTTTCTTTGATTGTTCTGTAGAAAGTCCTAAAGGTCGAAGAAGCGTATGCTATGATCGGGAAGCATTAGAGTCGAGAAAAAAACATAAGCCAGAAAACAACGCGGTCGATATGGCAACAGCGATGGGGATTGAAATTTTAACAGAAGAACAATACCGTGCATTACAGAAGCTGGATCATTTTGATATGAAAACATCAAGCTGGATACAAACTCCAGCTGCTATTCGCAAGCTAGGTGGAGCAATTTTTTGTGATTATCGCTATGATCATGTTTTTGTCTATCACAATGGTGCGGAATCTTATTATGCTTCAAGAGGATTTCGGGGCGCATTAAACGTATAAGCAATAAAAGAGCATTTTGAAATGGATGTTAAAACAAATACAAAGGCTTTGAACATACCTAAAAACCACTTTTTTGTCCTACTCAAATAAGCACAAAATAACCCACATCTATTGAATAGATGTGGGTTATACGCAATTATTGTAAAATAAGAATGCATCTTCGTTCCCGTTTATTACCACTTAATAGGGAAACTCTCTACATCAATGACCAATATTATCACTATCGTCACTCAATGGTTCTACTACTTCTCCATCCTTATCTATTACAATACTTTCGGTTTTTTTATTTGTATCGGCTAAAAATGAATAAGAAATAAAGCCAGTCAAAACAATAATAACTGTTGTTGTTAATACAATAAAGGTTCTTTTTTTCATAGGAACTCCTTTCTAATATATCCTTAAAAAAGTATGAACGGAAAAATAATACCGCTTATTTTACAAATAGAATTTAGTAGTAATTTAATTGTAACATAATTAATGGTACAATTATAAATATTTGTAATTAAGTGATGAAAGATATTGATTTTAGATATATAACAAAGGAGTAATAGGGAAGAGGGGGTAGAGAATATGGAAAAAATCATGGTACTAGGTGTTTCATCTGGAGTAGGCAAATTAACATTTGCTAGAAAGCTAGGAGAGATAATAAATGTTGATGTATACCATTTAGACCGCTTATTTTGGAAGCCAGGCTGGAAGCAAGCGACGATAGAACAATTTTCGACAGCACAAAAAAATATTATTTACCATAACAAACAATGGATTATCGAAGGAAATTATAGTAATACATATGAGATTAGAGCTCAATATGCGGATACGATTGTTTATTTAGAACTTCCACGTTATATATGCCTTTATCGTGTTCTTAAGCGTTGGTTAAAAAATAGAGGAAAAACTCGTCCTGATGTCGGTGAAGGCTGTCCCGAAAAAATGGATTGGGATTTCATAAAGTTCATTTGGACAACGTATTATCGAAGGAAAAAGAAAATGAGGGAACGGTTTCAATTATTTCAAGCACAAGATGCAAGAAACGTTTATTTTCTTAAAGGAAAAAAACAAATTCACTCCTTTTTAAAGGAATTAGAACGTGTTAATACCACTGTATAATTTAATCGAACAAAGAGGTCACGTTTTGTGAAATAGGTTTGTTTTATTTTCTAGTTTACATAATATATATTATAGGAAGTTATAGAGGAAAACGTGTTTCATATCTCGAAAACTAAGTATACTTTTGATATTGAGATAAAATAATAAAATTTTACTTCATACATAAAAACAACTTCAAATTCAATCGAAGTTGTTTTTAAATGATTAATCCAATTCAGCTGCATCGCGTTTTTGTAATGGCTTTTTTGCTGGGCCTTCAATGACTGCTCCATCATATGAAAATCTTGATCCATGACATGGACAGTCCCAAGTTCGATCCCCAGAATTCCATTCAACCTCACAGCCTAAATGTGTACATGTTGTATCAACGATATGCAGCTTGCTGTCCATATCTTTATATATTCCAGTACGTTTTCCTTGAACTCGTGTAACAGTTGCTTCATCATTTTTTAGTTGCGCTACATCATTGTCAGGATACTCTAGTTTACCTTTTATTAAGTGCTTTGCTACATCAGCGTTAAATTGTGTGAACTTGCGAATAGCTGGATCTGCTTGAAACCTTGCTGGAGAAAACAATTCTGTGTATGGATTATCTTTTTCCATAATGTGATCTGTGATAATCTTTGCAGCAATTGTTCCATTTGTCATTCCCCATTTACGATAGCCTGTTGCGATAAAAACATTTTGCTGTTCTTTCGTAACTGGACCAATATAAGGAACTTTATCTAACGTCGTCAAATCTTGTGCGGACCACCGATATAAACATTTTGAAGCATCAAATTCCTTTTGAGCAAATCTTTGTAATGCTTCATAATGTTCGATCGTAGGCTTGCCTTGACCAGTTTTATGATTTTCACCGACAACCAACCATAAGTCTTTTCCAGCAATTTTTGTGCTACGAATGGATCTTGTAGGTGTTTCCGCATTAATATACATTCCACCTGGATACTTTTTTGGTGTCTCCATTGCTACAATATAAGCGCGGTCTGCATACATTCTTGTTGGATAAAATCCTTGTCCGTCATAGAACGGAAAATGTGATGCAGCAATAACATAACGGCATGTTACTCGCTGTCCTTCCTTCGTAATAATTGCAGGGTGGTTGTTGTATTCGACATCCATTGCTGTCGTATGCTCATAAAAACGAACCCCTTGATCAATACATGCTTTTGTTAGCGCGGTTAAATACTTTAATGGATGAAACTGTGCTTGGTTAGACATCACTAGAGCAGTTTTCATTGGAATATCCAACGGCATTTTGTCTACTAGCTCACCCTTTATTCCAAGTTTATCGTATGCTTTCCATTCATCCTCTAGCTTGACTATATAGTCGTCTGAATTTGTATATAGGTAAGCATGTTCCTCTTGAAGCTCACAGGATATATTTAGTTGCTTTGCAATTGTTTCTATTAATTGTTTAGCTTCTATTGCTGCTTGATAATAATGCTGTGCTTTTTCTACGCCAAAATGCTGAATTAATTCATCATAAATTAAGCCGTGCTGGGCGGTGATTTTAGCGGTTGTATGACCTGTAGTACCATGTAATATTTTCCCTGCATCAAGTAATACGACCTTGTAATTTTGTTTGGATAAAAGGTATGCCGCGGTTATCCCTGTAATACCACCACCTACAATACCGACATCTGCCTTACAGCTCTCTTCTAGTGTTGGAAATTCTGGAATGTTAATCGATTGTAACCAATATGATTCTGGAACAACTGGCATCTGGTGCTGTGCGCTCATTTTTGCGCCCTCCTATTTATCTGTTATGAATAACATTATTATTCCCAACCGTTGTGCTTTTTATTTTCATAATAAGAAAACCCCATTGCATAAACAATGGGGTTGGTATTACCTTTCTTCAAAAAACTTACGATTCAAAGTAATATATTCCGTTTCTTCTTCAGGGACTTCATCTTCCATATATATAGCTTCAACAGGACAAACTGCTTCACATGCTCCACAGTCAATGCAAATATCGGGATCAATATAAAACATGTCCTTACCTTCTTCTATACAGTCCACAGGGCAAACCTCTACACATTCACCTGCTTTTTCACCCTTACAAGGTGAAGTAATTACGAAAGCCAAGAGAGTCTCCTCCTTCAATAATGTATATCTAAATCCTACTTCCATTACTAATATTACAAAATATGCCTTAGTTGAGCAAGCTTGAAAGGAGTTAAAGAATCTTTCAGCTTCTAAAAAAGAAAGTAGTTACCTTATAATATGTCATATTTTTAAATAATAAAATAGACTACTCTTTAAAGTATTCTTTTCGAAATCCAGCGATACGGTTGCTATTGTCGATAATAAAGTAAAATTCTTCTGTTTCGTTTTTTACATCGTATTTCTTTCCCGGGGTGAGCTTATTATCCACCATATACTTTTTTGCGTTTGTATGCACACATTCGATTTGTTTGATTGTTGGTTTGTTTTCCCATTTTAGATGAAGCATGTTTTTCCTCTTTTCTATATTTAGTTTACATAATCATATTACGGTTAACAATGTTTCTATTTAAATAAATAAAGATAGTTTTCATAACCTTTTGCTTGCATTTCAGTTTTTGGAATAAAACGTAATGCTGCCGAATTAATACAATATCGCAGGCCGCCTTCTTCCTTTGGTCCATCTTCAAATACATGTCCTAAATGAGAATTTGCGGCTTTACTTCTAATTTCTGTACGTACCATTCCATGTGATGTATCCGTGTTTTCAGTAATTTCAAATTGGTCTACAGGCTTTGTAAAGCTTGGCCATCCACAGCCCGCATCGAATTTGTCCTTTGATGAAAACAAAACTTTTCCAGAGATAATGTCAACATATATACCTTCTTCTTTATTATCCCAGTATTCATTTTGAAACGGTGGCTCTGTACCATTTTCTTGGGTCACATTGTATTGAATCGCTGACAGGTTTTTAATGCGTTCTTCTCTATTATGCTGCCAATGTTTTTGAAGGAAAGCCTCTCTTCCGGAGCCTTTTTTGTACAATCGATAGTGGAAAGGTTGTTTCTTATAATAATGTTGGTGCTGTTCTTCTGCACGATAAAATGGTTTGGCTGGAACGATGCTTGTTACAATCGGTTTAGAAAAACGACCGCTTGCCATTAAAGCTTCTCGAGATTGCTCTGCGATTTGTTTTTGTTTTTCGTTATGGTAAAAAATCGCCGTTTGATAGGATTCTCCTCGATCATGAAACTGACCGCCGACATCTGTAGGATCGATTTGCTGCCAAAACGTTTCTACAAGCTTTTCGTATGGCATGATTTCTGGTTGAAATGTAATTTGAACAGCTTCCACATGTCCTGTTGTATGTGTGCAGACTTCTTCATAGCTTGGATTTTCTACATCGCCACCAGTGTAACCAGACTCCACCTTAATAATTCCTGGCCGTTGATCAAATGGTTCGACCATACACCAAAAACAACCTCCTGCAAATGTGGCAACCTCTATCTTATTCGTCATTGATGCTTCCCTCCATTTCTGACATGTTTACCTCTTATTTTTCCCTTTTTCTCTTCAGAAATCAAGTGTAGCGCATATTTTTTTAAATAAATAGTTTTGGAACAGACTCCCCTGTCTTCGTTTTTCTTTTTACATCGCTTCTTTCTGTTATCTTTTTTTCGTTTTTTTTTGTTGTAGATGAGCTTTTCTTTGTTTTATTTTTTGGTTTTTCTTTATCTTTCTTCTCTTTCTTTTTCCCTTGTTCGGACTCTTCTTCATCTATTTCTTCATTGGACTCGTTATTATCCTCCTCTTCTTCCGAGTTTCCCATATCAGTTAACGCTTGCATCATTCTAAACATTGCTGGAAGGTTTTTAACCATTGGACCATACTGTTTTACCATCGGAGCAGTTGTTTCTACCATCTTTAACATTTGTTGAATATTGCTTAGCGTACCAGTTAATCCACCTGAACTTCCCGCTGCTCCAGTAGCATTCCCAATCATTGAATTACCCAGCATGGAAGTTGGATTTGCGCCGCCTAGTCCTGGACGTAGAAGTCGTTGGATAAAGGAACCAGGATTGCTTTGTGGGAAATTAGCCATTGCTTGACTAGGCATAAACATATTACCTGGCATACGTGCTGGAACGTTTGCCATGAAATTACCCGGACCTTGTGGTGGGAACACCATAATTATCTCTCCCTCATTAGAAATCATCTAGTTTATTGTACGTTAGGCAAAGGAAAGCGTGTAGGCTTTCATCCACTATCCTTATTGTTTTGCTTTAAAATTAAGTTCGATCTTTTTATTGGAAATAGGATTATTGTCTAAATCTATTTCCCGGGAAACCGCAGGAAAATACAAATCCAGCGCATATCCCCGTGTATTTTGACGAATGCGTGCGAATTATCGCCATAATAGCCGACTCTTGTAATTCAATCAAACGTTTGTTTTAATTCATAACTCGAAGCTAATTCATTATTTTCTTTGATAAAATCATTGATACGGGAACATTTGTTTGTATATAATAAAAATATTGGAGGTGTAGTCATGCCAAAAGATCGTGGTAATATAAAATGGATCTCACTAATGCTCCCGGAGCATGTTGTTTTGCTTAAAGAAATGTGGAATGAGGATAATAAACGAAAACCACCTGTATTAGATATTCAAGAAGCGGAATTGATTAATAGAGAACTAGTTGCAGCTATTAAAAATAATTGTCCAGTTACTGTTTCGTTTTACGATAATGGAATTGTAAACGTACACGAAGGACTTGTGCAATGGGATGGATATTCCTCCTACATTCATCTGCAAATAAACAATGGTCATGCAAAAAAGATTGCTTTTCAGCAAATTACTTCTGTTAACTAAACAGTGGCTATTCCGAATCGGAATAGCCACTTTACTGTTTTAATCTGCTTCTTTTGTTATATAGGTATCCCATAGCGAATCAAATGTAGGAATAGCATTAACAAACGGACTATATAATTCCAAATATGCACTAATTTCATCATAGGAGGTTGCTTGCTTTGGAAAATTATGATCATGAAACATCCAATCTGCAAGCCTGCTTTCATCGTCTGGATGCTTTTTTCCTCTGTATGTCATCATAAAATGATAAAATGATCGCATGTTCAGTTCGCCTCCAATCTACTCCTCTTCCATAAAGTCACGATGCTTCTGTTGTTTTTTTCGATAGACAGCAGCAGAAAGATAAATACTAATCTCATATAAAATAAACATCGGAATAGCCACAACGATTTGTAGAACAAAATCAGGTGGTGTAACGACCGCTCCTATAATAATTAATACAAAATAAGCATACTTTCTTGTTTTGCGTAAAAAATGTGGTGTTATTATCCCTAAACTCGTTAAAAACATCGCGATAATTGGAATTTCAAATAAAATCGCAAATGGAAGTGTTACTCGGAACATAAATCGAAAATATTTATCAACGGTAAAAAGCTCGTTAAACATTCCATCATTTAAAGATAATAAAAAAGGTAAAATAAGCTGGTTAAAAATGATATATCCGAAAACAAGACCACCTAGGAATAATAGAAATAAAGCCGGTATGTAGGCTACAGATGCCCTTTGTTCTTTTGTAGTTAATCCTGGTTTAATAAACAGCCATACTTGTAAGGCTAATACAGGGATGGTACCAATAATTGCAATAATCCCAGCCATTGTAAAATAAATCCATAATATATCACCTGGGCTATTAACATACAGTTCAAAGGTAAAATCCTTTTCAAAAAAGGCGTAAATATCTTTTACATATACAAAGCCAACGATAAAGAATGCGATAAAAAATAATCCTGTTATAATTAGCCTGTTTCTTAATTCGGATAAATGTCCAGTTAGATCCATTTCTTTTTCATCCGATGTCATATCCACCACTCCCCACTGTACGAGCACAAAAGAAGATGTAAGGTAATTCCCTACACCTTTCTAAAGTGAAATATCCACAATGCTTGTTCCACCAATAAATCAGAACTAGTCATTTGTATTATTTTTTTTGTTGTCATCATCATCAATAATCCCTTTTGTAGCGTTTTTAAATTCCTTTAGTGAGGAACCAAAAGCCTTACCAATTTCAGGGAGCTTAGATGGACCAAAAATGACAAGAGCTACAATTAATATCAAGATTAATCCAGGCAGTCCAATATTCGTAAACATATAAATCACTCCGGATGTTCTTTATTTTTGATCGTTGATTATTTCCTTTGTTTCCTTAATTTCATTCGATACATCACTCGTTAAGTCACGGGTCGATTTTTTGAATTCACGTAATGTCTGCCCTGCTGCCTTTCCTATTTCAGGTAGCTTTTTCGGTCCGAAAATAACAAGTGCTATGATCAAAATTAAAATAAGTCCAGGAAAGCCGATATTAGAAAGAAAACTCATGCTTACACCCTCTTTTATAAGTTATCATTTCCGTAAAGATTCAATAATTTTCAATTATAGTGTACCATGCCACAGAAGAATTAAACAAGCATTATATCAACGCTTACAAATAGCATATAACAAACATAAAACGATAAACGATTCACTGACGCGTCTTAATTACTTCATAATCCACTGGATAATTCATATTAAAAAAATGATTCTCAAGTATGTCACTTTCAAATCCGGGGAACTCCTTCATATATAACACATTAACTTGATCAAGCAGGGTTCGGACACGTAAGTTGTTTGTTGTAAGCTGGTTCTGAAGCTTAGGTAAAATGGTTCTACGATAAATACCTGCTAACGGATGCAATTGTCCATTATAGCTCGGAACAACTGCATCATAATTGCCAAGCTGTGTTAATAAATACATATATAGTCTTGGCTCAATTAATGGCATATCACATGCAGCGAATAGATAAGCGTCTGCTTGAACATTTTGTAGAGCAGTCTCCATTCCAGCAAGCGGTCCTTTGTGAGGAAAATTATCTGGGAAAATAGAGAGATTTAGAAATATATACGGTTCTCTATCGTTGCTAATGATAATAACGTCATCACAACAAGCATGGAGCTTATCTGCTACATGTTCAATAGCAGATTTCCCTCCTATGTTTAATAATGCTTTATTCGTTCCCATTCTAGAAGATTGCCCACCTGCTAAAATTACTCCACAAGTCTTCATCTTATCTCTCCGTTACATTGTTTATATTCGGTCATACTGCACAAAGTAATAGTCGTAAGGATTCCTTTCGTTCCGCTCTCCTTTAACCTTTGATGTTATTTTCCAATCCGCAGTCGAAAATTCGGGGAAATATGTATCTCCAGCAAAAGTCTCATCAATCATCGTGATATACATGCGATCTGCATAGGCTAGCATTTGTTCAAAGAGCTTGCCGCCTCCTATAATGAAATATTCCGCTTCTGGCTTTTCGGCATTCCATTTCAGTATCGTATCAATATCATGAATAACCTCAATATCTTCAGGAAAGATAGCCTGCTTATTACGCGTGAGAACGACATTCCTTCGATTTGGTAATGCTTTACCAATAGATTCAAATGTGTTTCTTCCCATAATAATTGTATTTCCAGTTGTTTTTTCTTTGAAAAATTTTAAATCCCTTGGGAGATGCCATGGTAAATCATTGTTCGCACCGATTACCCGCTCCCGATCCATTGCAACTAATAATGAAAGCATTCAAATACACTCCTTAATAAAAAACTTAAACCGCAATTGGTGCTTTAATAGTTGGATGCGGGTTATATTCGCTTATCTCAAGATCTGTTAATTCAAAATCAAAGATTGAATTCTTTTCCTTGTTTATCGTTAATTTAGGAAATGCTCGAATTTCTCGATCAAGCTGTGTTTTTACTTGCTCCATGTGATTCGTATAAATGTGTGCATCGCCCAATGTGTGCACAAATTCACCAACTTCTAAACCACATTCATGGGCGATTAAATGTGTTAATAGAGCATAGCTAGCAATATTAAAGGGAACACCAAGAAAAACATCGGCACTACGCTGATAGAGCTGACAAGAAAGCTTCCCATCTGCAACGTAAAACTGAAAAAGTGTATGACATGGTGGTAAAGCCATGCTTGGAACATCCTCTGGATTCCACGCAGATACAATATGTCGTCTAGAATCTGGAAAATGTTGAATAGAATGAATAACTTCTTTTAACTGGTCGATCGTCTCGTTTCTCGATGTTTTCCAAGCGCGCCATTGCTTGCCATATACTGAACCAAGGTCACCATATGTTTTTGCAAACGCATCATCCTCTAGAATACGCTGTTTAAATGCGTTCATTTGTTCCTCATACTTTTTGTTGAATGCAGGATCCTGTAAGCAACGATTACCAAAATCAGTCATATCTGGTCCTGTATATGCGTCACTCTCCACCCAATTTTTAAACGCCCATTCATTCCAAATGTTATTGTTGTTTTCTAATAAGTAGCGAATATTTGTATCCCCTTTTATAAACCAAAGTAATTCACTTGCGATTAATCGAAATGGTACTTTCTTTGTTGTCAATAAAGGAAAGCCTTCATTTAAGTCAAAGCGCATTTGATGGCCAAAAATGGAATATGTACCTGTATTTGTTCGGTCTTCTTTTTTATGGCCTTTAGCTAAAATATGTTTGCATAAGTCTAAATAAGCTTGCTCCCCATAATTCATTATGCACCCTCCAATAGAAATGTACTCGATAAACTAATTTTCTCTTATTGTAACATAAACGTAATTCATAAATAGAGATAATTCTCCATAAAAGTAGTAAAAGAGTCATATAGAAAGGGGTTAAATGCATATGAATGGGACGCTAGAGCATGTAGTGAAGCAATCCTTCATTTATAGTTATTTGTTAAGTCAGCCATTTGCTGCTTATGTCGATGCATATCCTGCCCTTCAGAATAAAATATTACAAGAAGCAGAACAGCTTCAATATGGAGAGCATGGAGAAAGCGTACGTATTTTACAGCATAAGTTAAGCAAGCTCTCCTACTACGACGATCAAATCGATGGGGAGCTTGGTATTTTAACTGAGCACGCATTGAAGAAGTTTCAAAAGGATTATGGAATGTCGATAACTGGTGAAGCTGACTCAGAAACGATCCACGCCATTATTAAAGCCGAAAAAAAACGTAAAATTCGCCAAATCGAAAAAATGTCCGAGACAATTTATCCAGGGATGCATAGTGAGGACGTAAAAATTATTCAGGATACCCTAAAATATTTCGGATATTATGAGGGAGAGATTGATGGAATATATGGACCACTTACACAAAAAGCATTAGAAGTAGCAGAGGAAGAACATGATTTAGAATTAACAAAAGGTGTAACCCAAGCATCCTTACAGGCGATGTATCAAAAGGATAAGGATGTTAAGGTCAAGGAGAACGTAGAGCCTCAATCTGCCTCTACCACAAAGAAGAAAATTAAAAACGTACAAGTGAAAAGTCAATATTACTCTGGAGTGATTCAAACAGCAAAGGCATTAATCGGAACTCCGTATGTATGGGGAGGAACGGCTCCTGGGGGATTCGATTGTAGTGGTTTTATTCAGTATGTTTATGAAACACAAAGTGTTACCGTTCCTAGAACAGTTAGTGACATGTGGAATTTTGCTAGTGGAGTTAGTAAACCATCCGTTGGTGATCTTGTCTTTTTTGAAACGTATAAGCCTGGACCATCACATATGGGAATCTACATAGGCGATGGGAAATTTATTCATGCGGGAGAATCACGTGGAGTCGAAATAAGCGCACTTAACAATTCGTATTGGAAGGATAAATATTTAGGTGCAAAACGAGTTAGTAACTAAAATAAAGCCTAGCGATCAAATTCACTGACCGCTAGGCTTCGTATTTGCTAGTATTGTGTTCACAGTCACGTGAACTAGGATACTTATCATTCCCACTCATGCAAAAATTGCTCCATAAATGTCTCCATAAAATGATGTCTTTCTTCGGCTAGTGTTTTAGCTGTTGCTGTATGCATATGGCTTTTTAAATGAAACAGTTTGTCATGAAAATGCTGCATGGAATTGTTTTCCTTTCCGGTCGGATCATACATAGGTTGTCCTTTTGCACCACCGTATGCAAAGGTTCGGGCAATTCCGATAGCACCAATCGCATCTAAACGATCGGCGTCTTGGACGATTTTTCCTTCTAGGGTAGCTGGCGTCTTCCCACTACTAAATGAAATATGCGCTAATGTATGATTGATCTGATCTATTTCATCCGATGAAAGATTAAGTGATACTAAAAAATGATTCATCTCTTGGATGGCTGCTTGTGGCTTTTTATATAATTTATGGTCACCAACATCATGAAGCCATGCAGCCATTTCACATATAACGCTATTCGCTTTCTCCGTTGTTGCAATGGTACGTGCTAATGTGGCAACACGCTGTAGGTGATAAAAGTCATGCCCACTCGCATCCTTGGAAAATAGGTGCTTTACATATTGTTTTATTGCGATTAATTGATCTTGCTCGTTCATCATTAAAATAACCCTAGAATCGTTCCATCTTCCGCTACATCCATATTCAATGCTGCCGGCTTTTTCGGAAGTCCAGGCATCGTCATCACATCTCCGGTAAGTACGACAATAAAGCCAGCTCCAATGGAAGGACGTAATTCACGAATGTTGACTGTAAATCCTCGAGGTCTTCCTAATAATGAAGGATCATCAGAAAGTGAATATTGGGTTTTAGCCATACAAATAGGTAGCTTTCCCCACCCTTGCGCTTCATAGTACATTAGTTGTTTTTTTGCTTTTGGTGAAAGTTCAATATCATCTGCTCCATAGACATTTTGCGCTACTTTTCTTATTTTTGTTTCTAATGTTTCGTTAAGATCATACATGGGCTTAAATTGCTTGTTTTCTTCCGTCTTCTCGATTACCTTCTCTGCAAGTGCAATTCCTCCTTCGCCTCCCTTTGCCCAAACATCTGCCAAGGCTACATCAATATTTCTTGATTCACACCAGGATTCAAGGAATTGCAGTTCTTCGTCAGTATCGGTTGGAAATTTATTTATTGCAACAACGTACGGTAATCCAAACTGTTCAATTGTTTCTACATGCTTTTTAAGATTTTCCATTCCAGCTTTTAAAGCCGCTACGTTTTCTTTGGATAAATCCGTTTTGCTAACTCCACCATGCATTTTTAACGCACGTACGGTTGCTACAATAACAACAGCATCTGTTTTAAAATCACCAGCTCGTGTTTTTATATCAAGGAATTTTTCAGCTCCTAAATCGGCACCAAAGCCAGCTTCCGTTACAACATATTCTCCTAACTTTGCAGCGGTTTTTGTAGCTAATATACTATTACAGCCATGTGCAATATTGGCAAAAGGCCCACCATGGATAATTGCTGGTGTGTTTTCAATGGTTTGTACGAGGTTTGGTTTAATTGCGTCTTTTAATAATAATGTGAGTGCCCCTTCTGCTTTAAGGTCTTTTACCGTTACTGGAGTCTCGTCGTATGTATATCCAATTACAATGTTAGCGATTCGTTGTTTTAAGTCATCAAGTCCTGATGCTAAACAAAGAATGGCCATTATTTCGGATGCAACTGTAATATTAAATCCATCTTCTCTTGGGATGCCTCGTAACGGGCCACCTAAACCAACGACGATTTGTCGTAATGCGCGGTCATTCATATCCATTACACGCTTCCACTCAATTCTACGGGGATCGATGTTTAATGCATTTCCTTGGTGGATATGATTATCAATTAAGGCAGATAGTGCATTATTTGCACTTGTTATGGCGTGGATATCACCAGTAAAGTGTAAATTAATATCCTCCATCGGCAGCACTTGTGAATAACCGCCCCCAGCTGCGCCCCCTTTTATACCCATAACGGGACCAAGCGAAGGTTCACGTAAAGCAATAACTGCTTTTTTTCCGAGTCTATTCATTGCTTGTCCAAGTCCAACGGTTACGGTTGATTTACCTTCTCCAGCAGGTGTAGGGTTGATCGCCGTAACGAGAATTATTTTTCCGTCTGGTCGGTCAGATAACCTTTTATAAAGATCATCAGATATCTTTGCTTTTGTATGTCCATAAGGCTGCCAATCTTCATTGTTTAATCCTAGGCTATCAGCAATTTCATGAATCGGTTTCATCGTTGCTTGTTGTGCTATTTCAATATCAGTCTTCATATACAACTCCCTTTCCCTCATAATAAGTCAAGTGTAATTCATTTTTTTAAAATTGCACGTAATTACACTTGTGTTAGCGTTTACAATTATATAACGATTTGCTAGAAAATGAAACAAATTTTTGATGTATAATACCTTGCAATCCCTTGACTGGTATAGGAAAATGAACTATATTAGACACAAGCAAGGGAGTCAAGTCAATTGCTGAAAAGAGACATATTAATTCTTTATAAAAACATTGGTAATTGGCCTATGATCTGCTTTGTATTAACACGTTTTACGTGAGAGTTTTAGGAGGATTCGTTTACATGGAAAATGGAGTAGTAAAATGGTTCAACGCGGAAAAAGGTTACGGTTTTATTCAAGTAGAAGATGGAAATGATGTATTTGTCCATTATTCTGCAATTCAAGAAGAAGGATTCAAGACATTGGAAGAAGGCCAAGCAGTATCCTTTGAAATTGTTGAAGGTGAACGTGGTCCACAGGCAGCAAACGTAGAGAAAAGCTAATGGAAAACAATATAGGTTAGAAAGTGGTAATCATTGTGATTACCACTTTTTTGATGGACTGAACATCCTTTATATCATAATTTCCAGTGTGTGCGAGAAAATAACATGACAATGCCAGCTTTCGGCAAATATTAGGGATTGCTTTTCTATGATGCAGACCGTATAATGATTCATGTTGTAAATCGCGGTTCGCGAAATCCCGCGTTATCAAAACTAAGGAGGCATATAAATGTCAAATGAACTTATTTGGATTTTATTTGCACTAATTAATTTTTCCCTCTTACTATTTTTTTATAAGATGTTTGGGAAGGTTGGCTTGTTCGTATGGATTGGGATGTCTACCGTGCTCGCTAATATTCAAGTGTTAAAAACAATTGAAATGTTCGGTATGACTGCTACACTTGGCAATATCATTTATGGAACAGCCTATTTAGCAACAGATATTTTAAATGAAAAATATGGGAAAGAAGAAGCGAAGAAAGCAGTATGGCTTGGCTTTTCTACTTTAATCACAATGACAGTGATTATGCAAATTGTGCTCGTGTTCGAACCTGGAGCGGATGATTTCGCACATGATTCATTATCCGTTTTATTTGGATTAATTCCAAGAATCGCCGCGGGAAGCTTAGCTGCATACATCATTAGTCAATATACAGATGTTTGGATTTATGATAAAGTACGTAAACTTCTCTCATCTGATAAGTTCTTATGGGTACGCAACAATGCAAGTACTGGTATAAGTCAACTCATTGATACCGCCGTATTTTGCACAATTGCTTTTTATGGTGAATACCCTACATCTATTTGGGTGGAAATATTTATTACGACGTATGTAATCAAATTTATTGTCGCGATAATGGACACCCCATTTATGTATGCTGCTAAGTATATGCAGCCTAAAAAATAAACACGAAGGAGACAGGTGCCGAACATTTATACGGCGGTGTCTCCTTCGCGTTTATAAAGAAACCTTCGTTAATGCCTTTTCTTCTCTCGGAATTCGAATTCGCAACAAAAGCAAATGCAGGATTGGAAAAACAATTGCAGTAGCATATGCTCCAAAAAGCATTGGAATTACAAATAATTCAATTCCGACGATAAAATAATTAGGGTGCTTCACATATTTATATGGCCCTTTTTTAATTAAAGCCACACGTGGCAATACGATAATTTTCGTATTCCAAAAGCGACCTAATGTATAGATGCACCATATACGGCAAATCTGTGCGATAAAGAATAAAGAAAAGAGAAAGAAACTAAATGGATACGCTGATCGACCATGTAAATGGGTCTCAACAAGAAGCGATAAAAAAAATAAAAAATGGAGAATAATAAACCATTTATAATGATCCTCTCCCCTTTCTACACCTCCTCTTTCTTTCATCCATTTTTCGTTGTTTCTAGCGATCACAAGCTCTACTAGTCGTTGTAAAATAATAAAAATGAGAAGCATCCACATCCAAATTGCCATTATATCCACTCCAATAGTAATAGTTCTGAGCTAAATCCTGGTCCTAAAGCAGACAAAATACTTTTCTTTTTCGGATGCATGTTATCTTGCATCCATTCAAAAAGCACATAAAGCACTGTAGCGGATGACATGTTTCCATGGTTCATCAGTACGTTGTATGAATGAATGAGCTTTTGTTGTTCAATGGCTAACGTTTCTTCCATTGCTTGCAACACTTTTTTTCCACCTGGATGCGCAATAAAGGAATCAATCTCTTCTAGTTGCATCTCGGTTAGAAAGTCTATTACATGATCCTTCCAAACCGTTTTTACGAAGCTAGGAATACTTTTAGAAAAGATCACTTCAAATCCATGGTTTGTAATCTTCCACCCCATAATTGATTCACTATTTTTCTTTGTAAAAGAACTCGTTTTTTTAATATTGCCCTTTGTTCCAATGCCTTTATTTCTATAGGGGGATTTTTCTCCTACTAACAACACTGCACCTACCCCATCTCCAAATAATGCGGTACCAATTAAATTACTTTTCGAGCGATCATTTTTTTGAAAGGTTAAACTGCATAGTTCACAACATACGAGCATCACAGTTTTTTCCGGATGAGCGCTCAACCAATCAAACGCGCGAGATAATCCGATTGCACCTCCTGCACAACCAAGCCCCCATAAAGGCATTCGCTTTGTATCCGCTCGAAACGGTCGTTCATTCATGAGGCGTACATCCATAGACGGCGTTGCAATTCCGGTACTTGAAACATAAATAAGCATATCAACTGCCTCGTATGGAATGTTTTCAGAATGAAATTGATTGCTTTCTAAACAATCGTCCATTGCGGTAAGCGAATAAGTTAAAGATTGCTGTTGATATAAATCATTTTTCTCTTGAAAGCTATGTTCTTCCATAAACCATGCTGTGTCTACTGCAAATTGACGATTATGGATCGAAGCATTATCAAACACTGGAAGTAATCGCTCTACTTCTTTCTTTGTATACGGAAAGATCTGTTCAACAAGCGTTTTAATACTGGATTGAGAGACATTAAACTCCGGAATCCCTAACCCTACAGAACTAATAATTGCCATTATTTCACCTTTTATTCTATATTTTTTGCTGAAAACCACGCTTTTTTAGTATTAGTTTGTTCATGTTTTGGTATTTTATGCTTGTTTTGGTCACAATTATTTCACAAACTTTATTAACCAAACAGTTAGTAAAACCAATAGAATAAAGGCTTTGGATGTTATTGAACAAATTGTGAAATGACGGAGAATCTGTTAAATTGTGTTAACAATTTATGTATGATGAAAATAGCAATTAATTCTTTTGCAAAGGAGTTGGGAAGGATGGATCAAACGAATAAAAAAATGCATTCAAGCGACGAACAGGAAAGTCCTAGTTTAAAGGGAACACTTATTTCCGTCTTATTACTAGGAAGTTTTCTCATCGTTAGTTGGTTTGGCGTTTATGCACTATTTATATCGCGATAAAAAACGATAAAGGGGAGTGAGACATCATGCATTTGCATAAATATGAAAAAATTTGGCTTATCTTTGGAATTAGTTCATTGGTTGTCTTTTTATGTGTACTTGGTTATGGAGCCTTTTGGAAAGGAACACATCCACAAAGTCATGGTGTGACAATTGATCCAAACAATGTGGAAGCTTATGAGGCGTTTAAACCTGAAAATCTCGGATTAACAAAAGTGGATGATAATCGCTATATTGTAAATATTGTTGCCTCTGCTTTTAATTATGATCTTGGGAAGGATGAAAATGGCACAGCGGTTAGAACCATTCGCATTCCTAAAGGGTCAACCGTATTATTTCAGTTAACGACAAAGGATGTTGTGCATGGCTTTAATGTAGCTGGTACGAACGTTAATATGATGGTGGAACCTGGTTATATTAGTAGCTATGAAGCGGTAATGAATAAGCCTGGTGAATATACGGTCGTATGTAACGAATATTGTGGTGTTGGTCATCATATGATGTATGCCACTGTGGAGGTGTATGAATAATGGCGTTAGAAAAAATAGTACCTGTTCATGAACCGGAACGCTTGCCTATTACAAAAGCAGAATCACGTTTATACATGTCTTTTATTTATGTAGCATTTATCGCCCTTTTTGTTGGTGGATTAATGGGCTTGCTTCAAACGCTCGTTCGATCTGGATCATTTACATTACCTTGGGGAATTGGATACTATCAAATACTTACTGTACATGGTGTTATTCTTGGACTCGTTCTTACAACCTATTTTATTATCGGATTTCAATTCTCTTTAATGGGAAAAACAGTAGGTATTTCGTTCAAACAACGGAAAGCCGCATGGATTAGTCTTTGGGTAATGGTTATCGGTACAATCATGACCGCAATTACCATTCTATTAGGAAAAGCAAGTGTGCTATATACATTTTATGCACCCCTTAAGGCACATCCGGCATTTTATATTGGTTTAGCACTTGTTATTGTAGGAAGCTGGATTGCTGGTTTTGTAAATTGGCGACAGCTTTACGTTTGGAAAAAGCAGCACCCTGGTGAAAAATCACCCCTGTTAGCATTCATGGTCGTTATTAATATGGTGATGTGGTTTATTGCATCGCTAGGTGTAGCAACTGCGGTGCTCGTTCAATTCATTCCATGGTCGCTAGGGTATGCAGAAACGATTAATGTATTAGTAAGTAGAACACTATTTTGGTATTTTGGTCACCCACTAGTGTATTTTTGGCTATTGCCAGCATATATGGCTTGGTATGCAATTATCCCTAAAATTATCGGTGGTAAAATCTTCAGTGATTCGCTTGCACGGATGTCATTTGTATTATTTTTATTCTTTTCGATTCCTGTAGGCTTTCACCATCAGCTAACAGAGCCTGGAATTGATCCTACTTGGAAATTTATTCAGGTCGTATTAACCTTTATGGTAATCGTTCCTAGCTTGATGACTGCTTTCTCTCTCTTTGCGACGTTTGAAATAACCGGACGTAAAAAGGGCCATAAAGGATTGTTTGGCTGGTTCCGGCATTTGCCATGGAAGGATGTTCGATTCTTCGCTCCTTTTGTTGGGATGCTCGCATTTATTCCAGGCGGAGCGGGCGGTATTATAAATGCATCACACCAAGTAAATGGTGTTGTTCATAATACGATTTGGGTTACAGGTCACTTTCATTTAACCGTTGCTACCACTGTTGTACTCACGTTTTTTGGGGTAACGTACTGGCTTATCCCTCATTTAACAGGTAGAAAGCTAACTGCAAAAATAAATAAGCTTGGCATGATCCAAACAATCATTTGGGCGGTTGGAATGACGATTATGTCTGTTGCAATGCATATCCAAGGTTTACTTGGTGGACCAAGGAGATCTGCGTTTTCTGAATATGGAGGAACCGCACAAGCTCAGGAATGGATTGGTTATCAATTAGCGCAAGCAATTGGTGGTTCCATTCTATTTATCGGGATCATTCTAATGATGTATATTTTTATCCACTTGACCTTCTTTGCACCGAAAGGGATCGAGGAATTTCCAGTTGCAGAAGAAGAAGCTGATGCAGAGCCTACACCAATGTGGTTTGACAATTGGAAGCTTTGGATTGGGATTACAATTGCTTTAATCCTATTCGCATATTCCATTCCATTTGTCGATATTATTCAAAATTCACCACCAGGATCACCGCCATTTGCATGGCCAATCGGAAATAATTAAAAAACAGGGGTTCTCCCCTGTTTTTTAATTTATCTCGGTAATTATAAAATTTCCTACGAGGTGGAAAGCTTTGATGGAACAACAGCCACATCAAGCTCCAAGCGCTAAAAACTAGAAAGTTTCGCGTCGTTCCCTCCGATAAGTCATCATCGACTCGTTCCTCGCCGTGATTCCTTCTCAGTTACGCAGCTCCAATCTCTCCGTTTTTAAGCGGCGCTTTACGCTTTTGATTGTCTAGCTTCAAGCGCCAAAAACGCCTAGATTTCGCTTCGCGCCCTCCGATAAGTCATCAGCGACTCGTTCCTCGCCGTGATTCCTTTATCTCAGTTACGTAGCTCCAATCTCTCTGTTTTTAAGCGGCGCTTTACGCTTTTGAACTTTTAAAATTGATATATTGCTTGATATTTCTTTGTTAAATATTCAATGAGATAATTTGGGTTCAACTTTTCATTTGTAACATCCTGAATAATTTCTAATGGCTTTTTCGCTTTTCCGAACTGATGAATATGAGTAGCCATCCAATTTGTCAGTGGCTTGAATTCACCAGTTTTGATGATTCCTTCTACATCTAATTCCTGCTGCATAACATGGTTGAATTGTGCAGCATACATATACCCTAATGCATAGGACGGAAAGTAGCCAAAGTCTCCCCCTGCCCAATGAATATCTTGTAAAAGCCCCTCTCGATCTGAAGGTGGTTCAACTCCTAAATAATCTTTCATTTTTTCGTTCCAAAGGTGTGGCAAATCTTTTACGGAAATCTCACTATTTATTAGTGCTTTTTCTAATTCATAACGTATCATGATGTGTAACGAATAGGTTAACTCATCAGCTTCAATTCGAATAAGAGATGGCTTAACTTCATTTACAGCTTGGTAAAAGTCTTCAAAGGCAATGGTTTGGAAATAAGCTGGCGCATGTTGTTTAAATAAATCATAATGGCTTTCCCAAAATGATTTGCTTCGACCAACAAAATTTTCCCAAAATAGTGATTGTGATTCATGAATGCCCATGGAAGTTCCAGTAGCTAAAGGGGTCTGATAGAGCTTTGGATCAATATTCTGTTCATATAAGGCGTGCCCACCTTCATGAATGGTACCAAAAACTGCCATTCTAAAATCCTGTTCATCATATCTTGTCGTGATTCGAACATCATTTGCATTAAGGGAGATAGCAAAAGGATGAATCGTCTCATCCAATCGTCCAGAATCAAAGTTGTAACCCATTCGTTGTAAAATTTCGATAGCAAACGCTTTTTGCTTATCCTGAGGAAAATGCGTCTGTAACAAGCTAGAATCAGGCTTTACAGTGCTTTGGCTTATCTTTTCCACAAGGAGACTCAATGAATTTCTGACTTTAGGAAAAACGTCATCTAACGTTTTTACTGTCACACCTGGTTCGTAATTATCTAATAAGGCATCATAAATATTGTCTTGATAACCCCATAAGTTTGCGAATTCTTTATTATAATCAACAAGCTTTTCCAAGTATGGTTGAAACAAAGCAAAATCGGCTTTTTCTCTTGCCTTTTGCCAGGCTGCTTCTGATTTAGATTGAAGCATCACGTATTCTTTAAGCATTTCCGTAGGAATTTTACGATTTTTTTCATATGTTTCTTTACAAACAGTAATCGCCTTTTGCAATACGTTATTATCGGTAGTTGTTTCTAACCCGTCAATAAAATACTTCATTTTTTCAGATGTTTCTAATTCGTGGAGTTTTTCTGCTAAAAATCCAACAACCTCTGATCGTTGCGCTACCCCATTCTTAGGGATTTTAGTTCGTAAATCCCAATGAATTAATCCGATTGCTTCTTGGTACGCACTTTGTTCCTGAAGCAATGCTTGAAAATCCTTTTCCATTTTTTGAACTGAATCCATCGAATCCCCTCCGCGTCTTTTATTTTGATGCTCTCTTCCCGAAATATTGATAATAATCTGTTCGGATAAACCCGTTAAATAGTTTCCGTTTTTTTGTAGCTGTTTTCCCAAACTGTTTTTCAAATTGCTCATATGCAGTCAAAATGTATACACTCCATCCAGGATGCTTGCTCATCACTTGTCCGAGATCGTGATATATTTGTTCCACTGCTTTTTTATTTCCAATTCGCTGACCATATGGTGGATTTCCGATAAGATATCCTACCTCATCCTTAATGGTCAGATCTTTGACTTGCATTTGTTTCCATGAAATTAAATCAGCTAAACCTGCTTCACGGCTGTTTTCTTGAGCGATTTGAATCATTTTATGATCAATATCCGTTCCAAGGATTTGCAGCGGTTGATCATAATTGGCAGCGTCTTCTGCTTCTTCAAACGCTTGATCCCATAATTTCTGTTTGATCCAATACCAATTTTCTGAAGCAAATGCGCGATTAAAGCCTGGAGCAATATTTTGCCCGATTAGCGCCGCCTCTATTGGAATCGTGCCAGAGCCGCAAAACGGATCAATTAATGGAAAGTCTGGCTTCCAATTCGTTAAAAGCAACAAAGCAGCTGCCATCGTTTCTTTTAATGGTGCTTCTCCTTGTCCAACACGATATCCTCTTTTATGTAGACCAACACCAGAAGTATCAATAGTTAATGACGCAATATCTTTATGAATTGCCACTTCTATTTTATAAAGCGCACCGGTTTCAGGAAGCATGCTTGCGAGCCCGTATTTAAGCTTTAATCGTTCTGCTACTGCTTTTTTGACAATCGCTTGACAGTCAGACACACTAAAAAGCGTGGATTTAACTGATTTTCCGGAAACAGGAAATGATCCATCCTCACTAATATAGTTTTCCCATGGAAGTGCCTTTGTTGCTTCGAATAATGCATCAAACGTTTTTACTTCAAACTGTCCTACTAATAATTTTATTCGGTCAGCAGTCCGTAGCCATAAATTACAGCGTGGAATTGCCTCAATTGGTGCCTCGAAAATTACCTTCCCATTCTCTACCTGTGTTTCATATCCAAGTGCTTTTATTTCATTTGCTACGACGCTTTCTAAGCCCATAGCTGCTGTTGCAATTAAAGTAACCTGCATATCAAAATTTCCTTTCATCTTTAAATCAAAAATGTATTAGTATCAGTTTACCACATCAAGATGGAAGATAAGAACCAAAAGTGTAGAGCACTTATATAACCAAGAAATTGAAGTGCTTTAAAAAATTCCTGCAATACTTATTTAGGATTCAATGCGCCGATATACATTAAGTCTTCTACTTTCGTGTTATCGGTTTTTCCATCTAGTATGGATTGAACAGCTTTTACCGTTTCTTGCAAGCTAACCCATTCCCCTGCTTTAGCCGTGACTTCTTCGGCGATATAAAATGGTTGCGTAAGGAAAGCTTCCAACCGTAATCCACGGGTATAAACTTCTTGATCTCTTTCGATCAATTTGTTAAAGCCAAAAGTATTTACGATAAACGTTAATTCCCTGTATCGTCGAAGCAATTTTTTGGCTGGGCGTACAACACTTAAATGATCAGCATCCAAATATTCACTTTCTATTAAAGAAGATGTTGAAGATATCGGATTAATTCCTGGATACATTCTCCTTGTTACTAAGTCTATATCAAAAGACCAATAAGACTCTAATGGACCGAATGGTATATCATCGTCTACAGATTGCCCAGTGATATCGACAATAACAAAAGTAATTGATCGATCCGTCTCTTTCCTTATTCGTTCCTTTAAATTAGTTAAATCACCGGATACTACCATGGATCTATCAACGCCTATAATGAAATCTTGATTTAGGTTTATTTCATTTAGTTTTTTAAACGTGTCATTCGTGGTTGAACTAAAATAATCTGCGTTCTTTATCACATCATTTAAGCCTTGAATATTCGTGTTCGGCATAAAAAGTATTGTGTAGAAATGTAACTTTCTCATCCGATAAAAAAGCTCACCAAGTAAAACTAATTGTCCCATATCTTGACGAGCGACAAGTCCAGCAGTTCCACCTCGAACTAAAGGAGCAAACAAATCTATTGTCTTGATTCCTGTTTCTATTTTTTCTGTTTCGTCTTCTATTATGATTAATTCATCCAATGTACAATCTGCTATTTGGGATAATGCGACTAAAGTTTTAACCTCAGCTCGGCTAATTGGTATCTTGCCAGTCGTCAGATTTGAAACGGTAGCTGGCCGTAGCCCCGCACGTTTAGCAGCAACCGTTAAGTTAGGAACTTTTCTTTTCAATAAATGCGTATTTAATTTAAAGGAAGATTTCATTTTTCTGCCTCCTTACTCCTTTATAATAAATAGTAAATAAAATTACTTTTAAAAGCAATATAATTAGTTATAGTGTGGATATCAAGAAAAGCAAACATTATGAGGTAAATATTATCACTCTATTACGTGAAAAGAGTTGACATTTAAAGTAATTTAAATTACTTTATAAAGTAATAAAAGTGATTTAATTATAGTTTAATATTACGATGGAAAGGTGGTGTGAAATGTCTGAACTTCATTATTTAAAACCTGATGCAAATGCACTTCACGGCTTTTTCAGTAATGAATTAGAGCCCGCTCTAGAAATTAATACAGGAGATACTGTCATATTTCGAACATTAGATGCCGCATGGGGAGCGGAGAGACGCTCTGCTATGGGGGAAGCAAGAAGGAAATTCACTGAAATAAATCCGAGTCGATACCCGGATGGATTCGGACACGCATTAATTGGTCCCGTCTTTATCAAACAAGCCAAAGCCGGACAAACGTTGGAAATAAAGATTAATGAAGTAATCCCTGGGACATGGGGGTGGACATCAGCAGGAGGATTCCCAAGCTATTGGAATGAGAAAATGGGGATGGTCAGAAAAAAAGAAGTTTTATTAGACTTTGAACTAGATACGGAAAAAATGGTCGGAAAAAGTCAATTCGGTAATTTCAATTATAGTGTAGGTTTAAAGCCTTTCATGGGGATTATGGGAATGCCTCCATCGGAAATAGGGAACCATTCCACCCTCCCTCCGCGGCCATCTGGAGGAAATCTGGATTGTAAAGAATTACAGGCTGGGAGTACACTATTTTTACCAATCCCTGTTGACGGTGCTCTTTTCTCCACAGGAGACGGTCATGCTGTTCAAGGTGATGGAGAAGTTAGTGGTCCCGCCCTTGAATGTCCAATGGAAAAAGTTAGTTTAACCCTTTCAGTAAGAGAAGATATGCCGATTAAAATGCCTAGAGCTAAAACGAGTACTGGATGGCTGACAATGGGGTTTCATGAAAATCTTGAAGAAGCTATGTGGATAGCTTTAAGTGAGATGCTGGATTTCATGTCGTCTTTATATAAGATTTCACGAACTGAGGCTTATGCATACGCTACGATGGTAGTTGATTTGCGAATAACGCAAGTTGTAAATTTGATCAAAGGTGTTCATGCATTTCTTCCTTTCCATGCTTTAAGATGATGGAAGACAACGCCATATGTTCATTACTAGATAAGGTGGGATTAGTATGATTTATAATGAAAGTTGGATTAATAATAATGGTATTAAAATACACTTTATTGAAATAAATGCTAATATAACGAAACAGACTCCGTTGGTAATTATTCCTGGCCTTTCGGAGTCAGCAGAAGATTATATTTCCGTAATGGAAAAGCTTTCCCCTAGACACTGTATTACTATCACACTTAGAGGCCGTGGCAAAAGCGACACTCCAGAAGCTGGATACAGTCTGGATGATCATAAGCATGATATTGAAGCGGTTGTTAATCATCTAGTGCTAAAAGACTTTATATTATTTGGCTACTCTAGAAGCGTGTCATACGCAATTAAATACGTATTAGAAAACAAGGAGATAGTGAAAGGATTTATCATCGGGGACTACCCCGCTATTCATACACAACTCCCACAAGGGTGGGTAGAGTTTTTCTCATCTTTACCGCCTTGGAGAGGAAAATCACTTTCTCAAAGAATGCGTTATACAGCATTACAAGGAATACAAAAAGAATCATCTCAAGTTATCCTTTGGGATGCGTTATCGACCATTGTATGCCCCGCCCTTATTATTCGTGCTGGAAAAAAAGGAGCAGCGTTATCTGCAGAAGCAGGAGAAAAATATTTAGATAAAATGCCTCAAGCAAGTTTAATCGTATTCAATGAATCGGATCATAATATTTATGAACCTACTTTGGATACATTTATACAAGCTATCGAATCATTTATGAAAGATTGTGATGCGAAAAAATGATGATTGCTGTCAATCGCCCCTTCGAGGGGTATTCTTTTTGAAAAAGTGCTTTCTTGGTGTGGTGAAAATTTTATCTCGACAATTAACATGTAATTCAAGCCTTAATTATTCATCGTATCCGATCGTATATCTCTCCAACAAAAAACCTTTTTCGTTGGCATTATGCCGACAAAAAAGGTTGTCTTCGTTCATGGGACCATTGAATACTCGGTAAGCCATGTTCTGTACCATTTGTACTCATACGGTGGTCAGCCTCGTACGCAGGTCGTAATCATCTATCTACAGGCAATAGCCTGGCTCTTTTTCGGTTGGATTCCCTACTCAAGAGTGCCCCTACCATTATTTGGGTTGCTCACTCGCGGGGTTTACCTCGTTCCACCTGAATTGTTTCCAACTCAGCTTCGTCACTGTGGCACTTTCAAGTGTACTACTCCATATCCAAACGGACTTAGGAGGATCCACTGCCGTTAGCTTATGAAAGCTACCTTGACTTATGATTTCGTCAAGCACGAACACTACAAACATCTCAGTTTGTGTGAGCATGGACTTTCCTCTACATGCTAATAGCATGCAGCGATTACGTGAGTATTCAATTTTAAAGTAAAAATAGTATACCATGAGATTGGGAAAATTTCACTAGAAGAATTTGGTATGTCTACTGATCTGCATTAGCAAATTTTTTACCGAAAACTGCTTTTTCTAAATTGGATAAACGTTTAAGAATGTCATAATTGACTTGATGTCCAGATGTTGCAGCAGCACGTGTTCTAGTTCCTTCTGCATTTTTTCGTAAATGCTCATTTTCTTGCTTCAGCTTATCAATTTCCTGTTGGAATGCTTCATAGTCTTGGATGATTTTATCAAGGAACTCGTCCACTTCTTCTTGGTTATAGCCCCTCATAGAAATTTTAAAATCTTTTTCTAATATTTCCTTTGTATTCATTTGCATACGGTTTTGTGTCATACAACCTCACCTCATCTTGTTCATTAGTAATTTTACCATATTTGGTTGCTCATATTATCTTATTAGAATAACTGTTTTTTATGTCTTTTTTACAGTATACCATTAAAATAAGAAGCTGAAAAATCAGCTTCCATTTTTTATTTAGCTTTATTTTTCTGTTAAGTCAGTGGGCTGAAAAGAAAAAGGTAGCAATTCCTCCATATGAATGGTTTTTGTATCCTTATGAAGATTTGTCAAATAAATCGGCATGTCGCTATCGAAAAACTCGCTCATCACTTGACGGCAAGAGCCACAAGGTGGTACAGGGCGCTTAGTATCTGCTGCAACAGCCATTTCCTGAAAGTCACGTTCACCATCTGCAATTGCTTTGAAAATGGCAACTCTTTCTGCACAACAAGTTACTGGATAAGCTGCATTTTCAATATTGCATCCTGTGTACACCTTTCCTGATTTTGTTAATAATGCGGCCCCAACGGGAAATTTAGAATAAGGAACATAAGCACTATTCATCATCGTTATCGCGTGCTCTATCAATTGTTCTTTTGCCATATGTACTTCCCCCCTATTGGTAGTGGAAGGTAATTATAAGAGATAACTTAGGAAAAGTAAAGCACTTTCACAATTTAGTCATTAACTTCAATATCTTGAACAAGATTATCAAGTACATAACAAATAGACTGGTATAGTTCCATATACCTTTTGCGTCGTACATCTATATAATAGCTATGCATTAATAGTAATTCCAAATTATCTCTAGTAGACATAATTTGTTGTGGATGAACATTTGATTGCTTTGTTTTTAAGAATGTGAGTGCGTTACTTTCCCAATCATCTATAAGGTTGTAGACAGGTAATGTCGCCTCTTTTACATAATGGAAAAAATCCTTGTCTTTCTGATTTTGAGGAGGATCATTATGCTCATAGTTATCTTTCAACTGGTCTATATGCTTAAGAAGCTCGGTTGTTTGAATCATTAACTCCATGCTGTCCCATCCTTTATATAGAAAATATACAATGTAACTGTATCATGGATGACAGCAAAACACATCCTATTTGAGTTATTTAATCGCGGGATTTTGTTTTGGAATTAAAATTCTAACACAGCTTATTTCATTGGACAGGTTATGGTATTGGACTGTAACCTCTTCATCTATTCGCATAGTTATTCTGGAATCAATCCTTCCAATTTGCTCGTTCATACGTAGAAAAAAATGATCGGTGTCATGCTTTGGCATTCCTTGGATATATCTGTGACTCTCTTTGTACATGGCTAAACTCATTTTATTCACCCCATCTAGTTTACTTTCCTACATAAATTTAAATTCGTTAACAATCGCTAAAGTCCTTCAACTTCGACAAAACTAGAATAAATCAAACAAAAATAGAAAAAATCGTTATGTTTTCTTCTCATTTAGACAAACTAAGGCGAAGGAGGGATAAGGATGAATACGCAGAAAAATAAAGTGACCTCTAAAGAGAAGGAAACAACGTATAAAGCCTTAGAAAAAGGGAATAAAAAGCTAAAAGGACCGAATCGTCCTTCTACGTAGCGTTAATTTAAAGGGATTTGCATCGAGCAAATCCCTTTATTTGTCCCACAGTGTTTTTAGATGCATATAGCTCCATAGAAGATGCCTTTTTTTATAAAAAGTATTTCCAATAGAAGAATCAATCTTGGTACGTTTTGGTAAAAGCCAAGATGCTTTTATACCCTCTAATGTAAACCAATCCTTACGAATAATATCTTGATGATCAACTACTGGATAAATCGCCCGTAACATTGGAGCTGTTGGCAAGGATATACCTATATTTCTTTCATAGTCTTTTCTTGATCCAGTATGTTCTGTTTGCTTCGTAAACAAAACAAGATCATCATACACGTCAGGATGAAAGATGATCGAGGCAAGTTTTTTCCCTAAGCTAATACGATTTTGTAGCTTCGTAAAACCATGGACATTTGCACCATAAATTCTGGTATCGAATGTCGGTAGTAAAACTGCGTTCATCCAAAAAAAGTTTTGCATCAAGTATGGCATTGATAAAAACACATGGTGCTTATAAAAGGGTTGTTTAACAATTGGATGATGAATAACATTTTGTTCATTAATAATTAATGCAATAAGTAACCGATCTCTGTCTTTATATTGCCAAAAATAATTCCACTCCCTTTCCATAAATTTAGAAACCTTGAAATGGTTAAGTAAATGAAACATTGGTTTCTGGATTTCTTTCGATATTCGATAAATTTCTAGTTGGGGATATGCATCCGAGAATATAAGCCAGTTTGCTCGTTCGTAAGTCATGAATAATCGTACGCGCTCTTTATTACTTAACATACTTTTAAAGGGCTTTAAATATAGATCAGTCATGTTCCAGCCAGCATTTCTTGATACAATACTTGCAACAAATGCCCATTTTAATTCGGGAAGCTGAAAGTACAGGTTTTGATATGCCTTTGTACGGGAAATATTGTCCATATTATATAATTCGGTCTTATTTGTTATATAATGAATATAGTTGACATCATTCCATTTCATTTCCATTCGCACTACCTACCTTTATTTATGAAAATATCGGTACTTTTATTTGTTTATAGTTATCATTCTGTTCTATTTTTGATATGATACTGTAATACAATAGGAGGACATAAAATGAATTATCCGAATGGGAAAAAGAGCAGTGGATCATCCAATATACAGCCTAAGCTGCAGCATGGATATGGAAAACGAGGCATGACATTGGAGGAAGATATTAATATAACGAATACGTATTATTTAGAGATAAATAAAGCGGTTATCCATAAAAAACCGACACCAGTACAAATCGTAAAAGTAAATTATCCTAAACGAAGTGCCGCGGTAATAACGGAGGCCTATTTTAAACAAGCATCAACAACGGATTATAATGGAATATATCGGAATAAATATATTGATTTTGAAGCAAAAGAAACTAGAAATAAAACCGCATTTCCATTAGCGAATATTCATTCGCATCAAATCTCGCATATGGAAGCAGTCGTCGAGCATGGTGGAATTTGTTTTATGATCCTACGCTTCACTGTAAGGGATGAGACATTTTTATTACCAGCAACCAAATTATTGCGTTATTGGCAGGCGCATTTAAATGATGGTAAAAAGTCGATTCCATATGCAGCAATTGTTCAGGATGGCTATCCTATTCCATTCGATTTTAAAGCGCGAGTAAACTATTTAGAAATCGTTGAACAACTTTACTTTTAATTTAGAGACTAATACAGGAAATGTAGTTCATTTCATTGGAGGTAAGCAAAATGGCGGATAATAGCCAATCTCGTATTGCACGAAGAAAACAAAAAAAATCAAAAAAGAAACCATTTTGGAAAAAAATAATGCGTGTTCTCTTTGTATTACTAATCGCAATTGGACTAGGTGTTGGCGTGTTATTTACATATTATATTGCCACAGCACCAGAAATTGATGCATCGAAACTATCGGACCCTTTTTCTACGAAGATATATGATCAGGACGAAAACTTGATTGGTGATTTTGGTTCAGAAAAACGAACAAAGGTTGAATTTGATGATTTACCGAAGGTTCTTATTGATGCAGTAACGGCAACGGAAGACTCTCGTTTTTTCGACCATAGCGGAATCGATTTAAAACGAATTGGTGGTGCGGTTGTCGCTAACGTTAAACGTGGGTTTGGTGCAGAAGGTGCTAGTACAATAACGCAACAGGTTGTAGAAAAATCCTTCCTCACCCCAGAAAAGAAAATAAAATTGAAAGTGCAAGAAATGTGGTTAGCATTAAAATTAGAACGTGAATATTCTAAAGAACAAATTTTAGAAATGTATTTGAATAAAATTTTCTACGGAAGTAATGCTTGGGGAGTTGCGAAGGCATCGGAGGTTTATTTCGGTAAAACTGATTTGCATGAATTAACCTTGCCAGAAGCCGCCATTTTAGCGGGTCTTCCCCAACGTCCAAGTGCATATAATCCATATGAGAATCCTGATTTAATGAAGGAAAGAATGAATACGGTATTAAAGCTAATGGTAAGACATGGAAAGATAACACAGGCCGAAGCCGATGAGGCAAGTCAAGTGGATATCCCCTCTTTACTTGCTGGCGATCGTCCTGATTCAACACCATACGAAGCATTCATTCAAGCAGTTGATAAAGAAGTAAAGGAAAAGCTTGATGCCAATATATATACTGATGGACTTAAAATTTATACGACCTTAGATCCTGACGCGCAAAAGCATGTAGAATCACTATTAACCGACAGTGAAAACAACCCTATCGCTTATAATGGAGATGACAAGCTTCAAGCTGGTTTAGTCGTACTTGATACAAAAAATGGTGCTGTTCGTGCTGTTGGTGGTAGAAGAAATAGTAAAGGTACAGATGAATGGAACTATGCTATTCAAGGTGGAAAGCAGCCTGGGTCGACCTTTAAGCCTATTCTTGATTACGGACCTGCTATTGAATATAAAAAATGGTCCACATATCATCAGCTCAACGATGATAAACCATATCCGATCGCAGGTACGAATAAAACAATTAAGAACTGGAACTTGAAATATCAAGGCTGGATGAGTGCGCGTTATGCGATGCAATGGTCACTAAACGTTCCAGCTGTGAAAACCTTTGAAGAAGTTGGCGCTAAAAACGCAATGGAGTTCGCCAAAGGTCTAGGAATTCCGTTTAAAGATGATAAGATCAATTTAACGGATGCAATTGGTGGTGCAGAAACGAACGTTAATCCATTACAAATGGCGGGTGCTTTCCGAGCATTTGGTAATGAAGGAATATACAATGATCCATACACAGTGACAAAAGTTGAGTTCCCTGATGGACGCACAGTTGAATTAAGCCCTGATCCTAAAGCTGCTATGTCTGACTATACCGCATATATGATTACTGATATGCTGAAAACAGTGGTCAAAGAAGGTACTGGGAGATCTGCAAATGTTCCTGGGTTACATGTCGCTGGAAAGACAGGAACAACAAATGATGATAAGGATATTTGGTTTACAGGGTATACAACGGATTACACTGTCTCTGTTTGGACTGGATATGAAGAGGATGTATCAAAGAAAAACACTGTTGTCGCGAATCAGTTATTTAAAGAAACAATGGCTGAAATATCCAAAGGAAAAGATTCCGGAGATTTTAAAAAGCCCGATTCCGTTGTTCGTGTAGCAGTTGAAAAAGGTTCAAATCCAGCAGCACTTCCGAGTAAATATACACCTAAATCACAAATCGTGACGGAGTTGTTTGTAAAAGGAACGGAACCGAAGAAGAAATCTGATAAATATGATAGGATCGATCCAGTAAGTAAACTAAAAGCAGCGTACAATGAAGACTCTAATTCCATCCAAGTAACCTGGAACCATGATGTCGATGAGGATATTGTTTTTAATGTCAGTGCAAGTGTAAATGGTGGTTCGATGCAGGAGCTATCATCAACAGAAGAACGCACAATCGAAATTACCGAAGTTGAACCAGGAGCAGAATATCAAATTCAAGTTATTGCCGTAAGTAAGGATGATAGCGCGAATAAGAGTGAAGCAAAGTCAACAAAGGTAAAGGTGCCTGAAGCTGAGGAAGAAGAAGAAATTCCAGATGAGGAAGAAGAAAACGAAGCAGGAAATATTGGTGCAGTTCAAGCTTTAGCTGCTACCTATAATGAGAATAAAGAGATTGATGTCAGCTGGCAATATAATGGCCCCCCTGCTCAATTTGAAGTAATCGTGAACAATCAGAAACAAATTGTCCAATCTAATGGCGTCATTATTGAAAAGGCACAGGCTGGGCAAACCTATACGATCACGGTTACGCCAATTGGCAGGAACGGTGCGAATGAAGGAAAAAGAGGCCAACCTGCTTCTACAGAAATAACTGTACCCGCAGAACAAGAGTCAGAATAAAGACAATAACAAATAAAAAAAGTGGCTCACATGAATGTGTATGTACTGAACCCATAAAGTTAGACTAAATTATTAAGCAGATAATTGGCTGGTTTG